>NZ_JBGCCS010000068.1:0-19183 GCF_041262645.1 Streptacidiphilus sp. EB129
CGGGGGGGCGGGGGCGGGTTCCCTTTTTAGCCGGCCCCCCCCCCACGCTACACCCCGCCCGGCGCGCGCGCGCGCCGCCCCACCCACCCACCCGGGGGGGGGGGCGGGTGGGGGCGCCCACCACCACGGACGTGCCTGTCAGCCACCGATGTGCCGACTGAGGCGGGCAACGAGGGCGGCCATGCCGCCTCCACCCGCCTCGACGCCGTGGTGGTCACGGTCACGGCACCAGTCGCCCCGGTCACGGTCACGGCAGCGGTCGTCCCGGAGCCAGTCGTTCCCGCCGCGGTCACGGTCACGGCAGCATTCGTGACGGTGACCGTCGTCGGCTTGGACCGCGGCCACGGTACGCGGGACGGCTGCCTGGGCGGTGACCGGGGCGACGACGCCTGCCACGGCCATTGCGGCTACCGCAGCCACCAGGGCGTTACGCATCAGCTTCATTTTTCCTCCATCGCTGTCGAGGCGACACCGGCGCGGCGCCCCAGGTGATTCCTCGTCAGTTCTTCCCGCATCCAGGACAAGACGTCCCATCTCATCCGATATTCATGCAATCGGGCGAGCGCTCCTCGCGCGACCGGGCGTGACCTGGCTACCGCGCGAACGCGGGGACCCTCGTGCCTCAACGGCGAACGGAGCAGTGAAGATCGCCGTGCTCCAGCAGCGCCTGGACAGGAACCGGTTCACCGGCCCCGGCGTCAGACGGATCGTCAATTCGCAAGCCGCTCAGGTGATTTCCCCACTTTTCCCGACACGCCGGGCGAGGCGGGCTCCGCCGGTGCGCGACCGTGTCCGTCGTACAGTCGTCCCACTCCGCCCCGCGTGAGGAGCAGACCCGGTCAACGGGCTGCTGTTGTATCGCCTTCCTGCCTGTTCGGGATGCACCTGGAAGTGAGATCGACGACGCGACGCCCTTCCCGCTGGTCGGGAATGCACTCGGGTGAACGGGTCGTCACTCCTTATCCTGCTAGGTCCGGGATGGTTTCGGCGAACGCCCCGAGCTCACCGAGCCCGGGGCCTTCGTCATGCCCCGCTGCCGCCGTTCGGCTCCCGGTTAGGCTGCGGAGTCCCCCAGGAGCGGGCCGGTGGCCCCGGGGCGCGGGTTAGCGTTCGCGACCTGCAGAGTCCAGGCCGTGCGCGGTGCGCGTCGCCTGGAGCAGCACCATGCCGGTGTCGCCGTAGTCGGGCAGTGTGGGGTCGCTGTCGATGCGGGTGACTGCGAGATGGTCGGTGTGCGGTTGGAACACGATGCGGACTGCGTGTGCGTCGATGGGGCAGCCGGGCCACACCGGCCCTGAACCCACGCGGTAGCGGGGCATGTTCTCCATGAATGCGGCGACCAGGAGGCCGCCGGGCCGCACGGAGCGGATGAAGGTGTGGCAGAGCGTGGTGAACTCCTCAATGTCCTCGGTGATGCTCTCGGCCACGAAGTTCATGGAGGCGAGGTCGTAGGTCCCCTCGGGCACGTCCCGGACGTCGCCGTGCAGGCTCTGGACGTGTGACAACGCCTCGGACAGGGTGGTGGGCAGAGCTGGTTGGAGGTCGCGGCACAGGGTGTAGAACGTCTGCCAGCTCTTGTCGGGGCCGTCGGTGAGCTGCCGGATCAGGTAGTCGACGCTGGCGGCGCTGGACTCGACGGCATGGATGCGGCAGCTGACCGCGGCGGCGAGCATCAGGGGGTAGAGGTTGGGGCCGGCTCCGAACTCCAGTGACCGGGTGACCGAGCCGGGGGGCAGCCGCCGGTAGAGGGCGGCGTGGTGCCGGATGACCTGGGCGTCGCAGGTGTGCAGTTCACGGTAGTTCTCGGCGAGGTAGTCCTGTACCGGCCACAGGTCCCAGTCCACGTCATCGTTGCGCAGCGGCCCGCGCGGGTGCTTCGGGGTCGGGTTCATGGAGGTGCTTCCTGCCGTTGTTGAGGGGACTGGCCGCGGGAGGCCGGGGTGTGCGCTGGCGGGTCGCGTTCCACGGTGCGCATGCCTGGCAGGAAGAGAAAGGCCAGGGTGAGTGCGGAGCCGATGGTGCCGGCGCCGATGAGTGTCCGGCGGGCGCCGATGGCTGCGGCGACGGGCGCGGTGAGGGCGTAGGACAGTGGCACGAGTGAGATCGAGACGAACCAGTCGACGCTGGAGACCCGACCCAGGAGCCGGGCTGGTACCAGGCGCTGCTTGGCGGTGCCCCAGGCGACGATTCCGGCGGTCTCCAGGCCGTTGACGGCCGCGCAGACGAGAGCGAGTTGCCAGGAGCTGGTGGCCAGGCCGTAGCCGGCGACGGCGAGGGTGGCGAGGGTCCAGGTGGTGTACATGAAGGTGATGAAGCGGCGGGGCAGGCCTGTCTGGCCGATGAGCAGGGCGGTCAGGACGGCGGTCGCGCCTCCGCAGGCGAGTACCGCTCCAAGCTCCGTGGCGGAGCCGTGCAGCAGTTGCTTGACCACGTAGGGCAGCAGGACCTCGGTGGGGCCGAGGAAGAGCAGGTACGCCAGCGCGGCGGAGGCCAGGGTGCCCCACAGCCAGGTCTGGCTGCGGACGTAGCGAATGCCGGCGCGGAGGTCCGCCCACACCGAGGGCTTGCGGTCCGGCCCGGAAGCCGGCAGGGGCCGGATCCTCAGCACGCAGCTCACCGAGAAGAGGAAGGTCAGCGCGTCGAAGGCGAAGGCTCCGCCGGGGCCGGCCGCAGCGACGAGCAGGCCTCCGACGGCGGTCCCGCCGATCTGCAGCGCCGCGGTGCGCACGAACTGGTCCAGGGCGTTGGCCTCGACCAGTTGGTGAGCGGGTACCAGGGTGGGCACGATCGCTTCGAAGGCCGGGGGGAAGAACCCGCTGGCGCCCCCGTACACCGCAGCCACCGCGATCAGCTGCCACAGGCGCAGTTCTCCGGTGAGCGCGAGCGCGGACAGAACCGCCAGGCAGGCACCGCGCACCAGATCGCTGGCGATCATGACCCGGCGCCGGTCCAGCCGGTCGCTGGCGACTCCTCCCAGGAGGACCAGGGCGAACTGGGGGGCGGCCAGTGCCACGCCGACCGCGGACATCCCGCCCGGCGAGCCGGTCAGCGTGTAGACCTGCCAGGCGAGAGCGACCAGGAGCACGCCGTCGCCGAGCAGCGAGGTGCTCATTCCCAGCCACAGGATCCGGAAGTCCCGGTGAGCCAGTGGTGCGAGGAGCTGCACCCGCCGCCTGTGGCCGGTCTCGTCGATGGTGCGCACTCAGACCCGCGGTTGGAGCTCGAACTGCTGGGCCAGCGCCGTCAGGGTGGCGTTGAGTTGCTCGATCTCCTCGTCGGTGTTGGCGGCGGTGATCTGGATCCGGAACCCCACCCGGTCGTGCGGGACCAGCGGATAGGCCGCCAGGGTGACGTAGACACCGTGGTGCCACAGGAACCTGCCGACAGCGTCGAGGTCGGCGCTGTCGAGCAGCGGGATCTCGATGATGGGCAGCCCGCTGGTGTTGGGGGTGCGGACCCCGAGTGCGGCCAGGTGTTCCAGGACTCGGGTGGACATGCGCCACAGGTCAGCGCGCAGCGCGTCGCCCCGGCGGGCGTTGACCTCGAAGCCTGCCAGGGTGGTGGCGAGTGACGCGATGGGTGAGGGCCCGGAGTAGAGGTAGGGGGCGGCGGCGACCTTGAGGTGGTCCTTGAGCCAGGTGGGCAGGGCGATGAAGGCCAGCAGCGACGAGTACGCCTTCGAGAATCCGCCCACGAGGATGATGCTGTCGTAGGGTTCGTTGAAGTGACGGACGATGCTGTTGCCCCGGGTGCCGTAGGGGCACGGTTCGGCGGGGCTGCGTTCGCCGATGATGCCGAAGCCGTGGGCGTCGTCGACGTAGAGCAGCGCGTCGTTGACGCGGCACAGGCGGGCCAGCGCGGGCAGGTCCGTCAGATTGCCCGACATGCTGTTGGCTCCGTCGACGCACACCATGCGTCGCTGGTCGGCCGGGGTGGCGCGCAGCCGTGCTTCGAGGTCGTCCAGGTCTTCGACGTGGCAGCGGTCCACGGTCGCGCCCTGGCCGCGGGCGATCATGCAGCCGTCGTAGACGGTCCGGTGGGCGGCGGAGTCGACGAAGATGCTGCCGGCTCCGGCGATCGCCGGGATCACGGAGGAGTGGATCAGGGTGATGGTCGGCAGCACCAGGGTGTCCGGTGCGCCGAGCAGTTCGGTCAGCTGTTCTTCGATCTGCGGGTAGAGCCGGGGGCTGCCCAGCAGCCGGGACCAGCTCGGGTGGATGCCCCAGCGCTGGATCTGCGGCTCGATCGAGGCCATGATCTCGGGGTCCAGGTCGAAGCCGAGGTAGTTGCACGAGGCGAAGTCGGTGAGCCAGTGGTCGCCGATCCTGATCTGGCGGCCGCGTACCTCGTCGATGACCGCGTCGCACATGGGGTTGGTCTGGCGCAGCCGGTCCAGGTCGCCCCAGCGGGTGTCGCGGCGCAGGAGGGTGACTGATTTCGATACTTCGGACATGTCTTGCTCCTTCTTCGCCTGTGGGGCGGGGACGGCCGTGCTGGGTGGTGGGGGCGTGATTGGGCCTCGCCGGCTCTGCTGTGGGCCCTTGGCGGGGGCATCGTCCAGTCCTGCGGCTGCTTCCGGGCCCGTCATGCGGTGCCGCGGTGCGGCGGCGGCCTTGGGGCGGCGGATCTCGCCCTCCTGCCGCAACAGCTGCTCGCCGACGTCGGCGCCCACCGGTGGCGAGAACAGGAACCCCTGCCCGAACTCGCAGCCCATGTCTGCGAGCCTGGCCTGCTGCCCGGGCTCCTCGATGCCCTCGGCGATCACCTTCATGCCCAGTGTTCTGGCGATCCGGATGATGCCCTCCACCAGGGCGACCTGCTGCTCGTCGACGAGGATCCCGTCAACGAACGATTTGTCGACTTTGAGGAGGTCGATGGGGTAGTCCCGCAGGTAGCCGAGCGAGGAGAATCCGGTACCGAAGTCGTCGATGGCGATGCGCACGCCCAGGTCCTTCAGCGTCCTCATGTCGGTGCGAACCTGGTCGCTCTGACGCATCAGCACGGTCTCGGTCAGTTCCAGGACCAGGGACCCCGGAGCCAGGCCCGACTCGTCCAGGACGTGGCGCACCGCGTCCACGAACCGGGGGTCGCGGAACTGGCGGGCCGAGACGTTCACGTTGATGTCCAGCGGCACCGGCCGGGGCACCGCGTGCTGCCAGTGCGCGGTGTCGGCGGCGGCCCGCTCCAGGATCCAGGCGCCGAGCGGCATGATCTGCCCGGTCTCCTCGGCCAGCGCGATGAAGTGCTCGGGCAGCACCAGGCCCAGCCTCGCGTGCGGCCACCTGGCCAATGCCTCGAAGCCGGTGATCGCGCCGCTCGCTATCTCCACGATGGGCTGGTACAGCAGCGTGAACTCCTCTTCGGCGATCGCGTTGTCCAGACTGGTCCGCAGTTCGTGACGCTCGACCATGCCGCTGTGCAGGATCGGCTGGTAGCGCCGCCACTGCCGCTTGCCGCCCGCCTTGGCCGCGTACAGGGCCAAGTCCGCGTGGCCCAGCAGTTCATCCCCGTCGGAGCTGTCCAGTGCGCTGGCGATGCCCACGCTCGCCGACACGCTGATGGTCTCGCCCTGGATCCGGAAGGGCTGGGAGAGGGTCGCCACGATGTGATTGGCGATCTCGTCCACCTCCGCAGGCGTGCCGACGCCCTCGACGAGGACCGCGAACTCGTCGCCGCCCAGCCGCGCTGCCATGTCCCCTGCCCGCAAGGTGCCCGAGAGCCGTCGTGCGGCGGCGACCAGGAGTTGGTCGCCGACGGTGTGGCCCAGCGTGTCGTTGACGATTTTGAAGTCGTCCAGGTCGATGAACAGCGCGCTGACCAGGTTGTGATCCCGCTCCCGGCTCTGGGGGGCGAGTGCGTGCTCGATGCGGTTCAGCAGCAGGATCCGGTTGGGCAGGCCGGTCAGTGAGTCGTGGAAGGCCCGATGGGTCAGCTCGCGTTCCAGCTTCCGCTGGTCGGTCACGTCTCGCAGGGTCAGGACCAGTCCGCGCACGCTGCGGTCGTGCCGCAGGTTGCTGCACCTCACCTCCACCTCGACGCGGTGGCCGTCCTGGCGCAGGAACTGCCAGTCCTCGCGCAGGTCCTGCTCTCGGTCGTGCTCCCGCATCCGGGCCAGGGCGCGGGCCGAGCGTTCGGCGTCGTCGGGGTGGACCAGGTCGGCGAGCCTCCTGACCGCGTTCGGGGGCTGCGGACCGAACATCGCCTCGGCCGAGGGACTGGCGTAGCGCACGGTGTTGTCGTCGTCCAGGATCAGGATCACGTCGGAGGCGTTGTGGATCAGTGCCCGGAAGTACGCCTCGCTGTCGCGGCGGACGATTTCCTTGGACAGCCGGATCCGTTCCACGGCCAGGGCGACCTGCGAGGCGAGGGTCTCCAGGACGCTGCGGAACTCCTCGAGCTGTCGCTGCGGTCCGGTCACGAGCAGAGCCCCGAACAGCGACTCTCCCGTAGGGCGGTCCTCAAGGATCAACGGGCACACCACCGCGGTCGGCGGGTCGAATCCGTCGGCGCCCGCTGCACCCACCAGCTCACCCACGCCCACCACCTGCGACTTACCGTCCTGCAACGACCGCAGCCAATCGCCGGACAGTTGCTGCGTGCGGGTGATCCGCCAGTCCGGTGGCGGGTCCTGCGTGCCGCGTACCGGCTGCAGCTCCTTGGCGTCGCCGAGTGCCAGCACGGCCTCGTGCCGTGTGTCCGGCCACAGCAACGTCGCTGCCGCGCCGCGGACCAGGCCTGCGATCTCCTCCACGCTGACGGCCGCCACCAGGGAGGCGGCTGACACGCGCAGCGCCCGCTCGCGGAGCACCGCCCGCCGATGGGTGGAGACCATGCCGGACAGCCGGGCGAGCAC
The DNA here is from genome assembly GCF_041262645.1 of Streptacidiphilus sp. EB129. NCBI lineage: Bacteria > Bacillati > Actinomycetota > Actinomycetes > Kitasatosporales > Streptomycetaceae > Streptacidiphilus > Streptacidiphilus sp. EB129. Next base: position 6,854 of record NZ_JBGCCS010000068.1, read on the forward strand.
CAGCAGGAACAGGACGGCGGAGAAGACCGCGATGACGCCCGCGTCGCGGACATCTCCCCCGCCGGTCTCGTACAGCAGCATGCCGGGCGCGATCAGCGACGCCAGGGCGAGCAGGCCGAGCCGCCGGCCGGCGATCCCCACTCCCCGGCGGGGTACCGGTTCGGTCAGGCCCACCATGGAGGGAGCCAGTGCTGAAAGCCCCCAGGCGGTGTAGAAGACCACCCAGCCCAGATCCATCGGGGTGCCGACCTGCCAGGCGCCGTTGACCTGGTACCACCCGTACAGGACATCGGAGAACAGGATCCCCAGGGTGCCGATCGTGAGCAGTTGGATCGCACGCGTGCGGGTGCTGCCGGCCACGAGCAGCCGTGCGAGCATCGCCAGCATCAGCACGTCACCGAGCGGGTAGGCGATCGAGATCGCCTTGGCCAGCCAAGTCGTTCCGGACGCCTGCGTGTTGGGTTGGATCAGATAGATCCACGACAGCAGGGCCAGACCGGAGGTGAGGGTCAGCGCGTCCAGCAGGCTGCCCCAGTCGCGCTGGTCGACCGCACGGTAGCGGATGAACAGGAACAGCCCGGCGGCGAACAGCGGATACGTGGTCAGATAGAACGCGTCTGCGAGCGAGGGGAACGGATTCTGCTCACCGGTCACGCTCTGCAGGACGTTGTACGTCGTGTCACCGGCGGTGAAGGCGAAGTTCGCGCCGGCCAGCAGCAACCAGGGCAGACGGTGCGAGGGCCGGTGAAGGCGAACCCCCACCAGGATCGCGGCCACGCTGCTGAACCCGATCACCGCCCAGGTGACCGTGTGCCAGCCCGGTAGGAGTAGATAGAGGACCGTGGCCACGGCGACGCAGACCAGGTAGCCGACCACCAGGAGCCGCAATCGTGCCATGCAAACCGTCCTCCTTCGCGTCCACGCGCGGAGCATCGGCGCGCGGACCACGTGGTAGGCCGCGCCGCAATCGGCGAACCCGGACCGTTCCTGTTGGGGCCTTCAAAGTCCGTGGCTGGCAGCGGTGTCTCGGCAGGCGGTGATCGGGCCGGCAAGGCTCTCGTCCGGGGGTCTCTCGGCCCGGTCGTGGGGGCCGCGTCCCGGCTCGCGGGAAGGGGAACGACCCTACAGCACTGTTCTCCTGCCTCGATCAGACAAGAGGCAGCCTTCATTTCAGTAGACAACATCCACCGCAGGAAGGCACGCCAGATCGAACCACCGCGCTCACGGAAACGGCCAGTACGCCGGTACGCCGCTTGGGCGCACGTGCCTGCCCCCCACTCGCTCCGCACCGAGCCACCCAAGCGGAGCGCAGGCACGAGTTCACCCAAACCAGGCCTGACCTGTGCCTTCAACCGTCCAGGCCAGGCTGGACAATGACGTAGCGAGTGCGCCCCGCACGGTAGAGCAGCGCGTCCCAACCCGCCTGCGCGAGGACCCCCACGCAGCGTCCGAGCGCTACGTCGCCGGCGTCGCTGGGCCGCTCCCCTCTGCGGTGCCGCCACACCACCCGCACCACGGTCGGGCTGTCCAAGGTGAGCTGGACCCCGGTGTGCTGGACGGCTCCGTGCTCGTCCAAAGCGCAGAACGCGGTGCCGCCTGCTTCGAGGGCCAGGCCGATGGCTTGCAGGGGGCGGTTCTTCTCCCACTCCGCAGGCAGCTGCGGGTGTTCGGGCAGGGTCAGGCAGCGGATCTGACGCAGCGACTTCCATGCTTGGAGGACCTGCTGCTGCCGCGTGTCGTCGAACACCTCTCCGTGCTCGTGCCCCGTTCGCGCCTCGAACCCCGACTCCCCCGTCATCACGGTGTCACTGGGCATCGGGGCTGCATGTCGCGTACCGACGGGGGGCCTCGGCCCCGCGCGGCCGCTGTGGCCGCAGCGGGTCGGTGGCGCGCTGTCCGGCGTCGGTGAGCCTTGCCCGCCACCGGCGGCCCTTGCGGTCCCGCTCCGGGTGCTCTTCGATCACGGCCAGGCCGAGTGCCTGCAGGGCCTTCACCGTGGCCAGGTGAATCCCGCCGGGCTGGCGTGCAGCGGTCAGCCCCTGGTCCTCAAGGCGCCGGATCTCGCCGAGCGCGTCCCGCTGCCGCTCGGACAGCGCGTCGAGGTCGACTGCTCCCGCGCTGGGTTCCCGCCTGTCCATCAGGCCGCCCTCACCCGTGCCGCTGCCGCTGCGAGCCGCCACGCCGCCGGCCGCCTCACTGGAGCGCCGCTCGTGCTGCCGAGCTGCGTGGCGGGTACGTCCATCGCGAGAGGCCCCCATCTGCACACCATTGGAAGAAGGCCGCCATCATCTCGCACGAGCACGACCGCGCCATGGCCTGCCTCAGTCCGTACTGGATGAACGAGGCAGGGATTCCATGGACGGCGGCCCCGGGAGAAGCAGAGTCAGTCGATGAGCCGCTCCAGGATCCAGTCGACCAACGTCCGGGTCACCTGGCTGTGCTCGGTGTTCTCAGTCTCGCACTTGAACTCGTCGAGCCGGCTCTTCTCGGCCGGCAGCGACTCGATGGGCTCATAGGGGTCGACGTTCCACATCACCGGGTCGTAGTCCAGCGCGACCGCGCTCACCGAAGGGACGAAGCAGCCGCTGCGGTACTCCGGCGGGATCTCCGCCCTGAGCGCGTCCGCGATCAGACCGAAGGAGTCGAGGCCTCCACCGGGCGCGCCGTCGAGGGCCGGAACGTACGAGGTGGTGCCCCGCCGCACCTGACCCAGGGCCTTCATCTCGCCGATCGGCCGGCGCTCACCTCCATCGGGCTGGAAGCGGGCGGTCGCGGCGGCGATCAGCGGCAGCTGCCAATCGAACACGGTCTCACCGGGCGGCAGATCGCGGCCGATGCCGTTGCCGGTGCCGTTGGCCACGCCCAGCTTGCGGGGCAGCGCCGGGAACTGGCCGTACTCCTCCAGTTCTGCCAGGAACTGCTTGCGCAGCTCGCTGGAAGTGGCGACCTGGCCGGAGTACTTGGCGTTCTCGACCCAGGCCCAGAGCAACTGTTGCGCAGCGGGACTCCTGATCAGCTCGGCCCGCTTGGGCGCGTCGGGGTCGCCGGCGGGGAAGTCCTCGAAGAAGTAGGCCATCTGCTGGAGTACCAGCGGGATCCAGGCCCCGTTGTGCGGGGAGTCCCAGGAGAGGTAGGTCCCGGTCTGGTGGTCCTGGCCGTGGTGCTCCATCTCGGCGAGGGCATAGCGGGTGATCATGCCTCCCATGCTCACCCCGCCCACGATGAGTTGGGCGTCGCCCTGGCGTTCCGCGATGGCCTGGTGGATTGCGCTGATCACCACGCCGGCATTGGCCTGGATGTAGGTGTGCCGCTCTTCGAAACCGACCAGAATGACGTCGATGCCCGCGTCGAGCAGTTGGTCCAGGAAGCCCTTCTCTCCGCCCGGGTAGGGTGCGTTCAAGTGATCCCACAGACCCGGCAGGTCACTGGGGCCGTAGTTGAACCCGTCCGCGAAGATGAACGGGCGCACCAGATTCTTGCGCCCGTTGGCGTAGTAGACCGCTGCCATGCCGGTCGCCACCTCGTCGCGGTACGGTCGAGCGGACCGTAGATTCCAGACCTTCGGTTTCCGGCGCTGGGAGTGGAGTGCGCGTGACGGGGTCGCGAACCAGATTCCCGGTTCCAAGGTCTCGGCGAGTGCCGCCCATCCCTCGGTCGACGGCTGCCCCTTGGGTCGCTTCGCCGTCAACTCAACGTCGATCCTGGCTTCCTGTGCCATGACTACCACCTCTACTCGGGTCCTTCTCATGGATGTGCGACTGCTCTCGCCCCAACGGTCCGCACCGCTGTCATCAGCAATTGGGCAAGCAATGCACGGGAGTTCCCACCGGCCCGGCCAGGTGCGCAGGCCTCCACTTCCAGACAATAGCCAAATGTAATGAACTGCTCACTCAGAGTGTGGATCTTCGAGCTGATGACACGATCTCCTCGGAGTCGCTCTCAAACTTCCCCAGATGCTTGGGAATTCACCGAACCGAGGAACCGCGCGAGCTTCGCCGCACCTCGGAGGACACCAGCGCCAGGAGACCGGCGGCCGTGGCGGCGGTCCCGCGCTCAGGTGCCGACCCGTTCCACCAAGCGCCCCTCATTGCCCTCCAGCGCATGAGGGACGTTCCCCAGACCGGTCCTCCTTGTCATTGACGGCTTCGTCCGACTGCCGGGATGACGCTCTACCTGGAGAACGGCGCCGGCCCCGCCCCGCCCGGATCCTGAATCGACACGGGGTGCGGGATGGTCTGCCGGAACGGGCCGTCCAGGGCAGCCCATTGGAGCAGCATGATGGTTTTGGCGTCGGCGATCGTGCCGTTGCGGACCATGTCGAGTGCCTGGGCGAAGGGAAGTTCGACGGTGGTGATGTCCTCGCCCTCGGTGGCGATTCCGCTCGCGCCGACAGGGTTGTCCGCCGGGTCGTAGGGTGCCGCATAGAAGTGCAGGCGCTCGGTGACGGAGCCAGGGCTCATGTACACGTCGAAGGCGTGTTCGGGGGTACCGATGATGTGCCCGGTCTCTTCGACGGCCTCGCGCCGGATTGCCTCTTCCGGGCTGTCGCCGTCGAGGAGCCCCGCGGCGGTTTCCAGGAGCATGCCGTCGGGGTGCCCGTTGACGTAGGCCGGCAACCGGAACTGACGGGTCAGCAGCACGGTGCGCCGGTCCGTGTTGTGGAGCAGGATGGTCGCCCCGTCGCCGCGGTCGTAGGTTTCGCGCTGCTCCTGGCTGATGTGTCCATCGGAGTGCTGGTAGTCGAAGGTGGTCTTACGCAGGACGTACCAGTCGCAGGAGAGCACCTCGACCTCGCGGATCCGCACGCGCGGGTTGCCGGTCAGATCGCGACCGTGCTGGTCCAGGCCGGTGCGTCCTCGTCGGTCGGGGGTGTGGATTCCGGCGGTCATCGGGCGGCCGGAACGTCGACGGGGCTGGTGTAGACGTCCTTGCCCTGCGCGACGGCCTGGGCGACCATCCGGTCCGCCCCCTGGGAGGGGCCGCCGATCCGCAGGACCGCGTCGCAGCGGGCGAGCAGTTGCTCGGCGATGGGGTGGAATATCTCCTGGAACAGGGGGTCGCCGGGGTGGGTGCTGCCGGCTGTCTCCAGGAGCGGCAGGGCGAGCGCTTCGCCGGTGACGGGCAGGTGTCCGGCACGGAAGAGGTCGAGGGCGGTCTGGTGCATGGCCCGCACATTGGCTTCGAGTTTGTGCGGGTCGTCGCCGGTGCCCGATCGGTAGGGGCCGGCGACGAGAATCATCAGTGAGCGCGGAACGGTGGTCACAACGGAACACTCCTCGGTACGGGGTGGGGACGGGCTCAGGCCAGAACGGTGTCGACGCCCGCGTCTCGCAGGGCGTCCAGGGTCTCGGGGCCGCTGGGGTGAGTGGCGCCGTCGGCGGCGGCCCGGTCGGTGACGAAGCGGTGGACCGTGTCGAGGGGGGCGACGCGGCTGAACGCGCGCACACCAAGCTTGGTCGCGTCTGCCACCGCGACCGTGTGCGCGGCCCGGGCGAGCCCGGCCTGCTTCACGGCTGCGTCGTCCAGGGAGAACTCCGACCAGCCGTATTCGGCGTGCACGCCCCCGATGGACATCACGAAGCAGTCGAAGGCCAGGGACTCCAGGGTGCGCAGCGCCAGCGGTCCGACGAAGGAACGCTCGCCGGGACGGGAGCGGCCGCCGACGACAAGCAGGTCGATCCCGGGTCGGTCCGCAAGGCACTGCGCGGCCTGCATGCTCAGCACGGCGACCGTCAGCGGTGCCCGGGCGGCCAGGTGCTCGGCGACGTGCGCTGTCGTGGTCCCCGCATCCAGCAGCACCCGCGACCCCGGCTCGACCAGCGCGGCCACGGCCGCACCCAGCCGGTCCTTGGTGGCGGCCTGCCACGGCTCCCGCGCGGAGAATCCCGCGTCCTCGGGCCGCGAGCGGGTGGAGACAGCCCCGCCGTGCACGCGGCGCACCAGCCCCTGGCTCTCCAGCGCGTCCAGGTCCCTGCGCACGGTCATCTCCGAAACACCCAGGCGCTGGGAGAGCTCCGACACGGAGACCCGGTCAGAGCCCTGCACCAACCTCAAGGTCAGGTCCAAACGACTAGCGGCATCCATAACCGACTTTCTACCATAGACAAAGTTTAAATGAACATCTATGTGGGAGATATGCAGTAGAACTGCTCCAGCACGCAGAGCACGTACGGCCCGCCAGTCCCCCGTCCCGGGTGCCAGGGGCGGGCGCCGATGTCGATGGCGCAGTCCTGCCACGTCGCGCCCAGCATGTCGCCCCGTGGCAGCGGCGGTGCATCCGAAGAAGACCCGGAGGGCGGCAGTCTTCGGAGTTGTCCATGGACAACTCCGAAGCGTGTGCCGCGGTGGCTGGCAGCAACCTTGGCGTCGCTGCGGTTGTCCAAGTGAGGCTCGATCCGGTGCGGTGAGCGGCCTGTGGGCGAGCTGGAGCTGCATCACCTCAGCACCCGTGAAAGCGTGAAGTCCGCCCCCGAGGTGCTGGAGGCGGACTTCACGTGGGATCGGGGTTACTCAGTCGGCCCCCTCTGAGATGCGCAGCTCGGCGGCCACCTGGTTGAGCAGATTGAGTAGCTCGAACAGGCGATGCAGCGGCAGGGCCTCGATCAGGACGCGGGCTGTGTCCTGGGGCTCTGCCACGGCGAGCCACTCCTGCACGTTTTCTGCCGTCAGGTCTTCAGCGGGCTGCAGGTGGCGTTCGGCGGGCTCGGTCCGGGTGCCCGCGTGCTGCTGCGCCGGTACGGCGGACCCGCCTTGCGGGGTGACCCCGCCGAGGGCCGGCCTTGGGGACGTGGTGCTGAGCGCGGGGACCGCGATGACAGGAGTGCCCAGTCCGTTGGGGGTGGCGTTGTCCATGGACAACTCCACGGGCTTGCTGGGCTGTGCGTCGTTCCTCGGCGCGCCGCCGAACGGTGTCGGCGAGGATGCGACCTCGCTGCTGGACGGGGCCTGGGAGTTGTCCATGGACAACTGGGGGACCTCTGCCAGAGCGTCGGGTGCGGTTTCCGCTCCGCTGCGGTTGTCCATGGACAACCGCAGGACGTCTGCTGCCGGAGCGGCAGGAGCGGCGACAGTGGCTCGCGGGTTGTCCATGGACAACCCGCGCTGTCGCTCGGCGGCCTCACGCAGCAGCGTCTTGCGTTCCTGCTTCTCCTGTTCCTCCTGAGTCTTTGTGGCCTCCCAGCGGGCGACCAGATCCGGGTGGGTGAGGCCGGGCTCCCGCTTGAGCTGACGGGCCAGCACACGCCCGTGCCGCTCGGGCATTTCGCCCGTGCTGAGGAGCAGCTGTGTCTCCTCGGGGAGGGTGAGCAGGATGAGTTGGTTGCTGACCCAGGACTTGTCCCTGCGCAGCCGTGTGGCTGCCTCCACCTGGTCTCGGCACTCGGCCACGAGCTGCTGGACGCCACGGGCGCGCTCGATGAGGTCGAAGTCCTCGCGGTCGAGGTTCTCCTTGAGGAGGTTGTCGATGAACTCGCTGCGGCTGGCTGCCAGGTCGTCCCGGACGACGAAGTCGAGCGTTTCGAGTCCGACCTGGAGGGCGGCGCGAAGGCGGCGCTCGCCGTTGAGGAGGACGATCTCGGCGGTCTCGGTGATCTGACTGTCGTGTTCGGGGAAGTGTTCGAGGTATCGCTCCCGTGAGACGCCGACGCAGGCGGCGAGCTGCCGCTTGCGCAGTTCCTCACCGAAAGCGGACAGCTGTTCCGGTGAGCCGAAGTTCCGGCGCGGATTCAAGGGGGAGGGACACACCCGGTCGAGCGGGAAGCGCTGCAACTCGTATTCGGGGATGGCGCCTTCGGCGAGCTTCTTGGCGCGTCCGCGATCGCTGAGGCGGGCGTTCTTCGCCCGTCCGAAGGAGGTGCCCTGGCCGACACGGTCGGCGACGCTCATGAGATCTCCCGTGCGATGGTACGCATGGCGCCGGCCTGGTCCGAGGTGGGGGCGTAGGCCAGGAGCGCCTGCTTGTTGCGGACTGCTTCGCGTTGCGGGGCCAGGTCGGGCACGACGGCCACGACAGGGGGCTCGCCGAGGTCCTTCCACGCGTCCAGCGACGAGGTGGCGACGTAGCCGCGGCGTGCGTCGTACTGGTTGACGATGATGCCGGCCTGGTGGATGTCGATGTCGAGGTCCTCGGACAGCGAGTCGACCTGTTCCTGCAGCAGTTCGAACGCGTCGGCGGAGGAGTCCTCGGCCTGGACCACGATGAACATGCCCGACTCTCTTGTGATCTCGTTGGGGCGGGTCCGTGCGAAGTAGAGGGCGTTGTCCATCGCGTAGCCCAGGCTCGGCGGGCAGTCGATGACGATGTAGTCGAAGCGGTCCTCAAGGGGCTTGAGCGCTGATTCGAGCGCGGTCTCCTTGATGCGGATCTCGCGGGTCGTGGCGAGTTTCGCGTCCAGCAGGAAGGCGTCCTTGCACGAGGGGAGCAGATACAGGCGACCTCCGAAGATCTCGTCGGCGATCGGGACGAGCAGGTCGGCGATCTCCCCCTTCCCCTCGCCTGTCATGAACTTCATCAGGCTCGGCTCGCCGTAGACGATCGGGTCCTGGTCGAGTTGGTTGGTCAGGTGGCACTGGGGGTCGAAGTCCACCATGAGGACCCGGAATCCGGCCTCAGCCAAGGCCTGGGCAACGCCGGCGGACACTGCCGTTTTGCCGACTCCGCCTTTCTGGTTGGCCATGATGTAGCGGCGGCAGCCGCTGTGGTCGCCGCTGCGGCTGACCACGGCGTGGACGTCCAGCCACAGGCGGATGGACTGCGCGATGCCCTGCGCGAAAGGCACGCCGCGCTCCGCGCACGTCGCCTTCAGCTCCGCGGCCATCCCGGTCGGCAGGTAGGTGGAGAACGGAGTCCCCCCGGACGTGTCGACCACCGGCAGCGGCTCGGTGAGGGCACGCCAGGCATGCACTCCCTCCGTCACTGCATCCTTGATGTCGACGGACAACTGCGCGGCGCGGACCTTCAGTTCGTACCGCAGCGCAGGAGGCAGCTTGCAGACTACCTTTTCTCTTTGATCAGGGCTGTAGGGCGCAGTCATGCGGATACCTTACTAACTTTGGCGGGTGACGGAGAGACAGGCGGGTCCATGTCGTATATGTCTGCTTCCATCCCCGGCCGCCCAGCCAGCCCGGCATGGGATCGCTCGATTCTCCAGGCCGATGAAGGCGGGAGGTTAGCGTCAACTCGAGTAGTGACCGGGCCCGGAGGTGGTTCGCATCCCGGGCAGCAGTCTCAACGGCTCAGACGAACACCAAGTCCGGCACCGTGCGCCGAAACGACCGGGTCGTCTTCGACGTGCGCCCGCCGCAGGAACAGGGCCACGCACGGCCGGCAATACCGCAGCTCGTAGCCCGGACCCGACGCGGCCTCGACGCGGCCGACGGGGATCGTCGCGACCTGCTTCTCGCAGCAGTCGCAGTACCGGCGCGGAGATGGCCGGAGTGAGGCCTCAACACAATCCGACGGATGCTCGCCACTCTGGTGAGGGTCCCAGAGCTCCGCGCTGAGCGATGTCCATGGGGTGCTGCGCGAGTTGGGCATCGAGGACGGGACCTGACCGACGAGCTGTACACGGCGCCCGTGGCCAAGAGGCGACAGCTCCTGGTTGCTTGCGTCAGGACGCCCCGCACCAGTTCGGTGCGCGGGCGCCGCTGACGTACAGGTCAGGCCGGGACGATGTTCTCCGCCTGCGGGCCCTTCTGGCCTTGCGTCACGTCGAACGTGACCTTCTGGCCCTCCTGGAGCTCACGGAAGCCCTGGGCGTTGATGTTCGTGTAGTGAGCGAAGACATCGGCGCCGCCGCCGTCCTGCTCGATGAAACCGAAGCCCTTCTCGGCGTTGAACCACTTCACAGTTCCACTGGCCATGCTGCTTCCCATCCGGGACAGGGGGTACTGGCTGTTCAGTATCCCTTGGGTAAGGTGATCGCCCTGGTCCTCGGACTGCCGGTAGAGCTGGACTCCGAACCACGCGTTCGAGCAGCACGGTATGCGCCCGGCAGCCGTGGTGCCAGCAGCCGGGCCAGGGCCGACGGGGTGTTTCGCCGTTGCCGTGCGAGGGGACGTCGCCGCCTGCCGGGGCTCAGTCGTGCTCGGGGCCAGGAGCGGCGCCCTGCGTCGGGTGGGCCTGGTCGCGGGTGGCACCGGTGCCGGGGGACGAGATGCTCATTCCCCGCAGGATCGCCTCGGTGTCGATGTCGCCGGCGATGATCTGACGGGCGAGGTCGGTGATGTGTGCCTGGTGGGTGCGGGCGTAGTCACGCAGGATGGCGAAGGCCTCGTCGATGCTGGTGTGCCAGCGTTCGGCGAGGATGCCCTTGGCCTGCTCGACGATGATGCGGGTATTCAGCGCGGTCTGCAGCTGGACCCGTTCAAGCTGGCTCTGCTGCAGCGTCCGCTGCTGGAGGATGGCGATGGTGGCGATATCGGCCAGAGCCTGGGCCAGGGACTGGTCGGCTGAGGTGAAGGTTCCGGGCTCCTGGTGGAAGAGGTTGAGGGCACCGACCACCCGGCGGCGCAGCCGCAGGGGGATGGCGTGAGTGCGGGCGAATCCGGCGTGGCGGGCGCGGGCGGTGAAGTGGGGCCATTGGCTCTGGGCAGCGGGAGTGGTCAGGTCGATGTCGGTGCGGGCCTGCCCGGTGCGGTAGCACTCGATGCAGGGTCCTTGGTCGTGCTGGAGGGCGAAGAGTTCCAGCAGGCGGGTGTTCTCGTCCGAGGCGGCCAGGATCTGCAGTTCGTCGTGCTGGTCCACCAGCAGGATCCCGGCGGCGGAGACGTCCAGGAGTTCCACACACCGTTCGGACAGTCGCTGCAGCAGGTCGATGATGTCGAAGTCGTCGGTCAGGGAGTCGGCGACCTCCACGAAAACCTCGGTGAGTCGATGCACGGACGTCATGGTCGGTCAGTCCCTGTCTTCCGTGATGGGGCGGTGGTTGGTCTCGGCGCTGGAGCCGTTGGGCGGCAGGCGCAGCTTTCGGGTGACGATGTCGTGGGAGACGTCGCTGATAGGGCGTCCGCTGTGATAAGCGTAGGCACGCAGCCGCAACAGGGAATCGGCCAGGGACAGAGCGAGCTGGACGCTGAGCATGCCCACGGCCTGGTGGACCACGGCGCGCGAGAGTGTCTGGGGCGGTTCCCAGTGATCCAGGTAGCGTGCGGTCAGGGCGGCAGCCAGGGCCAGAGCGTCCTGCGTCTGCGAGTCGGTCAGGGCTCCGGCGGCCTCCCGCACGGCGGTCAGCGCTCCCAGTTGGATGGCGCCGAGAACCAGCGGGAAGCTGAAGACAGCTCTCACCGGCAACAGCTCGGCTTCGGCAGGTAGCAGGTCCCAGCGCTGTACGCGGACGAGACGCAGGTCCGGTTCCAGGACGGGCAAGCCGGTGCGGGCGGCCTCGGCGGCCGGGCCGTGGCCCAGGGTGAACTGGAGATCCTCAAACCGGCGGCTCAGCGTGGAGGAGAACCACAGCAGCTCACCGGACGGGCTGGCGCTCTGCGCGGTCAACGTCACCGACAGTCCGTCCACGCCCATCGCGACAGCCCCGCGCTGGGCCTGCTCGGTCCAGTCGGGGTGGTGCAGCCGGGCCAGAACGGCGGCCATCTGGTCACTGACCACGATGGCCCGAGCCGTGGAGGCCGGACGCCAGTGGTGTGCGGGGTCCCATGATGCCCCTTGGTGTCGGCCAGCGCGCCAGACGGATTCCAGCCGCTGGTCTCAATCTACCGCGCGGCCGGGTGCCATTGTTGATCGGGCCGCATGACGTGGCCGGGAGCGATGGTCGTGTGCCAAGCACTGGCCCTGTGTCCCCCGACCGCCAGCCGCCCTGGTGCCCATCCCACACACGTAGCCGCCATCCCTGCGCATACAGATAGTGCGGGCCTCGTCGCGGCCCGTCCCCACCGTGCCACCCTCGGTTATTGGCCAGCGATGCGACGGATCACCCGGTCAAGCAGCTGATCAGCAGGCGGCTGCCGCCGCTGCCACACGTGCCCGCCGTAGGTCCCTGGAGGAGCGCATGCGGCCGGCGAAGCACCGCAGCGATCACCTGGAATCGATCACCGGGGCAGACGGCACCGGTATCGACGTACTCCCTCCTTCTGCTTCGAGGGATTCGACATCCTTGCCATGCTCATGACTTCCACCAGGGTTGCCCCCACCAGTAGGTCAAGCGCTCAGCGACCGTCCGCGACCAACGACCATTGCAGTCGGTCGTCTGGCGTTGAAACGAGGCAACGGGGTGTGTACCGCGGTCATGTCCCTTGGAGTGGTGTAACGGTCGCATGCCAACGGTTATGCGGTGGGCGGTAGTTCGTCGGGGGTGTGCGGGTCGGGGTAGATCTTTT
>NZ_JBGCCS010000069.1:0-19046 GCF_041262645.1 Streptacidiphilus sp. EB129
GCGGGCAACGGGTACAACCAGTACTCGTTCAACCTCAACTCCTTCGCCGGCCAGAACGTGACCCTCAAGTTCACCGGCGTGGAGAAGTCCGGAGCGCAGACCAGCTTCGTCGTGGACGACACGGCCCTGAACGCCTCCTGACGTCAGACCGGTAGTACGGCGGGCCCCTTCCCCCGATTCGCTCGGGGGAAGGGGCCCGCCCCCGTGCGTCGTCGCCCGTGCGTCATCGCCTGGCCTCGTCGTCCGGCCTCGTCGTCCGGATCGGGGGCGCACGCCAGGGCGGGGCGCCCGGTCACCCGGGGGAGACGGTCAGGCGGACTTCGGCCGCTGCCGGGGGCGGCAGCGGGTGAGCCGGCGCGGCGCGCCGGAGGCCAGCCGGGCCTCGGCCTGAGCGAACTCGGCCAGGGTCAGCACGCCGTCCTGGAACATCCGGTTCAGCGCGACCAGTTGCTGCTTGACCGTGCCGCCCCGAACGGGGCAGCCGGTCAGCCAGGCCCACACCACCTCGTCGGCGAGGGGTCGGTCGTCAGGGGCGGCGTCATCACGATCCATGCGCGGTGCAACGGCCGGGTGAGGGCCCGGGTAACGGCCCTCGTGGAAGTGGCAACTGCCAGGTGCGCAGTCGGTCCCGGCGGGTCAGGCCTGGCCGGTCTCGAAGCGGCTGATCCGGCCGTCGGTGACGGTGAACTTCCACGCGGTGCGCATCTCGCCCCAGGTGTCGTTGCGGAAGGTCGCGGTCAGCGCGTGTCCGCCCTGCGACTCCGACTGGACCTCGATGTGGCCGTGGCAGGAGAAGATCTCGCGGTCGATCCACTCCGGCAGGTCGCGGTCCGAGCCGTCGTCGGACATGGTCGCGCCCGGCGCCAGCAGGGCCATGAACGCCTCGCGGTCGCCGGAGTTGATCGCGGCGACGAGGGACCGGACGGCCGGCTCGGACAGCTTCTCGGGGGCGATGGTCATCGGGGGCTCCTTCTCCTGGACGGGCGGGGCTGGACGGGTTGGGCTGGTGCCGCCCACCAGCCAACACCGCCGCGGCCGCTCCCGGTGCCACCCTCCGCCGAACGCGGCGCGTCGCCCCGGCGTCCGCCGTCCACGAAGCGGTCCGTAGGACGACGACCTTCTCGCCGCACCGGCGGCGGGGACGCCGCCGCCGTCCCGCTCACGCCTCCGTGTCCGCCCTGCCGGCGAGCAGATCGAGGATCTGCCGGCCGTAGGTGGCGAGCTTGTTCTCACCGACGCCGTTGACGGCGGACAGCTGCTCCAGGGTGGTGGGAGCGCCGGCGGCGATCTCGCGCAGCGTGGCGTCGTGGAACACCACGTACGCGGGCACGCCCTGCTCCTTCGCGGCGGCGGCCCGCCAGGCGCGCAGGCTCTCGAAGACCGGCAGCAGTTCGGCGGGCAGGTCCACCGGCGCGGCCCTGCGGCCGCTGCCGCCACCGGACTTGGCCGCCTTCGCGGCGCGCGCGGGCTTCTCCGGCTCGCGCCGCAGCGCCACCGTGCGGCGTCCGCCCAGCACTTCGCCGCTCTCCTCGGTGAGCACCAGCGTCCCGTACTCGCCCTCCACCGCGATCAGTCCCTGGGCGAGCAACTGCCGTGCCACCGAACGCCATTCGGCCTCCGACAGCTCGGCGCCGACGCCGAACACGCTCAGCCCGTCATGGTCGAACTGGATGACCTTGGCGGTCTTCCGGCCCATCAGGATGTCGCCGATCTGGGTGGCGCCGAACTTCTGCCCGCGCTCGCGCTTCAGCCGTACCACGGTGGACAGGAACTTCTGCGCGGCGACGGTGCCGTCCCAGGACTCCGGCGGGGTCAGGCAGGTGTCGCAGTTGCCGCAGGGATCGCTCTTCTGCCCGAAGTACGCCAGCAGTTGGACCCGGCGGCACTCGACCGTCTCGCACAGCGCGAGCATCGCGTCCACGTGGGCGGAGAGCCGGCGGCGGTGTGCCTGGTCGCCCTCCGAGGTCTCGATCATCTTGCGCTGCTGGACCACGTCCTGCAGGCCGTAGGCGAGCCAGGCGGTGGAGGGCAGCCCGTCCCGGCCGGCCCTGCCGGTCTCCTGGTAGTAGCCCTCGACCGACTTGGGCAGGTCCAGGTGGGCGACGAAGCGCACGTCCGGCTTGTCGATGCCCATGCCGAAGGCGATGGTGGCGACCATCACCAGACCGTCCTCGCGCAGGAACCGGGACTGGTTCTCGGCCCGCACCCGGGTGTCCAGCCCGGCGTGGTACGGCAGCGCGTCGATGCCGCGCTCGACCAGGAAGGCGGCGGTCTTCTCGACCGAGGCGCGGGACAGGCAGTAGACGATTCCGGCGTCGCCGGCATGCTCGGTGCGCAGGAGGTGCAGCAGCTGCTTGCGCGGCTCGTCCTTGGGCGCGATCCGGTACTGGATGTTGGGCCGGTCGAAGCTGGCCACAAAGTGCCGTGCGTCCTGCAGGCCGAGCCGGGAGGTGATCTCGGCGTGGGTGGTCTCGGTGGCGGTCGCGGTCAGCGCGATCCGGGGCACCTCGGGCCAGTGCTCGTGCAGCGCCGACAGGGTGAGGTAGTCCGGCCGGAAGTCGTGGCCCCACTGGGCGACACAGTGCGCCTCGTCGATGGCGAACAGCGCGATCCTGCCGCGCTGCAGCAGCCGGAAGGTCGCGTCCACCTTCAGGCGTTCCGGGGCCAGGTAGAGCAGGTCCAGCTCACCGGCCGCGAACTCGGCCTCCACCAGCCGCCGTTCGTCCAGGCTCTGCGAGGAGTTCAGGAATCCGGCCCGCACGCCGAGCGCCCGCAGCGCGTCCACCTGGTCCTGCATCAGCGCGATCAGCGGGGAGATGACCACCCCGACGCCCCGGCGCACCAGCGCCGGGATCTGGTAGCAGAGCGACTTGCCGCCGCCGGTCGGCATCAGCACCAGCGCGTCTCCGCCGCCGATCACATGCTCGACGATCTCCTGCTGGCTGCCCCGGAAGGCGTCGTACCCGAACACCCGGCGCAGCACCGCCAGGGCGTCCGGCGCCGTGGCGTCCGCCGCGCCACCGGCGGCCCCGGTGCGTACGTGAGCAGCGGCGTCCGCGGTGTCGACGGCATCCGGGGAGGCCCAGGTGTCCCAGGCGTCCAGTGTCTCCCAGTCGTCTGCGGGGGGCTCCGCGTCTGTGGTGTCCCAGTCGTCTGCGGCGTTCGCAGCGTCAGGGGTGTCCACGGCGTCCGCCGCGTCGTCGGCTGCCGGGGTGGTGTCGGGGAGATCCGGAGCGCTCATCCGCCGATTCTACGAGTACGGAGCGGACCCGGATGACCGTTCTCCGCATTCCCTCCCGGCACTGCGGCACCGACCGTGACACCGGAAGGCCGCCGCAGTGCCGGGATAGGGTGGGCCGGTGACCTCTGCTTCGTCGCCCGCCTCCGCGGCCGGGCCGGACCCGCGCGGCGACCGGCCGCCGTCGCTGCGCGCCGAGTACCGCGAGCTGACCCGCCGGCGACTGCTGGCGACGGTCCGGGCCGTCCTGGAGGAGTCCGACTACGCGGCGGCCACCGTGGACGGTATCGCCAACCGGGCCGGCACCAGCCGCGCCACCTTCTACCTGCACTTCCGTTCGAAGGCGGAGGCGGTGGCAGCCCTGGTGGAGGACGTCACCCCGTCCGAGCGCGGCTGGTACGCGGCGCTCGACGCGGCCATCGGCTCCCCGGCCCGGCTTCGCCGCTGGATGGACGAGGCGCTGGGCTGGTACGAGTCCCACGCCCGGCTGCTGGCCGCCCTCAACGAGGCCGGCGCGGTCGAGCGCACCGTCGCCGAACGGCGCTCCGCCTCGATCGAGCGCCTGGTCTCCACGATGTCCGGGTACCTGGAACGCACCCCGGGCGACGCCGCCCGGGCCCAGGCGCAGCTCCGGCTGCAGCTCCTGGTCCGCCAGCTGCACCAGGTCGCCATGGACACGGTGGTCCAGCGCAACTGGACCCCGGACCGCGACCAACTCCTCGACGTGATGGCCTCCGACTGGCACGCCACCCTCCAGACCACCGCATCCGGCCACCCCGGCCCCACAGCCGACACCCCGGCGACGGGCGCCTGATCCCGCCGTCAGCGCCGGCCGTCGGGCCGCTCGGCAACAGGTCCTGACATCAGGAACCCACGGACCTTCGGCGGCACACCTGCTGTCTGCTTCTCAGCGTTCGGCTGTCGGGCGGCGCGGAGCTCCTCGACGACCTTGGCGTACTTCGGGTTGACCCACATGGTCATGGCTGGCTCCTCTCACCTGTGCGCAGCCTACTCAGCCGGGCTTCTGCGGCGTGGGCATCGGTTGGATGGCGCACTCGGGCGCGTGCTGGCACTGGGCGGCAACGGGGATGGAGCCGTCTGTAGGCCCCAAAGCGCGCAGGGGCCCCGCCGGTACCTACCGGCGGGGCCTGTGGTGCTCTCTGGGGGCGAGCTGGAGGTGTGACAACCGGGCCGTCGATCAGTTGACATGTGGTGCGATGGCCCGCGCGCAGTCGATCGACTCGGTATGCGTGGTGTCCACCTCCAGGTCGTAGGCCACGCCCTGGTGGACCAGATCCGCCTGGGAGGCGGCCATGCCGGTGACCCGATCGCCTCGTGCGACCTCGCGGCCTGCGGCAACCGCTCCGTCACATCTGACGCCGACCCACAGCACCCGCAGTTCGCCCAGAGCCTTCCGCCATCGCTGCTGTGAGTCCGCTCCGCCGAGGAAGACCTCGTCGACGACGACCCGGGCGCCCGCACGGGCCATCGCGGCGACCCCCTCGATCCACGCCGCTTCCAGCGCTCGGAACTCCGGCCCGACGATCACCGCTCCGTCCGGAGCGAACTCGATCCCGGCATCCAACGCCCGCATGGACGCGGGCATCGCCTGAACCAGAGTGTCGACCCCGAGGGCCGGCCACGGGTCCGGCAGGACCGCCTGCAGACACCGAACGATCCCGGACTTCCCTGAGCTGGAACGACCGTTGAGAACGATCACCTGAGTCATCACCGCGTCACAGTAGAGGCACCGCGGCTCCGCTCGAAACGGGTTTCAGCGCACCTGGCCGAGGCGGTGGGCGTCGGCGAGTTGGTTGGCGGGATCGGGGTCGGTGCCGAGGAGGATGCGGGACTGGACGGCGCTGAAGCCGGGGCCGCTCGCCGCCGCCTTGTGGCGTCCGCGGCGGCTGCCGATCCAGCCGAGCAGGAACGCCGCCGGGACCGAGATCAGGGCCGGGGTCTGCAGCGGGAACCAGTGGAAGTCCAGGTGCGGGAACAGGGCGACCGGGGAGCCGGAGACGGTCGGCGAGAAGAGCTGGAGCCCGACCGTGGTGATCAGGCCGCCGTAGACCGTCCAGAGCAGCCCGGTGCGGTTGTAGCGGTTCCAGAACAGGCTGTAGACCAGCGCCGGGAGCACCGCGGACGCGGCCACCGCGACCGCCAGCGAGGACAGGAACTGCACGTTGTAGCCCTGCGCGGCCATGGCCATGGTGATCCCGGCCAGCCCGACGGCCAGCACCGACCAGCGCACCAGCCGCACCTCCTTCGCCTGCGACAGCTGCCCGCGCCGGACCGCGTGCGCGGACAGGTCGTGGGCCAGTGCGGCGGCCGCCGCGAGGGTGATGCCGGCCACCACGGCCAGCACGGTGACGAACACCGCGCAGGCGACCGCGGTGAACAGGGCGCCGCCTCCCGCCGTGCCGGTCCCGCCGAGCAGGCCGGAGGAGAGCAGCAGCAGCGCGGCCTGGCCGTTGGGGTTGACCGCTCCGATCATCCGGTCGCCGACCAGCGCCGCGGCGCCGAGCCCGATCACCGCGACGGCCAGGCAGAACGCGCCGACCATCCCCACCGCGTAGCGGGTGGAGCGCCGGGCCGCGGTCCCGTTCGGTGCGGCGTTCACCCGCATGATCATGTGCGGCATGCAGCCGGCCCCGAGGACCACGGCGACCTGCAGGCCGATGAAGTCGAGCCGCCCCTCGGCGCCGCTGCCGAACTCCGCACCGGGGTGCAGGTAGCCGCCGGCCTGGCCGCTGCCGTGGGCCGCCGCAGTGAGCAGCGTGTCGATGTTCCAGTGGAAGTGGTTCAGCACCACCATGGACACCGTCAGCACCGTGCCCAGGGTCAGCACGACCTTGACGATCTGCACCAGGCTGGTGCCCTTCATCCCGCCCAGCACGGTGTAGCAGATCATCAGCGCGCCGATCAGTGCGGTGCAGAACTGCTGCGCCCCGGCGCTGGTGAGTCCGAGCAGCAGCGCGGTCGCGGAGCCCGCGCCGGACAGCTGGACGACCAGGAAGGGCAGCGACACGGCCAGGGTCACCACGGCGGCGGCGATGCGGGGTGCCGCACCGTCGGCGCGCAGCGCCAGGATGTCGCCGAGGGTGTAGCGGCCGGCGTTGCGCAGCGGCCGGGCCAGCAGGAGCAGGACTCCCAGTGCCAGCACGGTGCTGAACGCGAGGGCGAAGCCGTCGTAGCCGGACATCGCGACGATGCCGGTGGTGCCGAGCATGGTCGCCGCCGAGATGTAGTCGCCGGAGAGCGCCAGCCCGTTCTGGAACGGCGTCAGCGTGCGGTTGGCGGTGTAGAAGTCGGCGACGCTGTCGCCCTCGGGGCCGACCAGCGCGCACAGCAGCAGGGACACGCCGATGAAGACCAGGAAGGCGATGATGACGGCGGTCTGGGTGCCCGAACCGACGACGGCGGGGTTCATCGCGTCACCGTCCCGTCGTAGCCGCCGCGCTCGAAGCCCGCGCGGTCGTAGGCGGCTCGTTCGTACCCCGGCCGTTCGTAGCCGGGCCGTTCGTACCCCGGCCGGTCGTACCCCTGTCGGTCGTGGCCGGCTCGCTCGTAGCTGGTTCCGGCCTCGTGGCGGGCGAGAAGCTCGTCGGCGACCGGGTCGCAGATCCTGGCCGAGCGGCGGTCGAAGTGGGCCGCCGTCCACAGCAGCAGCACGCCCTGGCCCAGCGCGAGCACCATGCCGAGGTTCACCTGTCCGAACACCTGCGTACCGAGCAGCCCCGAGGCGGTGACGGCGAGCAGCACGGTGACGGCGAAGCAGGCGGCGTTGGCCACCGCGAAGCCGCGCGACAGCCGGAGGGTGGACCGGCGCAGCGCGCCGAGCTCGGTGGTGTGGACCGGGACCGGCGCGTCGGGTGGGGCCGACGCGCCGGACGCGCGATGGCGGTGCGGCTGGAACGACGATGACATCGAGGGGGAATCCTTGCGCTTCGTGGACCGGCGTGAGGGTGGGGGTTCAGTCGCCGGTCGGGTGCGCCAGACTAGTGTTTCGCGGGACCACTGACTAGACACATGTCCAGTGAATAGATGGCAAGGGTTCCGTATTGAGCGTGTGTCTGCCCCGATGCGCGAAGAAGGTCCGATACATGCGGAAGGCCCCTTTCCTGCCGCGCGTGCGGCGGGAAAGGGGCCTGGCTCAGCTGGTCAACGGGCTCAGCCGATCGGGGCTCAGACGATCGGGTGCGAGACCTCGCAGCCGCCCGCGCCGTTGTTGAAGTCGTTGGCCCAGGTCGACTGGACCGCGAACTTGCCGGTGCCGGTGGTGATGTTCTGCGAGGCGCCCTGGCCCGACTGGATCCAGGCGCAGAGGTCGCCGTTCTCCGAGCCGTTGGCGTCGGTCCAGCCGCCGGCCGGGTTCTGGTCGGTGATCGTCTCGGCGTACTCGTGGCCGCCGACGATGGTCACGCCGTCCAGGGTGCCGGGGGAGTTGACGAAGCCCTGGCCGCAGCTGGCGCCGGCGTCCGTCAGGTACGGCATGTTGGTGAACGCGATGTCGCCGTAGGGCGAGGTGGCGGCGCCGCCGGACAGGGTGGTGTCGCCGTTGTAGTCGTGCCAGGCGCAGAAGCCCTGGCTCTGGTAGTTGTCCGGGTCGGTGCCGGTCGGGAAGGTGATCACGTACTGGGCGTTGCGGTTCTTCGCCGCGGTGGTGTTGGCGAAGTGCTTGGCGGCCTTGATCGCCTCCAGGGCGATCTGGTGGCCGCTGGCCGCGTGCGGCACGGCGGAGGTGTCTTCCCAGACACCCGCCAGCGCGCCGGTGGTGCCCGGGTGGCCCACATGGGCGGCGCTCGACGGGCAGGACTGCGAGCCGGTCGCGACACCTTGGCAGTACTGGGTCATGACGCCGGACCAGGTCTCGCCGCCGCTGCCCAGGCCCTTGAAGAAGGACTGCTGGTCGGGGGCCATCCCGCTCTTGTCGCCGGCGAGGTGGACCAGGCCGTTGGTGGTGGTGGCCTTGCCCCACTGGGTGCCCCAGTAGATCACGTAGACCTTGGGCGCTCCGGTGGTCACGCCGATGCCGTCGATGCCGCCGCCGTAGTTCAGGTCCGCGGCGGAGTTGGTGGTGGCGTTCGGGGCCGCGAGGGCCTTGCCCGTGGCCGGGTTGAACATGGGCACCAGGCCGTGGCGGTAGGCGTGTCCGGCCGACGAGGCCGGTGCCGCAGTCGGCTGGGCCTGGGCCAGGCCTCCGCCCGCGAACACCCCGGCGACCAGGGCGAGCGAGGAGGTCGCGGCGAGAACCGCGGTCTTGGCCGGGCGCGAGGATATGGCACTGAGAATGCGTGACATCGGCGGGGAGCCCTTCCGTGCAGGTAGTGGGGGGTGACGGTGGCCATGCCGGTGGAGCGGCAGGTCTGGCCGGTTGCACGGATCCTCGGGGGCGGCAGGCGCCCGCATAGCGTCACCACGGGGCGTGGGGACAACGTCATGATGACGTACAGTCAAAGACTTCGCCAGACCGTCTCACCGGTTCTGCACAGACCGTCTCACTGGTTCCGCACAGCCCGCACTGTTCGCACGGTGCGCATGATTCGTCGCGCCGCCCGAACAGGGAGGGACGGCGGCGGGGGGCGGCGGGGTTCTCCGACGACCCCGCCGCTCCCCGGATGGACCCTGTCGGATCAGGCCCGCACCGAGATCGGCGTCAGCGGGCCGGGCGGGATCGGCGGAGTCGCGGTCGGGTCCCCGGCCGGGTTGTGCTTCAGTGTGGTGAAGCTGCACTCGCCGGTGGCGTTGTCGAACACCTGGTTCGGCGTGCCGTTCGCGGCGTCCCCGAACTGGACGACGGGGGAGTTGGCCTGGCAGCTGATGCTGCCGTGCACGACGTTGCTGTGGACCTCGTCCGCGTCCGGGTCGGCCATCTTGTTCCGCACGTCCAGGAGGTCGCCGTGCACGTTGTCACGCAGCGCGCCGAGCCAGCAGGTGCGCAGCCGGGTGATGCGGAGGTCGCCACCGATGGTGTTGTCCTCGTAGTCGCTGAACACGGGCGACTTCAGCAGCGAGAAGATGCCGCTGGTCGGTACCGAGCAGTCGAGGCCGCCGCCGCCCCCGGCCTGGGTGACGTCGCCGTGGATCGTGCTGGCGTGCACGATCACCGCAAGCGCGTTGGCGGCGATCAGGTCGCCGTCGACGCGGTTCACGCCGGTGAGGGTGCCGCCGGTCCCCGCGTTCGGGTCGTCCGAGCAGGGGGAGTGCTGCGGCAGGCAGCCCATCGCCAGGACGGCGTTCCTGCCGACCAGGAGGTTCCCCTTCACCCGCAGGCTGGAGGTGCCGCTGCCGGCCACGTCATTGAGTGCGAAAGTGGCGTTGAGTCCGCCGCCGGGGGCGATTCTGAGGTCGCCCTTCACCACGGCCGCGCCGCCGTTGACGGCGCAGAAGCCCTTGACCACGACATCGCCCTTGTAGGTGCCGGCGAGCACGCCCGGGCTGGTCAGCGTTCCGCTGCAGACGGAGATGGAGTGGTCGTTTGGGGTGTGGGCATTAGCGGGTGCCGCACTGATGATCAGGCTGGCCAGGGCGAGCGACGCTCCGGCGGCGAAGGTCATGCGTTTCATTCACTGTCCTCTCTCGGATGCCATGACGTGGTGTCATGTCCGCGAGGCACAGTATGTGCTGATATGCCCGTAATTAGTGCGACTGTCGGAGATGGCGCCGTCTCGTGTCGGACCGTCGGAACCGGTCGCGCGCCGGACCCGGCCCCGAACACGGCGCGGACGAGCGCGGCCGTCCGGGCGGCGTCACCAACGCCGTGCCCGGAGGGCCGCGCTACGTCGCGGTCAGGGCAGGGGGCTGAGCGGATGGATGCTCAGGCCGAGTGGGGGAAGGGTCGATCCCGTGGAGAGGGAGGATGATCCGGTCTGTGTGGAGGTGGACGACTCCGACGAGGCGGACGAAGCGCTGGACGACGTGGAGGCCGTTGACGCCGTCGCCGCCGTGGAGGCGGAGATCGACGCCGAGGTCGATGCTGTGGAGGAGGACGGCGAGGCCGTCGAGGCGGAGGTCGACGGCGTCGCAGTCGACGGAGTGGCAGTCGGGGAGCCGGACTTCGAGCTGGACGTCGACGTCGACGGCGAGCCGGAGGTCAGCGTCGAGGCGCTGGGCAGCGGGGTCGGCGGCGGGGGCGGCGGTACCTGGTGGTCGGCGTCGCCGTGGCTGCCTGCAGGTCGGCCGAACCAGGTCCCGTTGGTCACGTCGAAGAGCACGATCACGGTCACCTGAGTGACCGCAGGCAGGACGATGATCACATTGCCGGGCTGGAAGGACGACCAGCCGGTTCCGGTGAAGTTCGCCGTCGAGCCGTTGATCAGCGGTGTCAGCAGCGGGTTGCCACAGGCGCACCGCACGCGGGGCAGACCGTGGCCGTCGATCAGCACCGCCGTCCCGCCCTGCAGCACGGACTGGAAGCTGGTCGCGGCGCCGTGGGCGAACCCGTGGTTGGTGACCCGGGTGTCCATGCGGAGCACCACCGGCGTCAGCGTGCCCAGGTATGCGTTGATCTCGGAGGGATGGATCCCCTCCACCGTGGCCCAGGCCGCCGCCTTGTCCGCATGCCCGGCCAGGAAGGCGGAAAGCTGGGCGACATCGCAGCTGGACAGCTGTTCGGTCCCGCCGTAGAGGCCCTCGGTGGAGCCCATGTAGGTACGGGACCCGGTGGCGACCGGCGTGTTCGACCTCGGTGCGCTGGTTGCCGCGGAGGGGGAGGCCGAATGGGCGACGGTGGTGGGGGTGAAGGGATCGGGCCCGGCCGAATCGTTGGTCTGCAGCGCGACGTTCTGCGCGTTGGTGGTCGCCGGCTTCGGCGAACGGTCCGTCAGCACCAGCACGAGTGCGGCCGCGAGCGCGGCGGCGCCCGTGATGAGGGCGATCCGCCCGGAATGACGCCACCAGGGCACCCGCGGACGGTCGGCGGAGGCCGCTGACATCTGCCGTCCGCCCCCTGGCGGCGCGGGCGGACCGGACACCTGCGTCGGCGGCTGTGACTCCGGGGCCGGACCCTGCCCGGCCCCGGAGGGCTGGGGCGTCTGCCCCGAGGCCGGCGGACTGGACGACGGTCCGGACAGCGGCCCCGACGGTGGCCCGGTCGGTGGCACCGACCCGCCGCCCGAGGTCGGCCCGGATGGCCGTCGCGGATCCGACGGTGGATCAAAGGGCGGTTGGGAACTCACTGGCGTCGCCTCCTCTGGCCGCAGGTCCATTGTTTGCGCCGCATCGCGACCGCCCGCAACCGCAGCCACCACCGTCCCGGCCGTGTCCACCCGCCCGGCCGCCCTTGTAGCCCGGCCGTCTCCACCCGTCCCGGCCGGCCACGCGGCCCCTGCCGGTTCGCCCGGGCGGCGCGTCCGGCTCGCCGATCACCACGGCCTGGCCGAAGCTGAAGACGGCCGGTCGGCATGGATCCGCTGCCGGGTCCCCACTGCGACAGGAGCCGGCGTGCAGCACCGCGATGGTCCCGGAACGCGGCCCGGGATGCTGCAGAGCTGGGCGGCCGCACTGGCCACGGTGGTGGCGACGGTGGCCGCCATGGCAGCCACCGCGGCCCTGGGACTGTGGCTGGCGCAGGCCGGCTCGCTGCCCGCCGGGGCCTTCGGTCCGGTGCTCGCGGCGACCGTGCTGATGGCCCTCGGCGTCCCGGTCGACCTGGTCGGCGGGGCCGGTTTCCTGGCCCAGGCCGCGGCCGGGATCTCCGCGCTGCCGCTGTCGGTGAGCCTGGTCGGCGCCCTGGTGGCCGGGGTCTGCTTCCTGCGTCCGCTGCGGTTCCGCGCCGCGGCCCGAGGCGGGGAACTGCTGGGCGCGGTCGCCCGGACGGCGGTGCTGTGGGTGGCGGTGGTGCTGCTGCTGGCCTGGCAGGCCCGGCACAGCTTCACCATCTCCACCGGCAACAGCCTGTCCGACCAGATCGGTGCCGCCATCGGGGTGACCCCGACGGTGGGATTCCAGGTGAGCCTGCCCGCCGCCGTCGGCTGGGGACTGCTGTGGCTGGCGATCGTGCTGGTGCTGGCCTTCACGGTCTCCCACCGCGCGCCGCTG
The DNA here is from genome assembly GCF_041262645.1 of Streptacidiphilus sp. EB129. Classification (NCBI taxonomy): domain Bacteria; kingdom Bacillati; phylum Actinomycetota; class Actinomycetes; order Kitasatosporales; family Streptomycetaceae; genus Streptacidiphilus; species Streptacidiphilus sp. EB129. The sequence continues at coordinate 12,278 of NZ_JBGCCS010000069.1, forward strand.
CCGAACGGACTGCTGCGGCTGCGGCAGTCGGTCCAGCCCGCCGCCGGGGCGATGCTCGCGCTGCTGCTCGGCTACGCGCTGCTGGGCGTGGTCGCCGGCGTCATCACCGCCCTCACCCGCGGCGACACCCGGGCGACCTTCGCGGTGGTGTGCCTCGCCGTCCCGAACCTGGCCTGGATGGCCCTGGGCATCGGCCTCGGCGGCTCCTGGCACGGCCATCTGAGCGGCAGCATCGGGCTGCCGATGCCGAAGATCCTCTCCGAGGTGCTGCAGACCTCGCGCAGCGCCGACACCACCCTCGACCTGGGTTCGCTGGCTCAGCGCGACGGCCGGGTGTGGTGGCTGCCGGTCGTGGCCGCGGTGCTGGTGCTGGCGGCCTGCACGGTGGCCGCCGTCCGCGCCCACTCCCGTCCCCGCCCCTGGCAGTACGCGCTACGGACGGGTGCGGCGCTGGCGGTGACCCTGCTGCTGGTGGGCCTGGCCAGCCGGATCTCCGCCGCGTACGGGCTGTCGCTGCTCGGGGTCGGCGACGTCAGCGGCCTGGCCGGGCTGCTCGGGGGAGGCGGAGGCTCCGGCGGCTCCGGCGGTGGGATCCCGATCGGCGGCTCGCTGTACCTCCAGCCGGACCTGCTCCGGACCGTCGCCCTCGGCGCGCTGTGGGGGGCCGTCGCCGGGCTGCTGGTCGGCTGGGTCGTCCAGCGCCGTCACCGCAGCGCGGACGACGACGACCAGCCCTGAGCAGGGCGCGGGGTGCGGCCGCCGGGTCAGGTCCGGTCGCCGGGCCCGGTCGCGAAGACGGGCAGGGCCCAGGCCGGCGGCAGCGGTGGCCGGGACGGCGGGTCCAGTTCTGGCGGGGGGACGGCGTGGACGATCCGGGTGGGCGTACGCGCGTCCGCCGGCGCGTCGCGCAGTGCGGAGACGAAGGCGAGGCAGCTCGGGTAGCGGTCCTCGGGGGACTTGGCGAGGGCCTTGGCCAGCACCGGGTCCAGTGTCGGCGGAAGCCCCTCCCGACGCCCGGAGACCGCGGGCACCGGTTCGTGCAGATGCGCCCAGAGCTGGGCGAAGTCCTCCTCCGTCCGGAACGGGGGGGCTCCGGTGAGGGCCTCGAAGACCACGCAGCCCAGGCTGTAGGTGTCGCAGCGGCCGTCCACCGGCAGGCCGGAGATCTGCTCCGGCGCGACGTAGTCGACCGTGCCGACGAACTGGCCCATGGTGGTGAACCCGGTCAGCGAGAGCGACTTCTTGGTCAGCCCGAAGTCGGTGAGGTAGACGTGCTCCGGGTGGTCGCTGTCGGTGCCCTCGGCGACCAGGATGTTGCCGGGCTTCACGTCCCGGTGGACCAGGTCGTGGGCGTGCGCCGCGTCCAGCGCGGAGGCCACCTGCCCGGCGATGCGGCAGGTCTGGCGCAGCGACAGCGGGCCCTTCCGGTCCAGCAGGGCCCGCAGGTCGAGCCCCTGCACGTAACGCATGGCGATGTAGAGGACACCCTCCGCCTCCCCGGCCTCGAAGACCGGGACGATGTGCGGGTGGTCGATGGCGGCCGCGGCCCTGGACTCGTGGGTGAACCGCTCGCGGAAGACGTCGTTGCGGGCGAGTTCCGGGGCCAGCAGTTTGACCGCGACCTTCCGGCCCAGAGCGAGGTCCTCGGCCAGGTAGACGACGGCCATGCCACCCCGGCCGATCTCCCGTTCCAGGCGGTAGCCGGCGATCCGACGCCCGGTCATCTCGGACGGCGTAGCGGTCATCCCGGTTCACCCGCCCCGCGACTCGGCTCGCCCGTACCGCCCGGCTCCCCCGCGACCGGCTCCGCTGCGCCCGGGGGCACCTCGACCGTGGCGTAGGGCTGGAGCGCGGCGCCGTCGCAGTAGTACCAGCAGTCCCGTTCCAGATCGAGCAGCCAGGCGGAGGTACCGTCGACGACGGCGCCGAGCCGGAACCCGGCGGCCCGGCGGTGGAATGACTGCAGGTCCAGCCGTCCGGCGGCCAGGTCGTCGACCAGCTCCCGGTATCCGGCCAGCGCCTGTTCGAGCCGGGCCAGCAGCGGGCGCGGGTCGGCCGTCACGGTGAGCGGCTGCGAGGTCGCGGCGGGGCTGCGCGGGAGGGTGACCAGCCTGCGGCCGTCCACCCAGGCGGTCCAGCCGTTGGCGCAGACCACCCTGGCCCAGTCGCCGCGCCGCTCGTCCACCAGTACCGGCAGCAGCGGGTCGAGCGCGGCCGTGGGCTGCGACGGCTCCGGCGCGGCCCAGGTCGCCAGGCCTTCCGGTGGTGCCACGTGCGTGGGCTGGAACTCCCAGGGGTTCATCGGGCGGCCCTCTCCGTCGGTGCGGCCTGCCGGGGGCTACCGGCGCATGATGGCCGGCTCGTGCCTGCGCAGCAGCCGGGCGACCAGCAGTCCCAGCACGCAGCTGAGCACCACCAGCATGCCCATGTCGAGCAGCCAGATCCGGGCACTGTGGGCGAACAGCGGGTCGCCGGTGAGGGTGCCGGGAACGATCTGGTGCAGGCCGATGGTGCCGGCCATCGCCCCGAGCGCCCACCGCGCCGGGACCAGCCAGGACAGCTGCTGCAGCCCGGGGACGCCGTTCAGCCGCAGCAGCGCCCCGCAGAAGACCACCTGCACGATGGCCAGCAGCACCAGCAGCGGCATGGTGACCTCCTCCTTGCGCACCAGCGCGGAGATCAGCAGGCCCAGCATCATCGCGGTGAACGACAGCAGCGCGACGGCCAGGGTGATCTCCACCAGCGGCGGCAGGAAGACCCCGCCGCCGCCCTGGGGCCGCAGCGTCACCCCGACCAGCCCGACCATGGTGAGCACGACCGCCTGAACCACCGTCACCGTCCCCAGCACCACCACCTTCGAGCAGAGGTAGGCCGAGCGGGACAGACCGACGGCGCGTTCCCGCTGGTAGATGACGCGTTCCTTGACGAGTTCGCGGACCGCGTTGGCCGCGCCGGTGAGCACGCCGCCGACGCACAGGATGAGCAGCGCGTTCAGTGCGGAGTTCTGGTCGAGACGGCGACCGGCCAGCGCGTGCGTCATGGCGCCCATGACGAACGGCAGCGCGATCATGATGGCCAGGAAGGTGCGGTCGGCCGCGAGCGCGGCGGCGTAGCGCCGGACCAGGGTGCCGAGCTGCGATCCCCAGCTCTGCGCCTTCGGCGGCGGGACGGTGGGGCGGACGGAGGCGCCGGGCTGTCCGGGCCGGCTCATGGCGCCGGCGATGTAGCGGCGGTAGGCAGCCGACTCGCGGTACTGGCCCGCCCAGTCCCGGGCGGTGTCCTGCTCGAAGGCCTCGAAGGCCTCCGGCCACTCGCCGAAGCCGACGAAGTCGAGGGTCTCGCCGGGGGGACCGTAGTAGGCGATCTTCCCGCCGGGGGCGAGCAGCAGCAGCCGGTCGCAGACGTCCAGGCTGAGCACACTGTGGGTGACCACGATGACGGTCCGGCCGTCGTCGGCCAGCGCACGGAGCATGTGCATGACGGAGCGGTCCATGCCGGGGTCGAGACCGGAGGTCGGCTCGTCCAGGAACAGCAGGGAGGGCTTGGTGAGCAGCTCCAGCGCGACGCTGACCCGCTTGCGCTGGCCGCCGGAGAGACTGGAGATGACCTGGTCCGCGCGCGGGCCGAGGCCAAGCTCGGCGATCACCTCCTCGACCCGGGCCCGGCGTTCCGACTCGGCGGTGTCGTCCGGGAAGCGCAGCTCGGCGGCGTAGCCCAGGGCGCGGCGCACGGTCAGCTGGGTGTGCAGGATGTCGTCCTGCGGGACCAGGCCGATCCGCTGGCGCAGCTCGGCGTAGTCCCGGTAGAGGTCGCGGCCGTCGTAGCTGACGGTGCCCTCGTCGGCGGGCCGCAGCCCGGTCAGCGCGTTGAGCAGGGTGGACTTCCCGGCACCGCTGGGACCGGCCACCGCGAGCAGGCACTTCTCCCCGACCGGGAAGGAGACCCGGTCCAGCAGCGTCCGTCCGTCGCCGACCCGGACCACCAGGCCCTGGACGTCCAGCGAGACCAGGCCGTCGTCGACGAACTCCTGCAGCTCGTCGCCGACCAGGCAGAACACGGAGTGGCCGATGCCGATCAGGTCGCCGGGGCCGACCAGGGAGTAGATGACCGGCGCGCCGTTGAGGTAGGTGCCGTTGTGGCTCTGCAGATCGACGATCGCGTAGCCGCCGTCCTCGGTGGTGCGCAGCTCGGCGTGGTACCGGGAGACCGCGAGGTCGTCCACGACCAGGTCGTTGCCCGGGGCGCGGCCGATCCTGACGGTCCGCTCCGCGAGCCTGCGGACCGTGGTCGGCTGCCGGAACGAGCCGGTGATGGCGGTCAGCGCGGACGGGGACGGCGCGGGGGTTCCGGGCGCCCGGACCGGCAGCAGGCTGAGCGCGGCCCGCGGGCCGTCGGCGGGGTTGCCGAACCGCACCACGCTGCCGGGCCCGACGTCGAGGTGCCGCACCAGACGGCCGTTGCTGTACGTCCCGTTGGTGCTGCCGGTGTCGTCGAGCATCCAGTGGCCGTCGCCGACGTGCAGGACCGCGTGGTGCCAGGAGACCCGGGGGTCGTCGAAGACGATGTCGCTGACCGGGTCCCGACCGACCTGGTAGGAGCGGCTCGGGCTGATGAGCTGCGAGTCGCCGTCGGTCTCCAGCAGGAGCTGTGGCGCGCCGGGCGCGACTGGTCGCTCACCCATGCCGTGAATTTTACCGCCGGGGTTCCGGCCGCGCCCGGTCGCGGCGGGCCTCGCGAGGCCGCGGTGGGGGAGGGCCCTTCGGTGAACGTCTCCCAAATGGGCCGGTGCGGTGTCTCAAACCGCTGGTCACAGCGCTGAGACGGCAGCGGGTGTCTCATAGCGGCCTCGGATGGTCAAAGCCGCTGTTCGGCTGCCGCACAGTTGTACGGGGATGTCCCGAGGTGAACGCCGGTCGGCCCTCCGGGGGGAGGGCCGAACGGCACTCGGCCGCCCTGTGCCGCGGTTCCCGCGACGCAGGCCGCTCGGCCGACGAGGGACTGAGTGGTCGGGGCTCTGCCCGGACGGATCGCGTGCTGGCAGCCCCGCTACGGGGGTGCCGGGCTGACAGTACGTGTGGATTCGTCCGGTGGAGCCCCGACCACCGAACCCGGTGATCGTTCACCGTCCCCCAGAGGGACGCTTCACAAGCGCCGATCCGGGTGACCGGGTGACATGGCGCACCCGTATCGTTGGCGTTCACCCGGAGCCGGGCAGTCCGTCAGGCAGGATGCGTCCGACAGCAGTGTTGCCTGCTGTGCATTCGCCGGCCCCGGCGCCGCAGTCCCCCCTGCCACGAATCGGACTTCCTATGACCGCACTCCACCCGACCAGAACCGCCACCACGTCCCCGGCTCCGGCGCCGGAGCCGACGGATGACTCCCAGTCAGGCATTCGCACGGACCTGCTCGGCTACGCCGCTGCCGGTGGCTTCACCTTGTCCGCCGACACCCACGCCTGGTACGCGGCCGTCGACGCCGTGGCCGGGCCGGAAGAGGCCCGCGCCGCCTCGACGGTCCTCGCCGAGCTGCGCGCACGCGACCTCCCCGCCACCCGTGCCCTCGCGGCGCGGCTGTCCGCCGAGACCACGCTCGGCGGCGAACTGACCACCGTCGCGGCCGTCACCGAGGCGGTGTCGCTGCTGCTCCGGGTGCGCGCGACGCTCGTCACGCTCAGCCCGGCCGCCTACGCTGCGGACGAGCTGGCCACCCTGGTCGCCGCGACCGCGCCTGCCGACCGCCGGCGCCAGGAAGGGGTGACGCTGTCCTGGGGACGTCGGTTCACCCTGGGCCGCGCTGCCCGGCGCCTGGCCGTGTCGAGGCCGACCCGACGCGCCGACCTGCACGAGGCCCTGCGGTCCGCGCTGGCCGAGCGCACCGAATGGGCCGCTCGCGCGGGATCTGACGCCCGCTCCGTGGTTCCGGCACTGCCGCAGGACGGCACGCTGCTCGACACGGCCGTGCAGAGCGTGGACGCCATGGAGGCGGGGCTGCGCGAGCTCGGCCGGCTGCTCGCCGACCGTGAGCTGGCGACGCTGACGTTCGACGAGCTGGCGGACCTGGTCGACCGTCTCGCCGCGGACGAGGGCACCCTGTTCCGCCTGCCCACGCTCCGTGCCGCACGCGAGAGCATCGAGGCACAGGGCTTCGGTGAGCTGCTGCGGGACCTGACGGAACAGCAGGCCGACGCGGAGGCGGTGGCCGCCGCCTGCGACCGCCTGCTGCTCTCCGACGAGGCGCCCGACCTCGTCCCCGCCCCCCGCGCGGCCGCAGCCCCGGTCACCACCGCGGCCCCGCAGCAGCCCGCGGGCGCCGAGATCCCCGCCCAGGCCGCCCCCGCAGCAGCCGACGCGGCCGTACCGGCCCCGGAGGCGGAAGCGCTGCCCGAGGAGTCGCCTGAGGCGGAGGAGGCCCAGGTCGCGGCGGTCGAGGCACTGCCCGAGGCGTCCGCTGAGGTCGCAGCCGAGGTGCCCGCCGAGACGGCGGTCGAGACGGCGGTCGAGGGTGACGCGGAGGAGGCTCCGGAGGAGCTGCCCGAGGCGGTTGCCGAGGTCTCACCCGAAGCCGAGGCGCCGCCCGAGGCGAAGCTGGAGGCGCTGCCCGAGGCCGTTGCCGAGGTCGCGCCCGAGGTCTCGCTTGAGGTTGAGGCGGAGGAACTGCCCGAGGCGGTCTCGGCTGAGGTCGAGCCGGTGGCGGCGGTCGAGGAGTTCGCCGAGGTTGGGCCTGAGGCCTCCGCGGAGGAGCTGCCCGAGGCGGTCTCGGTCGAGGTCGA
>NZ_JBGCCS010000070.1:0-18953 GCF_041262645.1 Streptacidiphilus sp. EB129
CGGCTGCGCACCGTCGCCCTGGCCGGGGTGACCACCACCGCGGGCCTGGGCCCCTCCCGGATGCTCGCCGCCATCGCCGCCAACGCCGCCGAACCAGGCCACCTGCTGGCCGTGCCCGACGACGACCACGCCATCGTGCGGTTCCTGCACCCCCGGCCCGCCCGCGCCCTGCCCGGCATCGGCCCCGCGACCGCCCGCACCCTGGCCAACTACGGCCTGGACACCGTCGGCGACCTCGCCCGCACCCCGCTGCCCACCCTCCAGCGCATCCTCGGCACCAGCGCCGGCCTGCAGGCCCACCACCACGCCCACGCCCACGACCCGCGCCCCGTCACCCCCACAGCCCCACCCCGCACGATCACCCGCACCCACCGCTTCAACCACGACACCCTGGACGCCGGCGCCCACCGCCGCGCCGTCCTGACCCTGGTCCACGACCTCGGTGCGCTCCTGCGCGACAGCAGCACGTTCGCCCGCACGGTGACGGTGGACATCCGACACGCCGACCGCAGCACCACCACCCGCACCCGCACCCTGCCCGAGGCCACCGACCACACCCCAGCCCTGACCCAGGCCAGCCTCAAGGCGCTCGATGCCCTCGCCCTGCAGCGCGCCCGCGTACGTGCCGTCACCCTCACCGTGGAACTCGCGGACCAGACCACCGCCACACACCAGCTCACCCTCGACCCGGCCGACGAACGCGGCCACCGCCTCGAAGCCGCCACCGACAAGGCCCGACGACGCTTCGGACCCACCACCATCGGACCCGCGATGCTCTACCACGCGGCGTGAAACCCGTGGTCCGGCACCGGGCGGGCGGGTCAGCCCTCGCTGCTCGCGGTGGACCCGTCGTCCTCCTCTTCGGCAGCGGCCTGGTCCAGGTCGAAGGGGCCGCCGCGGTCGGACAGCAGAGAAACAACAGCGCCGGGGACGGACGCCGTAGCCTTGCCCGGCGCGCCGCCGCCGCGAGGACCTCACTACAAGCCCGACACCCGTGCGGTGGGCCAGCGCGGCACCGCCCGGCCCGCCCAGGCTGCGGCACCGTCCCGGCCGGCCCCGGCCCCGGCCCGGGTCACTCGGGCGGAGCGCGAAGCGCGGTATGCCGGGATCGGCGAGCCGCTGCGCGGCAGGCTGGTCGCGCTGCTCGAAGAGAAGGAACGCCAGCACCGCGACCAGGTCCCGCGGACCCGCGAAAGCGACTCGGGCTGACGTAGCGTCAGCAGCCCAGCGCCCGACCGGAACACCTCAGCCCGCCGCAGGCCCGGAGGCATAGCCGCGACCTGCCTGGGCATGCTGCGGATCGTCATATCGGACGAAATGGGGAGATGGCAGCGTGGATGACGGCACGATCGTGACCCGGCCGGAGGTCCGTGACCTGACGCTGGACCAGTTTCGGGCGTTCGCGGCCGCGGTCAGCGAGCTGCACGCGGCCGGTGGCACAGGGAACCATTACGACCAGTTCGTCGCAGTGCACTACGACAACGTGCCGCAGGCGCATGGTGTGCCCGCGTTCTTCCCGTGGCACCGGGAGTTCCTGCGCCGCTTCGAGGTGGCCCTGCAGAGCATCGACCCGACCGTGGTGCTGCCCTACTGGGACTGGACCATCGACGCGGCCGACCCGGCGGCATCGGTCATCCTCACGTCCGACTACTTCGGCGGCAACGGGCGGGAGGAGGACCAAGCGGTCGTCGACGGGCCGTTCGCGAACTGGACCGCCGCCATCCCACAGACACACCCGCTGCGCCGGCAGTTCGACGACGGAAGCCGCATCACCCCGTTCTACTCCGCGCAGAACATCGAGGCGATCCTGCGGAAATTCACCAACAGCTACGACGGCTTCCTGCGCCAGATCGAGAGCGGGCCGCAGAGCACCGTCCACGCGAACATCGGCGGCAACAACGGGGACATGACCTTCATGTACTCCGTCAACGACCCGCTGTTCTGGGTCCACCACGCCTTCATCGACCTGCTCTGGTTCGAGTGGCAGCAGCGCTACCCGAATCTGGCGCACGCCTATGACGGAAACACCTTGGATGGCGACCCCGTCAGCCCGAGCGACGTGATGGTGCCGTTCGGCATCCCGGTCAGCCAGGTCATGGACACCACCGCCCCGGGCTACCGCTACCTCTACAAGCGCTGGTCCGGGGCGCTCCCCACCAGCTGACGGCCTACCGACCGGACCGGTCAGCCACACCACCCCGGGATGGAGTCGGCCCCTGGGGCCGGGGCGGCCGGTGCGGATCGACGGCGAGGACGTCGGTATCGCCCAGAGCCCGGACTGCGTCGCCTGGATGATCGACTGGGCCGCACTGCCCGAGGACACGACGCCCGTGACCCGGCGCGGCGGGGGACCAGGGGGACTGGGAGTGAAGCGGTGGCCGTCCCCAGCCTCGACCTTGGGTTGTGCGCCGGGGGCGGCCACCGGCAGTCTGCCCTGCCGCACGCCGCCCACACGCTGGTGGGCCCTGCCATCGGGGGGATGTGGCAGGACCCGGAGCCAGGCTACGACTACCGCCACGCCACCAGGAATGCTCTCACCCTCCCCGGCTGCGCACCGATGCAGTACCCGGGGCGGCGTCGACCAGGCGGCCGATGGCGCAGCGCCAGGCCTCGCCGGTCCCGCGGCTGCCCACCCCGGCGCGCGGCCCGACCGGCACGCCGCCGAAGCGCTCCCATCCGCCCCCGCCGACCAACGACGCTCACCTCGCCCCCACCGACGCCGCATCGCTGCGCGCTCTGGTCGACCCGATGGTTGCCGCCGGGGGCGGGCTCGGGCTCAACGCGCCGGGGATCAGTTCCACCACGACCACGACCACGACCACGACCGTCAGCGTCACGGCCGCCGCCCGACGGCGGACAGCCTGCTGCCGCCGTGCGGTGGCACTTCGCTTCCGTGGATATCGCTGCCCGACAGCGGAAGGGAACTGGACCGGGCTGTTCGGCGGCATGCCTGTCGCTGCTGCGGGATGGCGACCCTCGTGATGCCTGGCCATGCCTGTTGTGCGAATGTTCTGGCGTCGATGGCGCGACGTCTGGCGACTCATCGGCATCGCCAGCACAGTGGGGGATGAATGTTGGGCATGGGCGGCAGACGGAAGCGGGTCAAGGCCGACGAGGTGGTCTCGAGGGCTCGGACTTACCCGTCCGGCGACTACCGTCGCTGGAAGATCCTTGCCGAACTGTCGACCATCGACGGCAGGGTCGTCTTCGGCGAGGCGTCCAGTTCCTCGGTCTGGTCGAGTTCCTGGATGAGGGCGAGGATCCCCCTGGCGATCTGGCCTTCATGCGCGGAGTCCCACAGACCGGTCCTGAACCAGGCGCTCTGGCCATTGTTGCGGGGACTGCGAGACCGACCGGCCCCTGCGCAGCCTGACCCCACAAGGCCGAAGCTGCGACTGGTGCGCGGCCAAGTCCCTGCAGAGACAGTGCGCCCGCTGCCAACGCGACGGCCACATCGTCACTCACCGCGAGGACGGCCCGATCTGCCGCCGCTGCTACAGCGTCGACCCCCAGGCCGTGCGCGAATGCGCCATGTGCGGCCGCCGCCGGGCCGTGCATGTCCGGGGTGCGGACGGCGCCGCCTGCTGCCGGGCTTGTGCTCCGCGACCGGAACGTGCATGCGTGCGCTGCAAGGCGGTCCGACCCGTGGCTGCCAATCAGGAAGACGGTCCGGTCTGCCGGGCCTGCTACGACACGCCGCCACGTCCGTGTGGTCGGTGCGGTCGGGTTCGCCAGGTAGCCGCGAAGGCGAACGACGACCATCCCGACATCTGCCACGGCTGCTACAGCGGAGCCTTCCCAGCCGAGTGCGTGCGCTGCGGACGGATCCGCCCCGGCTACCGGGTCGGGAGTGAGCAGTTCCACTGCCGTCCCTGCGCACCACGACCGCTCAAGACCTGCGGCAACTGCGGGGCACTCGCGCCCTACGCGACGACGTGGCCGCTGGGCCCCGTCTGCGACCCCTGCTACGCACGGCTCCGGCGGCGGCCAGCGCCTTGCGCCAACTGCGGGAATACAGCTGTCCTGGTGGGCCGATCGACCGGGGGCCACGGTATCTGCGGACCGTGCGCGGGGGCGGACGGCTTGGAGTACCGCTGCCGGCGCTGCGATTCTGCGGGGCGGCCTGCAGCCGATGGCCGGTGCATCACCTGCTACGTCCGGGACCGCGTCCGCGAGCTGCTCGGGGATAGCGATGGTGTCGTGTCCGATCAGTTGCAGCCCTTGGCCGACGCTCTGGGCACGGCCCGCTACCCCTACTCGGTGCGGCGGTGGATCGACAGGCTGCCCAGTGCGAAACTGCTGGCCCGCCTGGTGTCCGAGCATGGGGAGATCAGGCACGAGCACGTGGACGCGCTGCCGCAGGACCGCATCACCGATTACGTCCGCGAGATGCTGGTCACCACGGGCGTCCTTCCACGCAGGCATGAACCCCTCGCGCGACTGCAGCTGTGGCTCAAGGACACGCTCGACCAGCTCCCGCCCCAGCACCGGCGGATCATCGGGCCCTTCGCGGAGTGGCATGTGGTGCGCGACGCGCGACGACGGGCTGCCCGCGGCCGGTATACCACCGGGGCCGCGTCCGCTGACCGCACGGACATCAGGGTCGCGGTCGAGTTCCTGGCCTGGCTTGACACCCAGGGCCACGACCTCGCCTCCACGACCCAGCAGGTCTTGGACCTGTGGGCCACCAGCTACCCGACGCGACGCGCGGGACTGCACTCGTTCCTCAACTGGACGGTCGCCCGACGCCTGACCGGGAAGATCACTCTCGACCGCGCCGCGGTCGCGTTCCCCTCGCGATTCCTCTCCGAAGCCGATCAGTTGGAGCAGCTCAAGCGCTGCCTCAACGACGACTCCCTGCCTCTGCCCGCCCGCATCGTCGGCGCATTGACCAGGCTCTACGGCCTGTCGACCACCCGTATCGTGGCACTGACCTGCGACCGGTTCCACCGTGACGAGCACGGTGCCTACCTCACCGTCGAGCGCAACCCCGTGCTCCTGCCGCCCAAACTGGCACGACTGGTCGAGCTGCAGATGAACGGCCTCGGCAGCAGGTCAGTGCTCCACGAGTCCAGCGACGGCATCCGATACCTGTTGCCGGGCCGCCCGGCCAGCAGGCCCCAGAACCCCGGTTCCATCCATAACCTGCTGAGGCGCAACGGGCTGCCGACCATCAGCGCCCGCAACACAGCCATGATCGACGTCGTGTCTGAACTCCCGCCGATTGTGGTCAGCGACCTCTTCGGCCTCCACCCCAGCACCGCGCACCGATGGGCGAAGTACGCCCAGAGCAGCTGGGCCGACTACCTCGCCGCCCACGACATCACCAGACCGTAGTGGCCGTCGGACCGGTGCGCTCTGCCTCCAGGTGATGCCCCGGATGCGGAGGTTGCAGCCGCGACCGTTTGAATACCGGCATGGACTCCCCGATCTGGGCTGAACTGCCAGCCGATGACCGCGCCGCGGTTGACATCCTCATCCACCAGGACCGCCGGCTCGCGGCGGTCAAGCGCCTGCGCGAGGCGTTCCCGGACGATTCCAGGCCGGGCCTGTACGACACACTCGACGTGGTGGCGGCGCGCTACCGGGAGCTGGGCCAGCGGTTCGAGCGCTATCCGACGCCTCCGCTGGAACTGGTGACGCTGGTGGAGAAGGTGGAGGCTCTGCCCGGCCGACCGGTCGCCATCGAGGCAGTGTGGGACGGGGACACCGATGGGTGGTGCGTGGACCTGATAGCGCTCACGGACGACCCGGCTACCGAGCACCGGCTCGCCATGATCCGGCACGGCAGTGACATGAGACTGTTCAACGGCACGGTTCCGCCGTGGCCCGAGGCGCAGGAAGCAGAGACGGTCGGTCGCGCCCTGGCCGAGCAGTTCGCCGTGCCGTTCCACTTCGCCAGCCCCGATCAGCCCGACCTCGACGCGCCTCGCTGGAGGAGTACCTCGTGAACCTCGCTGCCACCTGGGCCGAAGCCCTTTCGGATCAGACCGGCTCGGAGTCAGCGGCCCCGGAGGTCTCTGGTGTCCGCAATCCAGGCTTGTGCCGTTGGTATCGACGACCTTGTAGTCGAGGACGACCTTGGTGGGGTCGCGAAACACCGACGAAAAGGTGCTTCTCACAGTGACGAAAGTCGCTGGGGAGGCACCTTTTCTCGTTGGTGCTGGTAGGTCGGGCCGCCCGGGTGGTTTCGGGCAGGGCGGTGCCGTGGTGGTCCGGGGGCGGGTTCTCAGCTGGCGGCGGGTTGGAGTCGTCCGGTGGGGGTCCAGGTGCCGGGTTCCTTGGTGGGGCGTCTGCGGGTGGGGCGGCGTTTGGCTGGTTGGTCGGGGTGGGTGAGGGTGTCGAGCCAGGTGCTGATCTTGCGTCGGTTGGCGTGGGCGAGTTGGAAGGCCAGGAGGAGGGTCTGGGCAGCGATGCCGCGGATGCGTCGGGTGCCGGGGTGCTCGATCGCTTCGTAGAGGTCGTCCTTGGCGAACGAGTTGAAGTGCTCGACGCTGTTTCTAAGCCGGTGGTAGACGCGTTGCCAGTCTTCGCTGCCGTAGGGCAGGGCCTGGTGGTGCTGGGCTCCGGCCTGGGCGGGGATGGTGACGGTGTGCTGGGTGCAGATCTTCGCCGGGCCGGTGGGGCGGGGTGCGGGGTCGGCCAGCGGGAGGCGCGGGTCGCGGCCCAGGCTCAGGGCGGCAGCGGATCAAGAAATCGCGGGCCCTCGCCGATGCGGCGTGGCACAGTTGTGCGACTCGGGGCTTCGGCACCCCGACGCAAGGAACCGGGACGAGTTGATGCCGGCGCCTCCGCTGTCCATCAGTGCCTTGTGGACGGTGGAGGCGCCGGCGGCGCCCTTGTCCAGTAACGCGATGTCGGCGGCGTTGTCGTGTACCGAGGCGGCCAGCACCAGTACCGAGAGCTCGTCCCTGTCCAGGAGCTCGGGCAGATCCCTCAGCCGATGGCGGATTGCTGGATGGCGGTTGCCACGGCGCCGAGGAGTTCGGAGCGTTGTTGGAGTGTGCTGGCTGTGATGGTGACGGCTTTGGCGCTGGCGGGTTGGGCGTATCGGTTGATGGACTCGCGGACGCCTTCTGCCAGGGGCTCGCCGGCTTCGCCGAGTTCGCCGCCGAGGATGATCGCGGCTGGGTTGAGGCAGTTGACGAGGTCGGCCAGGACCAGGCCGAGGGTTCGTCCGGCGTCGGTGATGACGCGGGCGGCGGCGGGCCTGGTGGCGAGATCTGCGAGCGAGGGCGGGTCAGCCGCGGTCGGACGGGCTTGGTCGGTCGGGTGCTCGGTGGGCAGGACGTGGGCCAGTTCGCGGCGTACTTCGGTGATGGATACGACGGTTTCCAGGCAGCCGCGGTTGCCGCAGCGGCACAGGTTGGTGGCGCCCTCCAGGTGGGTGTGGCCGATTTCGCCGGCGATGCCGCTGGAACCGCGGTAGGTACGGCCGCCCAGGACCAGTCCGGCTCCGATGCCGTGGCTGGCTTTGATGTACAGGAAGTCGTCGATGGAACGGGCGGCGCCGAAGGTGTGCTCCCCGCGGCCGCCCATGTCGGCGTCGTTGGCGACGGCGACGGGCTTGCCGAACCGGCGGGACAGCTCTTCGGCCGGGTTGAGGCCGATCCATTCGCGCAGGATGGTGGGTGCCCGGACGACCTGGGTGCGGATGTCGAGCGGGCCGGGGATTCCGGCGGCGATGCCGGTGATCTCGCCCGAGGTGTGCCCTGCCCTCGCCAGCGCGTGTCCGGCCAGCTCCGTTGCGGTGTCGAGCGCTTGCTGGGGCTGACTGTCGACGTCCAGGGCGGCGGAGCACTCAGCGAGCAGAGTTCCGGAGGTGTCGGCGATCGCGGCGGTGATGTGGGAGTGGCCGAAGTCGATCGCCAGTACGACGCCGGGTCGCCGCCGCAGGGCGATGACGGTGGGTCGGCGTCCCCGCGCGGATGGACCGGTGGGGCCGGCTGTCTCCTCTGCCAGGAGCCCCTCGTCGGACAGCAGCGTCACCGCGCTGGCGATGGCGCTTCGCGACAGTCCGGTCAGGCGGCTGAGTTCGGCCCGGGTCAGGTCTCCGTGCTGGGCGAGGGCCTGAAGTATGTGTTCATGGGTGCGCTGGCGGCGCGAGCTTGTCATCAGTGACCTCGCAGGCCACGGCGACGGCCACCGGGGACGGTGGCTCGGCGGCGGGAGGGAAGGAGGGCGCGGCCGGAGCCCTGGCCGGCACGCCCCTGGTGATCGGGAGAGGGCATGGCTCTGATTCTGCCACTCAAAGGATGAAATGGAAGTGTGTTTCTGACTCTTGACGGTCATTTTTCATGGGTCGTAGCGTCAGCGTGCCAGCGGTTGGAGTCCCAGCAGCCGCAGGAACCCACCCTGGTTCCCCATGGAAAGGCCGCACCATGGAAAGCAGATCGACCCATCACCGGAGCCGGCCCCGTGGTCGGCTCCAGAACGCAGCAATGGCAGTGGTGTTGGTGGTCTCCAGCGCGGTCGTCGCGTTGACGCAGGTCACGACGTCGTTCGCGGACACGGGCGTGAACGTCTGGCTCACCACCGCCGACCAGGCGAACAAACTGACCCCGCAGAGCCCGCTCGCCTTCGGCGCCGGTGGTTCCGGCGACGTCATCACGGTCAATCCGGACGCCACCTACCAGTCGGTCGTGGGGTTCGGCGGCTCGCTGACGGACGGGTCCGCGTACGACATCTGGAACTCCCCGTCCCGTGACGCCATCATGAACAACCTGTTCGGCTCGGGACCCGACGGGATCTCGTTGAGCTTCTTGCGCCAGCCCGTCGGGACCTCGGACTTCTCGCGTTCGTTCTACAGCCTGGACGACGTGGACCCGGGCTCGACCGGCCCGACGTTGTCCCAGTTCTCCATCGCCAAGGACCAGGCCTACATCGTCCCGCTGCTGCAGCAGGCGCTGTCGCTGAACCCCCAGTTGACCTTCATGGGCACCCCCTGGAGTGCGCCGGCCTGGATGAAGACCAACGCCAGCATGCTCGGCACCGCGGGCGCGGCTCTGATACCGGGGGACGAGGCCGTCTACGCCCAGTACCTGACGAAGTTCGCGCAGGCCTACCAGAGCCAGGGCATCCCGATCAGCTACCTGAGCGTCGCCAACGAACCGGCGTGGGCCCCGGGGTCCTACCCGGGCATGGCGATGACCCCGCAGCAGCAGAGCACCGTGATCAACGACCTGGCCCCGGACCTGGCCGCCGCCGGCCAGCACACGAAGCTCCTGGCCTGGGACGACAACTGGGACGACATCACCAACGCCTATCCCGACCAGAGTTATCCCAAGCAGGTCCTGGCCGCCACCGGCGCGAACACCGCCGGCGTGTCCTGGCACGGCTACGACGCGCACGACCCGGGCGCCCAAACGGCCGTCCACGACGCGTACCCGGGCACGGACGTAC
The DNA here is from genome assembly GCF_041262645.1 of Streptacidiphilus sp. EB129. NCBI lineage: Bacteria > Bacillati > Actinomycetota > Actinomycetes > Kitasatosporales > Streptomycetaceae > Streptacidiphilus > Streptacidiphilus sp. EB129. Next base: position 9,403 of record NZ_JBGCCS010000070.1, read on the forward strand.
TGGAAACCGAACACTCGTGGACCGGTGGCACGGACTGGGCCGGTGAGATCATCGGCCAGGGCAGCGGCACCGCGATCGACGCCCTGCGCAACTGGTCGCGCACGGTCTCCTTCTGGAACATCGCGCTCGACGCCAACGGCGGCCCGAAGATCGGCAACGGCTGCGGGTGCACCGCCCCGGTCACCACCGATGGTGCCAACGTGACCTACAACGCCGAGTACTACGTCCTCGGGCACTTCTCCAAGTTCGTGAGGCCCGGCGCACTGCGCATCGACTCCAACGTCGTGGGCACCGTCAACAACGTGGCGTTCGAGAACCCCGACCACTCCATCGCCCTGATCGCCGACAACACCGGCTCCAGCGCGCAGACCTTCCAGGTCTCCTACCAGGGCTCCTCCTTCGGCTACACGCTGCCCGCCGGCGCCATGGCCACCTTCACCTGGCCCGGCGGCGCGACCCGCTTCGGCACCATCACCGGCCACCAGGGCCTGTGCCTGGACGTCCAGGGCGCCAACCCCGCCGACACCACACCGTTGCAGGTCTACACCTGCAACGGCACCACCGCCCAGACCTGGACGGTCGATCCCGCCGACAACACCGTCCACGCCTTCGGCAAGTGCCTGGACGTCCAGGGCGGCGCCACCGCGAACGGCACCCCGGTCCAGCTCTACACCTGCAACGGCACCGGCGCGCAGACCTGGGTGCCGCAAGGCGACGGCTCCCTGTACAACCCCCAGTCCGGCCGGTGCCTGGACGACACCGGTGGGGGCGCAAGCACCACCCGCACCCAGATCTTCGACTGCTGGCACAACGACAACCAGCGGTGGAACCTCCCGTAGCCGACAGCAGGCGCTGCGCCGCCTCGGCTCAGCGGCTGCGAGATCTCACCTGCCTGATGGTGGCCCCAGCATCGTCGCGCGCCATGCGGCTTTCGCGGATCCATGACCACCACTGAGCCCCAACGGGCAGTCCACGCCCGGTCCTGCCCGGATCCACTCAATCCCTGGGAAGTCCCATGCACAAGTCCCGAACGCAAGCAAAGAGGCGCACCGCGGTCCTCACTGTCCTCGCCCTGGTTGCCGGTGGTGCCGGCGCGCTGGGTTCTGGCGCCGGGACCGCGAGCGCCGATACCGCCTCGGCGATCGGCGTCAGCGCCGCGTGTCCCTGGGTGCACTCCAGCGCGCCGATCCCGCAGCGCGTCAGCCAGCTGCTGTCGCGGATGACACTCGACCAGAAGATCGCGTTGATGACCGGGTCCGGCGGCTCACGCTACGCCGGTTCCACGCCGGCGATCGGTTCGCTGTGCATACCCGCGATGAACCTGCACGACGGCCCGGCCGGCGTGGGCGACGACTGGGGGTTCACGGGCGCGACCCAGCTTCCGGCCCCGGTGGACATCGCCGCGACCTGGGACACCGGCGCCGAGCAGACCTACGGTCAGGTCATCGGCGCCGAGCAGGCCGCCAAGGGCGCCACGGTCGACCTCGGGCCCACCATCAACATCGTGCGCGACCCGCGTTGGGGCCGCGCCTTCGAGACCGTCGGGGAGGACCCCTACCTCAACGGGCAGATGGGCGCGGCCGACATCCGCGGCGTGCAGTCCACCGGAGTGATGGCCCAGGTCAAGCACCTGGCCGTCTACAACCAGGAGAAGGGTCGCAACACCTCCGCCGACAACGCGATCGTCAGCGACCAGGCACTGCAGGAGATCTACCTGCCCGCCTTCCAGACCGCCGTGCAGCAGGGCGCACCCTCCTCGGTGATGTGCTCCTACAGCACCATCAACAACACCCCCGCCTGCCAGAACACCCAGATCCTGGACTCCGCACTGCGCAGGCAGTTCGGCTTCACCGGCTTCATCACCTCCGACTGGGACGGGGGCCTGGTCGACGACAACAACAACCCGTATCAGCCGTACATCGAGAACGCGGCCAACGCGGGCCTGGACCAGGACATGCCGCCCGGCAAATACGGCAACGCCCTGAAGTCGGCCGTCACCGCCGGCCGAGTGAGCCAGTCCACGATCGACACCGCCGTCTCGCGGATCCTGACCCAGATGTTCGCCTTCGGCCAGTTCGACCAGGCACCGACCGGATCACCCGCGCAACCGGCCACCAACGCCACCGACCAGAGCACCGCCGCGCAGCTCGCCGCCGAGGGCACGGTGCTGCTCAAGAACAGCGACAACGCGCTCCCGCTGGCGGCGTCCACCGGCTCGATCGCGGTGATCGGCGCCGCCTCCACCAACGCGATGACCGCCGGCGGCGGCAGCGCGCACGTCGCCTCCAGCGGCACGGTCACCCCGCTGGACGCCATCACGAAGCGGGCCGGCAACGGAACCACCGTCAAGTACGACGACGGCACGAACACCAACTCCGCCGCCGCACTGGCGGCGTCCTCCAGCGTGGCCGTGGTCTTCGTCAACAAAGGCGAGGGCGAGGGCACGGACCTCGGCGACATCGACCTGGGGTCGCAGAACGCCCTGATCTCCGCGGTCGCGGCGGCCAACCCCAACACGATCGTGGTCCTCAACACCGGCTCCGCGGTGACCATGCCCTGGCTCTCCTCGGTCAAGGGCGTCCTGGAAGCCTGGTACCCGGGTCAGCAGGCCGGCACAGCCATCGCCTCCCTGCTGTTCGGCGACACCAACCCCTCCGGCCACCTGCCGGTGACCTTCCCCACGTCGCTCAGCGACGTGCCCGCGAACACCACCGCGCAATGGCCGGGCACCAACACCAACAGCACCGTGCAGTACTCCGAGGGCGTCGACGTCGGCTACCGCTGGTACGACGCCAAGAACATCACGCCGCTCTTCCCCTTCGGCTACGGCCAGTCCTACACCAGCTTCTCCTTCAGTAACCTGCACGTCGGCACGCTGCCGCAGGGCGGTGCGGCCACCGTCACCGCCACCGTCACCAACACCGGCGCGCGCGCCGGCTCCGACGTCGCCCAGCTCTACATCACCCAGCCCGCCTCCGCCGGCGAGCCGGTCAGGCAACTGCAGGGCTTCGAACGCGTCGACCTGCAGCCGGGGCAGAGCAAAACCGTCACCTTCCAGCTGACCCAGACCAGCCTCCAGCACTACGACTCCACCGCTGGCGCCCTGACCACCAGCACCGGCGCCTACGGCATCGCCGTGGGTGACGCCGCATCGGACGCGAACCTCCCTCTGAAAGGAACGCTGAGCGTCACCTCCACACAGCTCGGCCAGCCGCTCACCCTCACCAGCCCCGGCCCCCAGGAAGGCCCGACCGGCACCCCGGTGTCCGTGCAGGCCGCGGCCGCCGACACCACCACTGGTCAGACTCCGAGCTTCACCGCCACCGGGCTCCCGGCCGGCACCTCCATATCCCCCACCGGGCAGATCACCGGCACCCCGACCACCCCCACCACCAGCACCGTCACCGTCACCGCCAAGGACAGCGCCGGAGCGCTGGCCACGACCAGCTTCGTGTGGACCGTGGTGCCCGCCGACGCGCCCGTGGCCACCCCCCTGATCGGCCCCGGCGGCAAGTGCCTCGACCTGTTCGGCGGCAACAACAACGACACCAACAAGGTAGAGGTCTACGACTGCAACGGCACCACCGCCCAGCAGTGGTCCGAGCACCCCGACGGCACCGTCCGAGCGAACAGCACGTGCCTGGACGTAGCAGGCGCCGGCACCAACGACGGCACCCCCGTGCAGATCTACACCTGCAACGGCACCGGCGCCCAAATCTGGCAGCACCAGTCGAGCGGCGCCCTGCTCAACCCCAACTCCGGCAAGTGCCTGACCGATCCGGAGTCCACCGCGACCAACGGCACACAGCTCGTGATCAGCTCGTGCACCGGCGCCGCCAACCAGTCCTGGGTCTCGCCGATCCACACGATCACCGGAGCCGGCAGCGGCCGCTGCGTCGGCATCCCCGGGGCCAACACCACCAACAACCCGCAGGTCCAGCTGTACGACTGCAACAGCACCGCGGCGCAGACCTGGTCCCAGCCCGGCGACGGCACCATCCGCGCCCTGGGCGAGTGCCTGGACGTGGCCGGAGCTTCAAGCGACAACGGCACCCCGGTGGACATCTACCCCTGCAACGGCACCGCCGCCCAGCAGTGGACCTACAACCCGACCACCCACCAGCTGACAGCCTTCGGCAAGTGCCTCGACGCCACCGGCTTCGGCACGACCAACGGCACCAAACTGCAAATCTTCGACTGCTACGCCACCTCCAACCAGCAATGGAACCTGACCTAGCCAACGCACCAGACCAGTCGGGGCAGCCCACGAAATGGCCCGATAACTGAGTCAGAGATACTGCCCGGTCCCAACGACCGGGCAGTTCTCAGTAGCTTGTCCACCCGGCCCCGCCCGCAGCCCGGCGTGCGGACTCGCGACCAGCTCGCCTCGCCCAAGCCCTGCCCCGAAATGGACAATCCCTCACGAACCGCCCTCTCGGAGGGCGTTTATGTAGTTTTGATCCGGTAAATCGCTTCTATCCGTGCCCATCTTTATGACGATTTTCCTTCTATTAAGCTATTGCCCGCATGTTGGTTGCGAGCTCGTCCGTCCGTCTCATCCGGCTCTGTCCCCCAACACCCGTCTGGTTTAAGAAAGTTGTAGAACCGCCCGATAGACAGCGGAACGAATCCCTCCGACCCCTGTGCGCTACTGCTGTGCCGTGACCAAGCGGAAGCCGTACCCCAGCGACCTGTCCGACGCCCGATGGGCCTTGATCGAACCAACCCTGACGACCTGGAGAAAAGCCCGACTCGACCGCAGACCCACCGGCCAGCCAGCCTCGGTCGAACTGCGCGACGTATTCAACGCGATCCTCTACGTCAACCGCACGGGAATCGCCTGGAAATACCTCCCGCACGACTTCCCGACTCGCGCCACCGTCTGCTACTACTATTCGGCCTGGCGCGACGAGGGAATCTTCCTCCAGCTCAACTACGACCTGACCGCCCTGGCCCGCGTGAAAGAGGGCCGCAAACCCGAGCCGACCGCATCCGTAATCGACACCCAGAGCGTCAAGACCTCCACCAACGTACCCCTGAACAGCCAGGGAACGGACGCCGCGAATTATCCGGGGCAGGCGGTTATGCCGATCTGTGGGCATAACCTTTGGTCGACGAGAACTCGGTGACAGCTGGCCAGGCATAATCCGGAGCCTTGGCGGTCCTCCGAGGGTTGCCCCCGGTAACCTCGGCAGGCGTGGCGGGAAGCCCGTTTCACCGTCTGTGAGCATGGATTTCTTCATTGAAACGAAGCCTGCGGACCTACTGTTGCCTCGGTCCTCCAGTCTGTTGACCGCGGTCTGTCGCGACGCGATTATCCCGACCGGGGCAGCCTGGATATCGTGCTGAGCTGCGAGCTCGTAGTCGGGTCGGCATAACCGCCCGCCCCGGATAATTTCCGTTATGCCGGGACCGGCATAACGCGAAGAAAATAGTGGGCCGGAAGCGAGGCATCCTCACCGACACGATCGGCCTCATCCTCGCCGTTACCGTCACCGCCGCAAGCCTTTCTGAGAACGCCCTGGGGATACGACTCCTCGGCCAGGCCAAGAAGGCCTATCCGACCATCTCCAAGAGCTGGGTCGACACCGGCTTCAAGAACGCCGTCGTCGAACACGGAGCCCGCCTTGGAATCGACGTCGAAGTCGTCCCCAGAAAATCTGAAATCCGCGGCTTTCACATCGTCAAAAGGCGCTGGGTGGTAGAGCGTAGCTTCGGCTGGCCTATGCAGCACCGCCGTCTCGCTCGCGACTACGAGACTCTCCCTGCCAGCTCCGAAGCCATGATCCACATCGCTTCGATCGACAACCTTGCCAAGCGCATAACGGACGAAACCACACCTACGTGGCGAGGTACCTACTAGAACATAAAGAGCAATTCGCTCACCTTAAACGCCCTCCCAAAGTGCCAGCGGTGTTCTGTGCCGGCGCAAGATAGGGACCAACGGGCCGAGGCGGTCAAGGTCGGGTGCCGGCCCTGTCGGGGAGTTCCGCCCTTTTCGGGTTGCCGGCTTGTGCTTCGGCTTGCTTGTTCTCTGTGGTGTTGTGGCCTGCCCCGGGTTTCCGATGGCGTCGAGGGTCTTCCCAGTCTGTCGGTGTCCAGGTGCTCGGTTGTTCTTTCTCGGTGGTGTCGAGTCGTTGCCGTGCCTCGGCTGCCTTGGGGTGGCTGATCTCCTGGAAGAGGTGGAGTGCCTGCTGCCAGGCGTGTCGGGCCTGGTCGAAGTGGCCGGCGGTGGCGTGGGTCTCGCCGGTGCCGAGGAGTGCGTCGGCCTGGAGGAGGGTGTCGGTGAGGAGGAGAGCGAGGTGTTCCTGCTCACCGTAGAGATCGAGTGCGTTGTCGAGGTCTCGGTCGACGAGGTGGAAGAAGGCGAGGTTGCCGACGGCCAGACACTCCCTGTGTCGGTCGCTCAGCTGCTGGTAGATGGCGAGGGCCTGACGGGTGTCCGCGAAGGCGTGGGGGAGGCGTCCCAGGCGCTGTTGGATCACGCCTCGGTTCTGCAGCGCTGTCGCGCGGGCCCGACGCGCGTCGTCGTCCTGAAGCAGGTCGAGGGCCTGTGTGAACAGAGCGACGGCGCGCTCGTTGTTGCCACGTTGGGTGTGGACCGCGCCGAGGTCGACCAGAGCCGAGCCCTCGCCTGTGGGGTTGATGACGACGGTGCGGTAGATCTGCAGTGCCCGCAGGCAGCTTTCCTCTGCTTCGTCGAGCCGGTCGATCCGCCAGTAGACACTGCCGAGTCCGGCCAGCATCAGGGCCTGGGCGGCCTGGTCCCCGCAGGCCTGCGCGGCCGTGACGGCGAGCTGCTGCACCGCCGGAAAGCCGTCAAGGTGGTAGCGGACGATCCGGAACTCCTTCTGGACCAAGGCGAGTTGCCACGTGAGGCGGTTCAGTCCCGCTCGGGCGGCGGATCCCTGGATAGCGGTGAGGTTCGGCCATTCCTGATCGAACCAGGTCAGGCCCTCTTCGTAGCTGGCGAAGCAGATGGGCCCGCCGGACCCTTCGGGTAGGAAACCGGTGAGCGGCGGGGCGCCGATGGCGCGCGCCGCGGCATGGCCGGTGGCCATGGCCCAGGTGGCTAACCGGGCCAGCGGCCCGACGGGATCCGGCTCCGGGTCGGCTCCAGCCAGTTCAGCGGCGTAGGCGCGCAGCAGGTCGTGCAGTTCGTAGCGGCCGGGCGTGTGCTGACGGATCAGGTTCTCGTCCTGGAGCCGCTCGATCGCCTCCTCCGCCGCATTCTCGGGAATGTCCGCGAGCGCGGCGACCAGGGCGGCGGTGAAATCGGGCCCGGGGTGGTGGCCGAGGAGGCGGAAGACGCGCTGAAGCGGCGCGGCGAGGCCCCGGTAAGAGAGGTCGAAGACGGGACGCAGGGCGCGTCCGCCTGCACGGATCGCCTCCAGCCGTCCGGTTTCGAGCCGGTCGGCGAGGTCGGCGAGACTCCACATGGGGCGGGAGCGGAGCCGGGCGGCGACGAGGCCGAGGGCGAGCGGGAGGTGGCCGCAGTGCTGCACGATGCGCTTGGCCGCCTCAGGCTCGGCACTCACACGGTCGTGTCCGGCGATCCGGGCGAGCAGGTCGACCGCCTCGGCGTCGGTGAAGATGCCGAGCAGGTGCGGGGTGGCGCCGTCGAGGCCGGCGAGGCTGCGGCGGCTGGTGACCAGGACCAGGCAGCCCGGGCCGGCGGGGATGAGGTCGCGGACCTGGTCCTCGTCGGCGGCGTTGTCCAGCAGGACCAGCACACTGCGCTGGCGCAGCCGGTCGCGGTACATCGCAGCCCGCTCATCCCGACTTGCGGGGATCTGCTGCGCCGACACGCCCAGCTGGCGCAGGAAGGCATCCAGCACCGCGGACGGGTCCGCGGGCGGGCGTTCGGGGTCGAAGCCGCGCAGGTTCACATGCAGCTGCACGTCGGCGAAATGACCCGCCCGGACGAGTTCGTGGGCGGCGTGGATCGCGAGCTGGGTCTTGCCCACACCGGCCATGCCCTCGATCGCGGAGATCACGACCGTGTTCGCGCCGGAGCTTCCTTCACTGCTGCGCGGGTCCGTGGCCGCCTCGATCAGCCGGGCGAGTTCCTCACGGCGTCCGGTGAACGTGGCAAGGTCCGTGGGCAGCTGCCCGAACACCCCGACCGGGCCGCCGGTCCTGGCCAGCGAGTGGACCCTGACGCAGGCCTCGCGCCAGCGAGCGACAACCACCTCCTCTGCCCCCAGGGCCCGGACGATCGCCACCACCAGGTCCAGATCCAGACGACGGCGCCCGACCCTGAACGCGTCCGCGACCGTGGATACCGAGACGGCACCCGGTGGCCGCATCACCGACCCGACCCGCTTGGCCAGCACCCGGTAGGACGGCATCCCCGCCCACACACGCAACTCACCCAACAGACCTATGAACTCCGCCAGATCCTCCACTCTGCCCGGATCCGGCACCAAACCGTGCTGCTCACCCACAATGCCCCCATATGGTCGTGCCCCTGACAGTCAGAGTCTATGAGTCGGGTGTACGGATTCGTACGGGAAACGGGACGTCACCCTGTCGTCTCGGGCAGCCTGGTCCTGCCGCTTCGTGCCGGAAGCGTCAGGCGACCGTCAGGTCAGCGCCATGGTCGGCCGGCACGTTCCGCGGTGAGGCCAAGTACCGAACCGGCTGCCACCACGCGCAGCCGACGAATGGCGGTTCGAACACGCGAGCATGGAGGTCACGTGGCGACGTACGAGACTGGTATCTGGTTTGAAGCTGTTGTCGCCGCCGGACCACAGACCATTGGCTGCTGCCGATGCAGCTGGAGCCAACCCGTAATAGGGGGCCTGAAGTTGTGCAGGGGTCGTGGTTCTTCGTTCGCGCATCGCCACGGGCAGATAAGTTCGATTCAGACCTGAGCATCGCTCATGATCAAGGGGGAAACGCATGTCTGCTCGCCGCACTCTGACCGCCCTGGCTCTCGCGGGAGCCGCCGCAACCGTCGGATTCGCCGCCCCAGTGCAGGCCGCCAGCCACGCGACACCGCTGAGCTGCAGCGGCTGGATCAACATCGGCGACCCCGGCAACTACTACTCGTACGGCCAGTACGCCGGGCAGGTGGAACAGGAGTACGACACCTGCAGCGGCGCGGTGATGGCGCACTGGCAGTGGTCCGCGAATTTCGCGTACAACCACCCCGGAGCTGAGGTGATCGTCGAGGTCGAAAGCACCAGCGGCGTCATCCAGCACGGCTACGGCTACGGCAACGGCAACAAGGACGTATGGGCATACGACAACAACATCCACGACGCGAACCCCGACACCTGGTACGCCCATGCAGTCTTGTTCAGTGACTGCGGAAATATCATGGGCGCCATGGGCACCACACACCGGTACGCAGACGGCGGCACGGACGCCCCGGCGAAGACCGGCGGCTGCGACCTGTATGGCAACTGGTACTAACTATCACCGGCTCGTCTCCCGGACGAAGAAAACCGTGGTGAACTCAACCGGTCAGCGCAACAGTGCTGTGATCCTATCGGCTGGGGTGTCGTAGTCGAGTGTTTTCCGAGGTCGTCGGTTGAGGCGTTCGG
>NZ_JBGCCS010000071.1:0-17784 GCF_041262645.1 Streptacidiphilus sp. EB129
CCGAACGCCTCAACCGACGACCTCGGAAAACACTCGACTACGACACCCCAGCCGATAGGATCACAGCACTGTTGCGCTGACCGGTTGAGTTCACCCCCGGATTCGCCAACAGCGTCCGCTGGAGACGGGCGGGGCAACCTGTGCTCATCCGGTGACGTTGAGGGTCCAGTCCGCGTTCTGCCACGCCCCGAGTCCACCGGAGGAGTTGGCATTGACGTGCAGACACCCACCCCCGTTGCAGACGTACGCGACGCTCCCGGTGTTGTTGACGACGGCGGCGGCGTTGTCCCCGACCACCTGGTTGTAGCCCGAGCCGTTCCCCCAGTTGGTGAACCTGCAGTTGAACAGGTTGTACTCGCCGCGGGGCCAGTGCTCCGATGAGCCCCAGCCCGCCCCGGGCGAGTTGTAGTACAGACAGACCGTGCCGCCCGGGCAGGACTCGGCACCGCCCGGCCCGGCGGCATATGCCGAGCCGGTCATGCCGAGCACCGAGCAGGCCGAGGCCGCAACGGCGACCAAGCCGAGTGCGAGTTTGCGCTTCATCAATCCCCACGACTTTCACGTCTCGGGGGCTACGAAGGCAAAGAGGCCTCTTGACCTGGATGGATGCGGTAATTGACACCCACAAGCTTGGCGCCGGAGGGGAGGAGGACCCTCTCGGCCGATTCTGCTAGTCGCCCAGGCCCCTGGCCCAGAACTCGCTCGGGCCGTGGACGGCCTGGAGGTCGATCCCGACGCGGAGCGTGGTGCCGATGGCGGCCATGCCGGCCTGGACGACCTGGTTGTAGTTCATCGCGAAGTCCTCGCGCGGCAGTTCCACAGTGGCCCGGAACGCGGCCCGTGGGCCGCCCCACGGGTCGGAACCGGTGCCGAGGTAGGCCAGGTCCAGGTCAACGACCCGGGCCCTGTTTGTTTCCTGACCGCCGACGCCGGCGCGGAGGCCGACGGCCCGGCGCGCACGCCACGGGTGGGTGGCGTTGCTGCCGGGCCGTCAGTCACTCACGCGGTCTCACTTCCCGTGCAAAGCCCTGCCGCGACGTCCGCGAAGCACCAGCACGCCGCCGGCGGCGATGGCCAGCAGGCCACCGAGGGCGCTGTACGTGACAGCGTTGCTCACCCCGGTGGAAGCCAGGCTGCCGGACGTGCTGCTCGGGGTCGTCTGGCCGACGGGTGCGCCGCTCTCCGCCTGCGCACGGGTGCCGGTCGTGCCGGAGGCGGAGACAAGCGGCGTGGCGGCGGTCGGGGCGGGCGACGGCTTGTCAGCGCCAGCAGTCCCCGACGCGGGCTTCAGCTGAAGAGTCGTGATCGAGTACGGCGGCAGCGTCTGTGCGACCGCCGTGCCCCGCTTCGCCGTCGTCAGGGCGGTGCCTCCCTTGGCATACGAAACGGTCGTGACCGCCCCTGCGGCCGGGGTGAATCCGGCGTACGAGAGGGAGACCTGCGCCGCGTTCTGCGGGCTCTTGTTGATCAGCATGACGTTCAGACCGCCGTTGCTGCTCCGCACCGCGTGCACAGCAACGGACGGGTTGCCCGAGGACGACTTGACTATGGTGTCGCCAGGCTGCGCCAGTGCGGTCAGCGAGCGGATGCCCCAGTAGGTGGGGAAGGGCGTATCGCGCGGCGGCTCGCACTTCCCCCCGGCGCAGGTTCCAGCGGAGAGCATGCCCCCGTCCTGGTAGTCGGTCTGGCCGTCGACGGTGGTGGGTGCTTGGTCCGTGCCGTTGTGCAGGTTCCACCAGTCCACGTTGGCGGCGCCGTGCTCGAACCAGCTCATGTAGGTGTCCGGCGCGTACAGGGCTGCGGCCTGGCTGGTCAAGGCGGGCGAGCCGACGGCGTCGGTCTCGGTGACCGCGATCTGCACCGAAGCGGCGTGCGAGCCCGCGTAGGTGGCGATCAGCGAGCGCAGCGAGGACGTGGCACCGGCGATCCGGGAGGGGGTGTTCAGCAGGTCGGCCGTGCTGGCGCCGCCCGGGTACCAGTGCACGATGACGAAGTCGATCGAGCTTGCCGCGATGGAGAGCACCGTGTGGTTCCAATCGGCGCTGTCACCGGGAGCCTTCACCGCATCCGGCCAGCCGCCGGGGGTGGTGAGCACCGCTCCGATCTTCACGGTCGGGTCCACGGCCTTCATCGCCTTCGCGTAGGCGATCAGTTTCTTCGCGTACGCCGTCGGGCTCTTGTCGGCGTGGTTGTCGGTTTCCCAGCCCTTGCCGTTGCCGTAGTGCCCGTTGCCGTAGACCTCGTTGCCGATCTCCCAGTACTTCACGCCGTAACCTTTGTCGACGTTGGCGTACTTGACCCAGTCGGCGGCCTCCTGGGGGGTGCCGGAGCCGTAGTTCGCGGTCACGATGGGCTGGGCGCCGACCGTCTTCGCGGTGGCCATGAAGTGGTCGAAGTCGGTGTTGGGCGCGATCCAGCCGCCGCCGTTCATGGTGTGGGTCTTCCAGTGGTAGCCGTCCGCGCCGGAGCCGCCGGGAAAGCGCAGCTGCCGAACTCCCGCGCCTTTCATCAGCGATGTCACCTTGGCGGTGCCCATGTTCTCGTCGCCCACGCCCGTGTTGAGGCCGACACCACTACTGGGCACCGTGCCCAGGGAGGTACCGGCATCCACGCTGATGCCGACAGTCGGCGAGGCACTCGCGCTGAGCGCCAGGGCGCCCGCGCCGGCCCCGGCCAACAGGGCCGCCACCGCCCCTGCCAGGATGCGGCGGCGGGTGCGGCTGCGGCGGTGCGCGCGGCCCCGGGGCTGGTGCTGGGCGGGGGTTGTCGGGTCGTCAGGTGACACGTGTGGCTCCCGGTCGGAGTGCATGGATGCGGGGTGGCGGGGCGCCGCTGATCGCGGCTCGCCGTCGCCTGTTGCACCCCTGAGTTGCCGCCGGACGCGGAAAGGTTGCCGGTGCGATCAGATTTCTGGCTCATCGCTCTCTTCTGTGGGTTTCAGGTGACTTCCGGGTGGCCGCGTCCGGGGAGTGGTCGGGCGTAACCGGCCAGGCAGAGCAGGATCATGGCGCGTGGAATCTGATCGTCGATGATCAAGAAACTACGCAGGGTGCGGCGTTCTGCATGCCACGACACGAACCGACCCACACATACGAGCGAAGAGCCCAAAAAGGCCCCAGTGACCAGGAGAAATGGAGAAGTGCAACTGGAGTACCAGCTCCGAGAGGGCCGTCTCGATGAGGTCCTCCGGCTCCCAACCCCGACGCGCCCGTGCACTCCTTGCTCCGAATCGGGATCGTGTGGTCGGGGACAGCTGCAGGCCCGGATCGGTGCGGGCGGCAGCGCTCCGCCTTGAGCGACGCGTAGAAGCCGTCCGAGGCATCGCAGTAACGGGCGCCAACGGCCCGGCCGGCAGTGACCGCGGCGAGGGTCATCGGCCCGCGAAGCCGCCCCAGACCGAGACTGCGCCGTTCGGCCCCCGCGCGTCCACGCGGTAGTTGTCGCCTGCGGCGCTGCGGGTACCCGTCGTGTGGTTGAACTGGACGGCGAACACGTGCTGGCCGGGCGGCACGGTGCGTCCGGCTTTCAGGACCCACCGGTAGTCCAGCGAATTTCCGGTCTGCTGGATGGTGACGGTGAAGTCGTCGCTGGGCAGCGTCCGCCAACTGCCGGTCTGCTGCACCCGGCCGGTCAGCGCAATGCGCACCTCCACCGTGAGCGCGGTGAGCGGCCCGGCGGTCCTGAGGGCGAGGTCGTTCTGCTCCCAGTACACTGTGCTCTTGGCGTCCACCGAGCCGGCCGACCACAGCGGCCCGCTCTGGACCTGACTCGCCGCAGCCGAGGGTGAGGGTGAGCTGCTCGGGGACGCCGCCGGGGCGGCAGCCGCGCTACTGGCAGCGGTCGACGTCGTGGCCGGGTCCGCCGAAGGCGACGGCATGGTCGGCGACGGCATGGCGGTGTGGGTGGCGGTGCCCGAGGTCGGGAACGGGTGGACGATGGCGGCGACCGCGAAGCCACCGGTCGCCAGGGCGACGGCTGCAGCCAGGCCGACGAGGACAGCTCGCGGCCCCGACCTGGCGCGCGGGCGCGAGCGGTGCCGGACCGCGGGGGCGGACGTGCCTCGCTGCACGCGGGCGGCCATCCGCTCGTGGTCCGGCTGGTAGGCCTGGGCGCTCTCCCGCAGTTGACGCTTGATCTCCCGGCTCACCGGTTCCCCCTCCCAGTCGCGAAGTCCCCGACCGCTCGTGCGCCCAGTATCTCCTCCAGCTCGGCCAGCCCCTTGGAGGTCTGGCTCTTCACTGTTCCGACGGATATGCCCAGTGCCGCCGCCGTCTCCTGCTCGGACAGGTCGAGGGCATGGCGCAGCACCACGCAGGCCCGTTTGCGGAACGGCAGCCGGACCAGCGCCGCGCGGACGTCCAGCACCGCCGCTAGGTCGGGCCCCTCCACCTGTTCCGGGCTGCGGGACCAGAACAGTGCGACCCGGCGTCGCTCGCGCACGGCGCTGCGGATCCGTTCGCGTGCCATGTTGGCCACCACACCGCGCGCGTAGGCCAGGGGGTGGTCGGCTGAGCGCAGGCGGTCCCAGTGGTGCCACAGGGACACCAGGGCATCGGAGGCGAGGTCGTCCGCCGCCTCGGTCTCGCCGGTCAACAGGTGGGCGAACCGGGCGAGTTCCGCGTAGTGGCGTTCAAAGAACTCATGGAACTCCGCGGACGTGTCGGAGGAGCGCGACATCCGGCTGTCCTCTCCCAGGAGCGTTAGCGCTAACAATCAGAGCGCAGCGTAGCAAGTTCCGGCAGTGGATCCGGAGGGCGGCCCTTCGAACCGGCCAGTGCCGGGCCCCGTCTACTTCAGCGCCCATCCGCCCGCCTTGCGGTAGGCGATCGTCTTGCCGATCAGGATTCCGCCGTCGCTCTCCACCGTCGTCTGCTCCTGCTGCCCCGGGCCGAACAGCAACGCGGCGCCTACCAGGGCCAGGCTTTGGCCGAGGCGTTCGCCCGGCACGGAGTGAAGGTGCAGGGGGTACGGCGAAGCGACGGGCAGAAGGGGTTCGTGGTGCTCGCGCGAAGGTGGGTAGTGGAACGCAGTTTGGGGTGGCTGTCACGGGCCCGCCGGGTCAACCGCGACCACGAGCGCCGCCCCGACCACCGAGAGCAGATGGTGTGGTGGGCCGGCCTGCTCACACTGACCTGCCGGATGGCACGCCAGCTGCTGCACTGGCCCGAACGGCGAGCCCGCCGGCTTGAGCCGCAGATGTGAACACCCCGCCGCGCAACAGCCAGCCCCGTGCTTCGAGCGCATACGCGCGGTGCCGCACCTTCTCGACTTCGTTCATCCGTGTCGCGTCCCGACCCAGGAGACGTGTCAGCTCCTGCGCGGTCACCGGCCCAGTGGCCGCGACGACCGCTGTGAACACCTGTCGGTAGACCCCCGACATTACGTCCGCCCCAGGCCGGCCTGCCAGGTCGGCGGCCGCTGGTCGCGGTCGACGCCCCCACCCGTCCCCGTCGGCACCGCCTGCCCCACGATCACCGGAACGGGGCGCCACTGCGGCCGGTCCCGCCACAGGCACTGACGGTGAGTCATCCACCTTGTCCTGCACGGATGCCGTTCCCGGCCCGCACTCCGTGCGACGTGCGGCGACTTCGCCCTCTCGGCCAGCGCACGCAGCACCTCCTCGCGGGCAATGCGCGCGTGGTCCACACGCTGCCGGGCCGCAGCAACATGCTCCTCGGCCTCCCGCACCGCCTCCAGCCGCGACTCGAGCTCTTCCCGCGCCAGCGCCTCACGGCACTCCAGCAAAGCGATCACCGACGGCACTGCGCACCTCGCGGACGGACAGAACCAACCGTCCACTGGCTGCCCCGCCCTGGCCGCCACCACACCCAACCCTCGAGAAAGCTGCAGCTCATCGAGCTGCAGCACGGTTCACCACCACGCTCTGATTCTGCCCGTCGTTCCGCCTGTCGAAAAGAGTCCGCGCGGGTCGGCAACCTTTCCGCCCGCGGCGGCAACGGAGAGGTGCAACGCCGACTCGACCGGACGCGGGCGGCAGCCTTTCCGGGCTGCCGGACCACTGAAGGTCGTCGGATCGAGTGACACGATCGAAGGAGGGCTCTGCTATGCCCGCTCCACATCCGCGCCGCCTGTGGCGTTTCACGTTGGCCAGTGCCGTGTCGGCGACCCTGCTTGCGGTGGTTGCCGGTTGCGAGCCGTCGCATGCCGGGACTGCCGCCGCGAGCACCCCCACCAAGGCGGCGTCTGCGACGGCAGCGGTTTCGTCCACCCCATCGGGTAAAGCGAACGCCGCGGGCGGCGGGCGAACTCCGGGCAGCACACCCTCGGGCGGCAGTACGTCCGTCGGCGGCGGCTCGACGACAGGCAACTCCGTCACTTTCATGGGCAAGAGCACGGTGTCGATCGGAGGAGGGATGACTGATGCTTCCGCGGCCGCCGCACCATTCGACGTTCGGTACCAATACCTCGTCAGTCCGCCTGCACCGTCCCGCGACCTGTATACGGCCTCGAGCTGCCCGAATGGGTTGAATTGGTGGGGATGCGTGGACGGTGGGCGTGGGGGGATCATTCCCACCATGGAAGCCCGCGCTGCGCAGGCCACCTATCACGGTCGTCCTCATCCGCAGACAATGATGTGGACCTGGTTTGAACTCCCCGACCTCACCACGAATCCGACGTGGCAGGAAGAGGTGCAGGCGGTCAACCGGGTCGACCTCCTCACCCGATACCTGAACGACTACCGTTTCTTCCTCCAGAAGATCGGCACCTCGCACGACATGATCGATCTCGAACCCGATTTCTGGGGATTCGCACGTGGGATGGGCAATGTCACCAAGGTCCCGGCGCAGGTGACTGCCGCGGCTCCGCAGGACTGCGCAAATCAGGCGAACAGTGTGGCGGGTCTGGCCCACTGCCTGATCGCGATGACCCGCAAGTACGCTCCCAACGCGGCCGTTGGCCTGCACCTGACCTGCTGGGACTGGCCGGGTAACGTGGCACGCTGTGGCAGGGATTACGTGGCCCTCGGGGCAACCGGCGCGGACTTCCTGGTCGGGGAGGTAGAAGCCGCGGACGCCGGCGTCAATGCCTTGCCGGCGAATGGCGGACACAACTCGTTCTGGACCAACCAGAAGTGGGCCGCGCAGCTCGCGTATTGGAAGCAGATGGCGGACACGGTCGGCCATCCGATCGTGGCCTGGCAGATCCCGCTCGGCAACATGCGACAGAACAACACCGTGAACCACTACAAGGACGACAAGGTCGACTGGCTGTTCTCGCACATGGACCAGGTCGCGAGCGCCCATGTCGCGGGTCTGCTGTTCGGCCCGGGAACACCGGATTCGACCACGGTCGAAAGCGACGGCGGCAACCTGTTCGCGAAGACCATCGCTTACCGAAACTCGGGTGGCACGCCGCTCAAATAGCGTCAGAAGGCTGCTGCCTTCGCGGTCGGCGCGTCGTTCAGCACGATCGGCCTGGTCCTGCTCGGCGTGGTCCTGGCCGCCCGCGGGACGTCGGTGACGTCCGCCGGGCTGCTGCCGTCGATGATGTCGGGTAGCCGGAGCACATTGCTGTGCCCCGGCTACCCGACCATATGCACCCTCCGCTGTGGTCTGAGAAGCGATTCCCAAACCGAAGGTAGGGTCACGTTTTCCAGCAGAACGTCGGCACCCCGACGGCGGACCAGCTCACCCACTTCGTGGTCGACACCAGCCGTAACGGGAAGGGCGGATGGACCCCGCCGGCCGGCAAGTACGCCAACGACCAGCAGACCTGGTGCAACCCGTCCGGACGCGGCGTCGGCAACCGCCCCAGCGCCGACACCGGGACGCTCCTGGTGGACGCCTACCTGTGGATCAAGACCGTCGGCCAGTCTGACGGGCAGTGCAACCGCAACATCCCCGCCGGGACCGTGGACCCGGAGTACGGCATCGTCGACCCGTCGGCCGGCGCCTGGTGGCCCGCCCAGGCCCTGGGCCTGGTGAAGAACGCCAACCCGGCGCTGACCTTCAACACCGGTCACTGGGTCCGGGACCGCATCACCCGGTCGGCCTTCGCGCCAGGAGCTTGCCGACGGAACAGGCAGAGAGCGGTTCCTCTGCCTGTTCCGTGGCGGCTGGGCGCCATCCGGCCCCTGGTCAGCTCCAGGGGGACGCGGTGAGCCAGGAGGTGTCCTGGGCCCAGGCCGTCGTGGAGTCCCAGGCGTTGGAGCCGCCGTTTGAGGCGGCGTAGAGAGTGTAGTTGAAGTGGCGCAGGTACTTGTCGGGGTAGTTGACGGACTGGAAGGAGTAGCCCGTGCCGCTGTTGCCCGACTGCGGGCAGAAGGTGGCGTCCTGGGCGAACAGGGAGGTGTTGTCGTTGGCGTTCAGGTAGAGCTGGAAGCCCGAGTGCCGAAGGTACTGCCCCGGGTTGTTGGCGGACTCGAAGGAGACGCAGGCGCTGTTGGCCAGGCCGGCCCGCACGATCCAGGTGGCGTCGGCCTTGACCGTGGCGCTGCTGGAGGAGTCGACGGGGGAGATGACGACCTTGGCGTCGGCGTCGTCGTGGCGGATGTAGTCGCCGGTGCAGCAGGAGGTGGTGGCCTGCAGCGAGATCCGCGCGCCCGGGGTGAAGGGGGTGCTGGGGGCACCGGTGGTGTAGCCGGCCGCGGCGATGTTGGCCTGGACCGCGGCGTCGGTGGCGTCGGTGGGGTAGCCCTTGACCATCGCGCCCTCGTAGAAGGTGCCCGCGCTGTCGTTGTGGTTGGTCTGGCAGCAGTCGCCGCCGCTGCCGAGGATGATGGCGCCCTGCTTGTGCATCGGGTTGTACCCGCTGGGCAGTGAGCCGCTGTAGAGCCTGGTCAGGCTCCCGGACTGGGCGTCGGCGCCCTGCAGCGCCATCTGGGTGGTGCCGTTGTTCTTGAGCATCGCGGTGACGAAGTGGCTGGTCTCGGAGACCTGGTTGGTGTTCCAGGCCGTGCTGCCGCCGGGGAACAGGCCGTCCTCGAGGTCCGCCTGCACCCACGGCCCGGTTCCGCTGCAACCGCCGAACCAGCACGACGTGCCGAAGTTGATCGCGTCCATGGCGCCGTTGCCGTCGGCCTTGTGGTCGGTCTCGGTGTTGCCGTAGTCGAAGCAGCAGCCGTTGTTGACGTGGGTGCCGCTGGTGACCATGTACTCGCCCTCGGGCGAGCTGCCGGTCGGCACACCCGAGCCGTTGGCCCAGTAGCTGTTGCCGGGGTTGATGTAGAGCGCGTAGGCCTTCTGGCCGCCCACGGTCACTGCCTCGGTGGTCGCGGTGGCGGCCGTGTCGGCGCCGCCGGTCCCGCCCGGTCCCTGGTAGACCAGGGTGTTGCCGCTGTTGCCGGTCTGGTCGTAGACGCGGGTGATGGTGCAGGTGGTGCCCGCGCAGAACGAGTCCTGGGCGGCGGCGTTGGCGACGCCTCCGGCGGCCAGCACACCGATGTTCAGCAGGGCGCTGTCCGAGGCCCGCTGCACCTGGTAGAGCGGGCCGTTGTAGGCGGCGAACAGCGCGCGGGTGGTGCTGTGCGCCGCGACGCACGGCGTGCCGCCCGCCGCGTAGATGTCGCACGCCTGCTGGGTGGCCGCCTGCGAGGTGGTGGCGGTGCCGACCAGTACGCCGATGGCGAGGGCGAGGGCCGCTCCCGTCGCCAGCAGGGTGCGTCGAGCGTGGCGCATCCATCCCGAAATGATCACGTGCGAACTCCTTTGTCCGTCTGTGGGCGGAACCGGCGACCCCGTTTGTTAGCGCTAACAATTCATCTTGTGGAATTGCGCATGGAACGCCCAGGGATTGTGGCTGCTTGAGCAGCGCGATTGCCAACTATGGAGGCGCACACAGATTGCGTCAAGGTTTCACGCAGACCTGATTGTTAACGTGAACAATCGTCACAACGCCTCCGCCCGACTGTCGGTGATCTTGGTGCTTCCCGGTGCGCGAGCGTGAGCGGTGGGCATCTCGGGCTGTCTCGTCGACCGATTCAGCTGCCGAGGTTTCCGTTGTCGCTTCACTTTTTTTAGCGCTCGCACCGAGCCGGGATCGAGTGTCCACGCCGAGACCCGGCGGGTCAACGCTTGAACGCCCCGTTCGCAATCCGGAGAAGGAGGCCGCCGCGGGCCGACTTGTCTCTGCTGCTGGAGGTGGGGGCCGTCGTGGAGATCCTCTTGAAGTTAGCCGGTTCGACTTCTTGACGCCCCGTCCGGAGTGGGTCAATAGTGAGGGCTCAATCCGAACGGCCGAGGGACAGTTGACTCGGCCCGCGAATTGTTAGCGCTAACATTTGCTCCGCGCTCCTGTATCAATGAACAAGGGAGTTCATGATGCCTGCCCTGCATCTGTTTCGCCGACTGCGCCGAGGGCTGGTCGTCCCCCTGGCCGCAGTGCTGCTCGCCTTCACAGGCCCCATCTCCTTCAGTGGCATCTCGCACGCCGCCTCCCAGGGGCCCTGCGACATCTACGCCGCGGGCGGCACCCCGTGCGTGGCCGCGCACTCCACCACCCGCGCGCTGTACGCCGCGTACAACGGCCCGCTGTACCAGGTGCGGCGCGCCTCGGACAACGCCACCGCGAACATCGGCCTGCTCTCCGCCGGCGGCTACGCCAACGCCGCCGCCCAGGACTCCTTCTGCGCCGGCACGTCCTGTGTGATCACCGTGATCTACGACCAGTCAGGAAAGGGCAACAACCTCACTCAGGCGCTCATGGGCTACTGGCCCGGCCCGGCGGCCGGAGGCAACGACAACCTCGCCAACGCCACCGCCGCCCCGGTCACCGTCGGCGGCCACGCGGCGTACGGCGTCTACGTGGCCCCCGGCACCGGCTACCGGAACAACAACACCTCCGGCATCGCCACCGGCGACGCGGCCGAGGGCATGTACGCGGTCCTGGACGGCACCCACTACAACGGCGGCTGCTGCTTCGACTACGGCAACGCCGAGACCGACAGCACCGACGACGGCAACGGCACCATGGAGGCCATCTACTTCGGCAACAGCAAGGGCTGGGGCTACGGCGCCGGCAACGGCCCGTGGGTCATGGCCGACCTGGAGAACGGCCTGTTCTCCGGCGTCAACGCCGGCTACAACGCCAACGACCCCACCGTGAACAACCGCTTCCTGACCGCCGCCGTCAAGGGCGGCCCGAACCAGTGGGCCATCCGCTCCGGCAACGCCCAGTCCGGCGCGCTGTCCACCTCCTACAGCGGCGTGCGCCCCAACGTCTCGGGCTACAACCCGATGAAGAAGCAGGGCGCGATCATCCTCGGCATCGGCGGTGACAACAGCAACAGCTCCGCCGGTACCTTCTACGAAGGGGTCATGACCTCCGGCTACCCGAGCGACGCCACCGAGAACTCGGTGCAGGCCAACATCACCGCCGCCGGTTACGCCGACTCCTCCTCGGGCACCGGCTCGATCGCCCCCGGCTCGCGGATCTCGCTGCAGGCCACCACCTCCTGCTGCACCGGCGACTACATCCGCCACGACGACGCCGACGCCAAGGTCGTCATCTCCCCCGTCGACTCCTCCAGCAGCGCCACGGTCAAGGCCGACGCCACCTGGATCGTGCGGGCCGGCCTGGCCAACAGCGCCTGCGTCTCCTTCGAGTCCGCCAACAACCCGGGGCAGTACCTTCGGCACTCGGGCTTCCAGCTCTACCTGAACGCCAACGACAACACCTCCCTGTTCGCCCAGGACGCCACCTTCTGCCCGCAGTCGGGCAACAGCGGCACGGGCTACTCCTTCCAGTCCGTCAACTACCCCGACAAGTACCTGCGCCACTTCAACTACACTCTCTACGCCGCCTCCGACGGCGGCTCCAACGCCTGGGACAGCGCCACCTTCTGGACCGACGACACCAGCTGGCTCGTCGCCCAGTCCTGGGGCTGACCCTCACCCCCACCCCACCGCCGGGCCGCACGGAGAAACCCTCCGTGCGGCCCGGCGCCGACGGCCGGAGCGTGGTCACCGGGGCACCAGCCTCAAGTCTGTCGACGGAGGGGCAGGACCTGCCTGGCGCTCCCAGGCAGGTCCCGAACGACTCAGGAGCGGTTGCGGCGGTCGGGGTGGTCGGCCGCGTGGCAGGGTGGGGCGCCGTCGGCTGCGAGGCGGAGTCGCTGCACGATCTGGTCGACGAGTCGGCAGAACTGGTCGGCTTCCTCGGGTGTCGTGGGCCCGCTCACCTGCGTGCTGAGGGTCCGTCGGATGCCCTGCACGCGCTGCAGCACATCTCCCAGAACGTCCACAGCCCGGGGCGGCACGGAGGCGACCGGTGGCGTTGTCGGGCAGTCGCCTCCGCTGCGACGTCGAGCGAGGCTGTTACCGTTCCGTGATTATCTGCAGAATTTTGCAGGTTCGGCACGGTGGGACTCCCGGCACGAAGCACAGCAGGAAACCCTTGAATCCCCCTGAGACTGAACGGATGCGACGAGCACCCTGCGGTGCCGTCGAACTCATCATCAGCGCCTGCGCCGCAGCCCACAACTAGCCGGGACCAACCCCGTACGTTTCCGTACACCCCGTACAGGCACCGGTTTCGGCTGTGAGGGCAGGCCGGCCGTAGAAGGTGTCGGCGGCCGTGGCAAAGTGGCTCTCATCCACTTTCTGTGGAGCGGTGACGGGGCGTCACTGGCTGGTGGGAGGATGGGTGGCTCGACGCCACCACCGGGCGCCGCCCATATGACCGTGCCCCGTACCGCGATGCGGCACAGCAGGACGCGGTCGCCCTCGTCGAGGACGACCGCACGCACTGAGTGACGCAGGTTCACCGAAGCCATCCGCGCATGCTATCCGTCACTGACCTGCACGATCCCCTGGAGTGGATCATCTAGTAGTGCCAGTGCGGCTGGCTGTCGCCGTTCTCGTACCCGCAGGTGATCGACCGGCCGGCCTGATCTGTCGTGGTCGCACCCGCGTCCGACTTTCGGCAGAACTCGCCGGCCTTGTAGCAGGTGCCCTCGTTCGACTTGATGCTGCACACACCACCATTCGCACCGCCCCCACCAGCACCGCCGCCACTGGTCACGGTCGGCGCGACCCGGGGGCTGGGGACAGGCTGGGGGGTTGGCCGGGATACGCGGCGCAGCGGTGGACGCGGGCGCCGGGGGCGCCGGGGGTGGTGCCGTGCTGCTCGGCGGTGCTGAAGGCGGGATGTACCTCGACGGCGTCACTGACGGTGTGCTGCTTGGCGCCGCGGTGGTCGGTAGCGGGGGCACGCTGCTCGGCGGTGCTGAAGAGGGGATGAGCGTCGGCGGCGTCACTGACGGCGTGCTGCTGGTGCTCGGCGTGCGCGGCGGTGTGGTGGAACCGCAGGCGGTGAGGGTGAGCGCGGTGGTGACAGCGATCAGCACGGCGGCCGGTCGGTAGGTCTTCACTCCCGCACCGTAGGACCGGACCGCACGCGGGCAGGGCCATTGGTCCGCCGGTGGGCGTGCTGCCACGGGTACTCCGAATCACGCCCGGCGGGGTCATGCTGGTAGCAGGGATCCCGGGAGTCTGGAGGCGGTGGTCATGGGTGTGCTCTGGCGGCTGTTCGCCCCGAAGCCGCTGAAGAAGGCCCGCCGGTCCGCGCGGAAGGCCACGCACCCGGTCAGGACACTGACGCCGCGCCCGGTCAAGCAGGTCCGGCGCGCAGGGTTCCACGCGACGCACCCGTGGGAGGCTGTCGAGCACGGGACGGAGAACCGGATTGTCCATGCCCTGCGGGGTGGACGTGGACCTGCGGGGCACGGCTCGCCTGTCGTGGCGGCAGACGGGGCGACCTCGGCACAGGTGCGGGCATGGGCCCGGCGCAGCGGCTGCCAGGTCGCCGACAAGGGCCGACTGCCCGGGTATGTGGTCGACGCCTACAACCGCAGCCGCTGAGCGGATCGGCCCCGCTGAGCGGATCGGCCCGCTGCGCCGACGGGCATCGGGCGAAGGCTCGCCATGCCGCCGGGCCAGGCAGGGCCCGCGTTCGCGCGGCGCGTACCACGATGCGCGGGGGCAGTGGTCCGCGCGCGGACACAGGCCAGCGCGGGGTTGCGCGGCTCGCCGGGGCAGTAGCCGGTCGTCCCGAGCTACTCCCAGGTATCGGCGTCCCCGCCGCGCCACAGGACCGGCGCCTCGGGCGGCACGCCGTGCTCCCGCAGCAGCCGGTCCACGTCGTCCCACGATTCGGCGATGCCGACGTCTTGGCTGCCGACCTGCACGGGGCGCCCGGGGCCCTGCGGCCCGGACTCCATCGGGAACACGACGACGCGCGGCGCACTGCGGTGGTTCATGGGATCCACAGTGCGTCCGGACACCGCGGCGCGCACGGCGGGCGCCGGGGGCCTCGGAGCGTCAGCCCCCGGGCAGTGCCTGTGACTTGGCGTAACCGGCAAGCCCGGGGGTCGGTGGGGCCCGGCTGCGGATCGGGCGGCCTCCTGTGCTTTCGCCGGGGGCGCTGCTAGCCTCCCCCTGCCATCTGTTCGAGCAGGTGTTCGTTTTCCGGTTAGAGTGGATCGGAGACGAGAACAGCAGGTCGGCGAGGGGAGCGCGGCGCGTACGAAGGAGGTGTTGCGGCATGGGCTTCACCCATCTGCATGTCGCCTCCGGGTACTCCGCCCGCTACGGCGCCTCCCTGCCCGCGGCGCTCGTGCAGCGCGCGGCCGACCAGGGGATGGGGTCACTGGCGCTCACGGACCGTGACACCGTGGCGGGTGCCGTCCGGTTCGCGCAGGCGTGCTCCGCTACCGGAGTGCGCCCGCTGCTCGGTGCGGACCTCGCTGTCGCTGCGCTGACCGCCCCCGCGGCCCTGCCCCGGCGCCGTACCCCGGTACGCGGTGGTGCACATGTGGTCGAGCCGCCGTTGCGGATCACCGTGCTGGCGTGCACCGCGTCCGGCTGGGCCCGGCTGTGCCGCCTGGTCTCCGACGCCCACGCCGACACCGACGGGCGCTTTCCGATCGTCTCCTGGGCGTCCCTGCAGACCCACGCCGACCAGGACCTGGTGGTGCTGCTCGGGCCGACCTCGGAGCCGGTACGCGCCCTGTCCGCCGGCCGCCCCGACCTGGCCGAGCAGCTGCTCGCACCATGGCACCAGCTGCTCGGGCACGGCCTGCGACTGGAGGCGGTCGCCCTGGGCCGTACCGGCACCGGACCCGGCTCCCTGCGCCTGGCCGCACGAACCCTGACCCTGGCAGACCAGCTCGGGGTGCCGGTGGTGCTGACCAACGCCGCGCGCTACGCCGACCCCGGCCAGCACCGGATCGCCGACGTCCTGGACGCCGCCCGGCTGCTGCGCCCCATCGACCGCCGCCACCTGGACGGCGGGCAGCGCTGGCTCAAGGACGCCACCGCCATGACCGAGATCGCCGCCCGGATCGCCGCGGCCGCCGGGGCGGGCACGGAGCGTGCCGCACGACTGCTGGCCGACACCGAGGACACCGCCGCATCCTGCACCCTCACCCCGGCCGACCTCGGGCTGGGCCGGGCCCACTTCCCGGAACCGTCCGTCGTCGGCGCCGGACCGGACACCGGTGACGCAGCCCGGGCTGCGCCAGCGGTGCGAGGCCGGGATGGCCGCCCGCGGCCTGGACCGCGACCAGAGCGCGGTCCGCCAGCTCGACTACGAGCTCGACGTCATCGCCCGCCTCGGCTACGAGGGCTACTTCCTGGCCGTCGCGCAGGTCGTCGCCGACACCCGGGACCTGGGCATCCGGGTCGCCGCCCGCGGCTCCGGCGCTGGATCGATGGTCGACCACGCCCTGTTCATCGCCACCGCCAACCCTCTGGAACACCGACTGCTGTTCGAGCGATTCCTATCCGAGCGGCGCACCTCGCTGCCCGACATCGACCTGGACGTGGAGTCCGAGCGCCGCCTGGAGGTCTACGACGCGATCATCAAACGCTTCGGCAAGGAGCGCACCGCGGTCACCGGGATGCCGGAGACCTACCGGGCCCGCCACGCCCTGCGCGACACCGGCCTCGCCCTGGGCATCGCCCCCCACACCGTCGACGAGATCGCCAAGTCCTTCCCCCACCTGCGCGCCCGCGACATCCGCGCCGCCCTGGCCGAACTGCCCGAGCTACAGCGACTGCGCGAGCGCGCCGACCAGTTCGGGCCACTGTTCGAACTGGCCGAGGGCCTGGACGCCCTGCCCCGCGGCTATGCCATGCACCCCTGCGGAGTGATCATCTCCAACGCGTCGTTGCTGGACCGGCTACCGGTGCAGCCCACCCCGGCCGGCTACCCGATGGTCCAGGCCGACAAGGAGGACATCGAGCTTGGCGGCGGCTTCGGCTTCGGTCTGCTGAAGCTGGACGTGCTCGGGGTGCGGATGCAGTCGGCGATGGCCCATGCCGTCACCGAGATCCGTCGCACCACCGGGCGTCAGCTGGACCTGGACAACCCCGACCACGTCCCCCTGGACGACCCCGACACCTTCGCGATGATCCGGCAGGCGGACACGGTCGGCTGTTTCCAGATCGAGTCGCCCGGTCAGCAGGACCTGGTCAGCCGGCTGCAGCCGCGCCACCTGCAGGACGTCATCGCCGACATCAGCCTGTTCCGCCCGGGCCCGGTCAAGGGCGGCATGCCCGCGAGGTTCATCGCCGCCCGCCACGGCGGCACCCAGCACTACCCCCACCCCGACCTGGTCCCGATCCTGGACGACACCTACGGCGTCGTCATCTGGCACGAGCAGATCATCCAGATCTTCGCCTTGATGACCGGCTGCGATCGGGCGTTCGGCGACGTCGCCCGCCGCGCCCTGGCCGACCCCGACCGCCTGCCCAAGGTCGAAGGGTGGTTCCGGCAGGGCGCAGCCGCCCGCGGCTACACCGCGACCGTGGTGGACGAGGTGTGGGGCATCGTCAAGGAGTTCGGGGCGTACGGGTTCTGCCGGGCGCACGCGGTGGCGTTCGCGGTGCCCGCGGTCCAGTCCGCGTGGCTCAAGCGCCACCACCCGGCGGCGCTGTACGCCGGTCTGCTGGAGCACGATCCGGGGATGTGGCCACGGCGGGTGATCGTCGCCGACGCCCGCCGCCACAACGTGGCGATCCTGCCCGTGGACGTCAACGCGAGCCGGCCGCAGTACAGCGTGGAGCGGACCGACGCCGGCTGGGGCGTGCGCCTGGCCCTGTCGGCGGTCAAGGGCGCCTGCGACGATGAGGTGCAGCGCCTGGCGGCGGGCCAGCCCTACGCCGGGCTGCAGGACCTGTGGCAGCGCGCCCGCCCGTCCCTGCCGCTGGCCCAGCGCCTGATCAGCATCGGCGCACTCGGGCCGCTCGCCGGCCAGGCGTCGCGGCGCGACCTGCTGCTGCAGGCCACCGAGCTGCACCGGCACTCGCGCAACCGCGCCGCGGCGAAAGGCCAGCTGCCGCTGGGCGGGGAGCTGGTGACCGCCGGGCCCAGCGGGCTGCCGGAGATGACCAGCCGCGACCGGCTGTCCGCGGAACTGGAGACGCTGTCCATCGACGTCAGCCAGCACCTGATGGAGCACCACCACCGGCTCCTGCGCGAGGTCGGCGCGACCGACGCCGCCCACCTCCAGGCCATGAACCCCGGCCACCGCGTCCTGGTCGCAGGCGTCCGCGCCTCCACCCAGACCCCGCCCATCCCCTCCGGGAAACGGATCATCTTCGTCACCCTCGAAGACGGCTCCGGCCTGGTCGACCTGGTGTTCTTCGAGGACACCCACCACGCGGTCGCGCACACGGTTTTCCACTGCGGGCTGCTGCTGGTCCGCGGCTCGGTGGAGGCCCGTGGCCCGCGCCGCACCGTCGTGGGCGAGATGGTGTGGGACCTGGAGGAACTCGCCGCGGTGCGCCGCGACCACGGCCCCCAGGCCGCCCTGGACCTCCT
>NZ_JBGCCS010000072.1:0-17720 GCF_041262645.1 Streptacidiphilus sp. EB129
GGCCCCCCCCCGCCGCCCCCCCCCCCCCCCCCCCCCCCCGCCCGCCCCCCCCCCCCCCCCCCCCGGCCGCCCCCCCCCCCCCGGGGGGGGGCGGCGGGGGGCCCCCCCCGCCACTGTGGTGACGGACCGGGGACTCCTGCCGGTCCGGGACGGTGCCGTTGTGTCAGTCGCAGCTGATGATCAGCGAGGTGACGACGGTGCAGGTACGGGTGGCGCTGTCGTTGCCGGGGTTGAGGTCGACCGGATCACTGGCCGTGCGGGTGGCGGTGACGGTGTAGGGGAGGTTCAGGGTGAGCAGCCCGACCGGCACGGAGAAGTGCCGGGTGGTGCTCGCCCCGTTCGCCAGCGCCCCGGCCCCGCAGCTGACGGTGCGGCCGGAGACGGTGCAGTCACCGGAGGTCGCGGTCATCGGACCGGGCAGCGGAACGGTGACGGTGGCCGAGGCCAGCGCCGAGGGGCCGTGGTCGGTGATCGTCACGGTGTAGTCGATCCGGCCGCCGAGCAGCCCGGGCACGGGCGTCGCGGCCAGCGCCACGCCCACGTCCGCGGCGGCGTAGCGGTACTGGTCGGCGCCGACCGCCGCGCTGGTCCCGGCCGGCGTGGTGACCTGCACATCCACGGTGCCCACCGGTGCCGCTGGGGCGACCGCGGTGCAGGAGGTGGCGGTGCAGCTGAAGGACACGGCGCTGTGGCCGGGCCCGAAGCTGACGGCGGTGGTCCCGGCCAGGTGGGTACCGGTCACGGTGACCGGGGTACCGCCCGCGGGCGGGCCGAAGGCGGGGCTGACGGACGTCACCACCGGCGGCGGGCCGACGGTGAGCGGGATCGCCAGGCCGGCCGGGCTGTGGCCGACCGGGACGGTGGCGCTGATCGTGGCGGTGGCGGTGTTCAGCACCGTCACCGCGCTGGAACCGAGGTCGGTGACATAGGCCTGGGTGCCGTCCGGAGTGAACGCCACCCCCTGCGGGTCGGTGCCCGCGGCAACGGTGGCGGTCACAGCGCGGGCGGTCGTGTCGACCACCGAGACGGTGTTCGCCGGGCCGTTGGCGAGGTAGGCGTGGGTGCCGTCCGGGCTGAGCGCCAGTGCGTAGGGGGCGGCGGCAAGCGGCACGGTGCCGGTGACGGTCCCGGTCGCGGTGTCGATCGCCGAGAGGGTGTGGTCGTCGAGGTTGGCCGTGTAGGCGAGGGTCCCGTCCGGGCTGACCGCGACCGCGACCGGGAAGGCGCCGACCGGGACGGTCGCGGTGACCGTACCGCTGCCGGTGTCGATCACCGACACGGTGCCGGAACCGCTGTTGCTGACGTATGCGCGCGATCCGTCGGGGCTGACCGCCACCGCGTCCGGGCCGGCGCCGACCGGAATGGTGCCGGTCACCCGGTCGGTGGCGGTGTCGAGCACGGACACCGCGTCGGCGCCGAGGTCGACGACATAGGCGTGGGCCCCGTCCGGGGTCAGCGCCACGGCCGTCGGGCTGGAGCCCACGGTCGCGGTCGCCACCAGCGTGTTGCTGACGGTGTCGAGCACCGACACCGTGTTGGAGCCGATGTCCGGCACGTAGACGCGGGATCCGTCCGGTGCCGCCGCGACCGCCTGCGGACCGTCGCCGACGGCGACGGTGGCCCGGACCGTGCCGCTCGGCGTGTCGATCACCGACACGGTGTTGTCGCTGGCATTGGCGACATAGGCGGTGGCCACTCCCCCGGCCGGGGCCGCTGCCCGGGCCGAGGTGACGGCGGGTCCGGCCAGCCCGGCGACCGCGAGCGCCACGGTGACCACCGGCCCGACCACGGCCACCACGCGCCGCCGGCGCCCGCCGCCCGCCGGTGCGGACCAGGCAGGAAGAGACGACACCCGAACGACGGACTCCGGGCCCGATGTCGCCGGAACGCCTGGCTCTGGGATTAACGAAGACACCCGCAACCTCCCCCTCGCTCCGCTCCGCGACGGCGGGCACCGGAGGCACCCGTGGACCACCGCGACGCGGCACAGCACCACCCGGGACCGGCACCCCCACGAGGGCGCGCCCGCCCCGTCCGGCCGTGAGCCAGGATCATGCCAAACCGGACCCGCCACAAGAGGGCGGACCGTCCCAGCGCCCCAGCGCCACAGCGGTTACGGCTGGGGCCGCGGCCGCGGCCGCGGGTGGAGGATCGCCTCGACGGCCGGGGCGAGGGCGGCGGTGACCGCGTCCGGGTCCAGCGCGGCCACGGCCGGAAGCCGGAGCAGGTAGCGGGTCACCGCGAGCCCCAGCAACTGGGTGCAGACCAGCGCGGCCCGGCCGGCCGCCTCCGGGCCGAGCGCGGCGGCCAGGGCGGGGGCGACCTGGGTGCCGAAGATCTGGTGGATCCGCTGCGCCGCGCGCTCGTTGGTGACCGCCGAGCGCAGCAGCACCAGCAGCGCGTCATCGGCCGGGTCCCCCTCCCAGCGGTCCAGGAAGTGACGGACGATCACCTCCGACAGCCGCTCCGGCGGAACCGCCGTCAGGTCCGGCAGCCGCAGGTCGATCGAGAGGGCCGCGTCGAACAGCTGCTCCTTGCTGCCGAAGTAGCGCATCACCATCGACGGATCGATCTCCGCGTCGGCGGCGATCGCCCTGATGGTGGTGCGCTCGTAGCCGTGCGCGGCGAAGCGCTCGCGGGCGGCGCGCACGATGACCGCCTTGGTGCGGTCCGAGCGCTTCCCCTGCGCGGCGTCCTGAACTGTGCCGTCCTGAACCGTGCCGTCCGGAACCGTGCCGTCCTGAACTGTGCCGTCCTGCCTGCTCGCCATCATGTCAACGACTGTAGGCCAACAAGTGTTGACGCTCAACCGAGGATGCGCCACGATGATGTCAACAGGCGTTGGCCAACAACCGTTGGCAACGGTGGCAGCACGAGCAGTGGAGGTACTCCCATGAACGCCGCGACTCTCCCGGCCCGCACCCAGGTCGCCATCGTCGGCGCCGGCCCCACCGGCCTGGCACTGGCGCTCACCCTCGCCCGGGCGGGCGTCGGCTACGTCCTGCTGGACCGGCTCGCCGAGGGGGCCAACACCTCGCGGGCCGCCGTGGTCCACGCCAGGACGCTGGAGGTACTGGACGAGCTCGGCGCCGCCGAGGGCCTGCTCTCCCGCGGTCTCCCGATCACCCGCTTCGCCGTCCGCGACAGCGGCCGCGCGCTGCTGACCCTGCCGTTCGACGGGCTGGACACCCGGTACCCGTACGCCCTGATGATCGCTCAGTCGGAGACCGAGAGCGTGCTGCTGGAACGGCTGCGCGAGCTCGGCGGTGAGGTGCACCGCCCCTACGAGGTGCGGACCGTGGTCCAGGACCAGGACGGCGTCACCCTCACCATGAGCACCGGCGAGACCCTGCGCGCCGACTACGCCGTGGGCGCCGACGGCATGCACAGCGTGGTCCGCGAGGCGGCCGGGATCGGCTTCAGCGGCAGCCAGTACGCCGAGTCCTTCGTCCTGGCCGACGTGGCCATGGACTGGGCGCCGGGCGCCGACGAGGTGTCACTCAGCTTCGACGCCGCCGGACTGACCGTGGTCGCCCCCCTGCCCGGCGACCACTACCGCATCGTCGCCACCGTGGACGAGGCGCCGGCCGAGCCCGACCTCGACCTGGTCCAGCGCCTGCTGGACGCCCGGGCCCCCGGCCAGGCCCGGGTCACCGGCCTGGCCTGGTCCTCCCGCTTCCGGGTGCACCACCGGATCGCGGACCACTACCGCGCCGGGCGCCTGCTGCTGGCCGGCGACGCCGCCCATGTGCACAGCCCGGCCGGCGGCCAGGGCATGAACACCGGCATCCAGGACGCCCACGCCCTGGGCCTGGCCCTGGCCTTCGGCGACCTGGACGACTACGAGGCGCAGCGCCGTCCGGTGGCCCAGCGGGTGGTCGCGCTCACCGACCGGATGACCCGCGTCGCCACCACCCGCAGCCGCACCGTCAGGGCGGCCCGCAACACCCTGCTCCCGCTGATCGGCCGCAACCGGGCCGCGCGCAGGCGCTTCGCCACCGAGATCGCCGAGCTCAACTACCGCTGACCGGCCGGTCACCGTGAAACCGACCGGCACCGGACGGCATACTCGTGCCGAACATCGGAACCAGTCGGACCAGCGCAGAAGACGAGGCCCAGCATGAACGACGCAGTGTCGGACGACGCGGTGGTGGCGGAGACCACGACCATCACCGGCGCCGGAGGCGACCGGATCGAGGCCTACACCGCCCGGCCGTTGGGGTCGGCGCCGCGCGGCGGCGTGGTCGTGATCCACCACATGCCCGGCTACGACCGGTCGACCAAGGAGATGACCCGGCGGTTCGCCGCCGAGGGTTACAACGCGGTCTGCCCCAACCTCTACAGCCGCGAGGCGCCCGGGGCCTCGCCGGACGACGCCTCCGCCACCGCCCGCGCACTGGGCGGCGTGCCGGACGAGCGGCTGGTGGGTGACGTGGCCGGTGCGGCCGCCTACCTGCGCGGACTGCCGAACGCGAACGGCAGGGTCGGCGTGATCGGCCACTGCTCCGGTGGGCGGCAGTCCTTCCTGGCCGCCTGCAGCCTGGACCTGCAGGCGGCCGTGGACTGCTACGGGGCCTTCGTCACCGACCGCGTCCCGGAGGGGTTCCCGCTGTCGGTCGGCCCGATCGGGCACCTGGCCAAGGACCTCTCCTGCCCGCTGCTCGGCCTGTTCGGCGCCGAGGACAAGTACCCCTCTCCCGAGGCGACCGCCGAGCTGGCGGCGATGCTGACCGAGCACGGCAAGGCGCACTCGTTCCACACCTTCGAGGACGCCGGCCACGGCTTCTTCGCCGTGGACCGCCCCTCCTACCGCCCGCAGGCCGCGGTGGCCGGCTGGGAGCTGATCGACGGCTTCTTCCGCGACAACCTCGCGACCGGCAGCTGAGCAGCCGACCGAACCGCGGACCCACCCGCGAACCGCCGTCAAGGAGACAGCATGTGCACGTATCTGACCGAGATGGTCGAGCTCACCGGCAGCGGCAAGGGCGCCGAGGGCTACTTCCCGCTGACCCGGGCCATGGTCTACGTCGACCACCCGCAGCACGCGCCCTATGAGCACACCGTGAACGTCGACTTCCTCAACCCGACGCTCGGACCCTCGGCCCGGGTCGCCGTCGAGCTGACCGAGGAGGGCGCGCTGGCGCTCATCGACGCGCTGCGCGCGGCCCTGTCCTCCGCGCCCGCGGGCCTGGCCTCGGAGGCCGGCCCCCGCTGAGCCCCCCGCTGACCACCGGTCAGCGACGTGCCCGCGCCTCGCCCCAGGCCCCGGCCGCCCCGGCTCCCGTCACCACCCGGCCCTGTCCTCGGCCCCCACGTCGCCCTCCGCCCCGGCCCCGATCCCAGCACCGACCCCGGCCCCGGGCCGGGCCCGGGCTTCAGGCCGGCCCTGGACGCCGGGATCCGGCTCGGCCGGGGCGCCGGGGGGCTCGGGGCGGCCGTCGAGCAGGGCCAGGGCGGGGCCGGCCAGGACGGTGGTCACCAGGGCCACCACCACCAGGGCCTCGAACAGGGTGCGGCCGATCAGTCCGGCCTGGTAACCGGCCGAGAGCACCACGATCTCGGTCAGGCCCTTGGCGTTCATCAGCACGCCCAGCCGCAGCGACCCGCGCAGGCCGAGGCCGGCCCGCAGGCCGACCACGGTGCACGCGATCAGTTTGGTGGCACCGGCGCTCAGCAGCAGGACCAGCACCAGCGGCACGAAGCCACGGGTGGTCAGTGCCGCGCCGACGTTCACCAGTTGGCCGGTCCCCAGGAAGAAGCAGGGCAGCAGCGCCGCGGCCAGCGAGCGGACTCCGGCGGCCGCCTGCGCCGGCACCTCGCCGGGCCAGGCCGCGCCCAGCAGCAGCGCGCCCAGCATCGGGTGCAGTCCCAGCGCCGACGAACCCGCGGCCGCGACGCAGATCGCGGCGAGCAGCGGCACCAGCCCCCAACGTCCGCCCCCGGCGGCCGATGCCGCCGCCGGGAGGCGCGGACGGGTCTGCCGGCGGTGGATCAGCACCCCCGCCGCCAGCGCGGCCGCCGCGCCCGCGGCGACCTGCAGCGGACCGATCACCCCGCCCAGCCACAGCGCCACGGCCAGCAGGGTCCAGCAGACCCCGTCCCCCAGTGACGCGCTGGCCAGGCTCAACCGGCCGACGCCGGTGTGCTCCAGGGCGCGGTCCTGCAGCAGCCGGGCCAGAACCGGGACCGCGGTGACCCCCAGGGCACAGGCCAGGAACACCGCCAGCTCGGCGCTGCCGCCGTGACTGCCGTCCAGCCGGTGGGCGTGGAAGGCCGAGGTCAGCACGAGGGCGGCACCGGCCGGGGCCAGCAGCGAGGCCGCGGTGACCTTCAACAGCGGCGCACCGCTGCCGCGTTCGGACGGTCCCGGCCCCGCCAGGTGCCCGCCGATCTCGAAGGCGTAGAGGGCCAGGCCCACCTGGCCGAGACCGTTGATCATCGGCATGACATCGGGACCGAACAGCGCCCGGCGCACCCCGGGCAGCAACTCGCCCAGCAGCGTGGGCCCGAGCGCGACACCCACCAGGACCTCGGCCAGCACGGGTGGCTGGCCCACACGGGTGGCCACCCGTCCGGCGAGCCTGGTCAGCGCCAGCAGGACCGCTAGACCGAGGAGAAACCGGGTGGTGGCGTCCAAGGCAGTCACATGCGACCCTTCCGCAGCCGGGTGTCGGTCGTCTCGGCGAATATGACTGATACTTTGACAATCAGTAATATAGCCTGTCAAGCAATGACTGTCCATGCAGGGAGGCTCCATGGGCCGGTACGCCGCCCGCCGTCTGCTGCAGCTGATACCGGTGCTCGTGGGGACCAGCCTGCTGGTCTTCACCATGGTCTACGGGCTGGGCGACCCGGTGAAGGCGCTGTTCGCGAACCATCCGGTCGACCCCGCGGTGGCCCGGCAACTGCGGCACAGCCTGTGGCTGGACCGGCCGCTGTGGGTGCAGTACGGGCACTACCTGCTCGGCGTCGCGCACGGCGACCTGGGCGCCTCCTTCGACGGACAGCCCGTCACCACCCTGCTGTGGACCGCCTTTCCCAACACACTGAAGCTGACCGCGGTGGCCTTCACGATCGAGTGCACGGTCGGCATCGGCCTGGGCGTGCTGACCGCGCTGCGCCGCGGCGGGTTTCTGGACACGGCGGTGCTGGGCGCCACCGTGCTGCTGCTGTCGGTGCCGGTGTTCGTCACCGGGTCGGTGCTGCAGTACCTGGTCGGGGTGCGCTGGGGGATCGCCCCGGTGACGGTGGGCGCCGGGGCGCCCTGGATGGACCTGATCCTGCCCGGCGTCGTGCTGGCGACGGCGCCGCTCGCCACCGTGGCCCGGCTGACCCGCGCGACGGTGGCCGAGAACGCCCGGGCCGGCCATGTGCGCACCGCGGTCGCCAAGGGCCTGCCACGGCGCCGGGTGATCACCCACCACCTGCTGCGCACCTCACTGATCCCGGTGGTCACCCTGCTGGGCACCGACCTCGGCGCGCTGCTCGGCGGCGTGCTGGTGACCGAGCGCATCTTCAACATCCAGGGCGTCGGCTACACCCTCTACCAGGGTGTGCGGGAGCAGAACACCCCGACCGTGGTCGGCTTCGTCACCGTGCTGGTGCTCGGCTACCTCCTCGTCAACCTGCTGGTGGACCTGCTCTACGCGCTGCTGGACCCGAGGATCCGCTACGCCTGAACGGCTTCTTGGCGGATTCCGTGGCATGCCCCGGGCGCCACGGACAACAACAGTTGAATGTGCAATATAGCGGGGCCGGACATGAGTCCACCCCAGGATTCGGAACCACAAAGACATGGAGCGCCCCAGAAGTCCTTTTTGTAACATGCGGACGGAAAGCGTCGAAAAGCTGTACACCCGTCCTTATGACGGGGGTTCTGCCGACACTCCCGGACCACGCAATACCTTTTTCCGCCAACCCGCGTCCGGATTGCCGCCCCCGTCCCGACATGCGGAAGGCCCGTCCCCGGTTGCGACTTGCCACCGGAGGGCAGGCCCGGAAAATAACGCTGGGTCAGCAGCAGGGTCCGCCAGTCATCGGGCTCATGTATCCGTTGCCGCGCGGCGGCACCGCTCGGTCAGATGCGCCGGAATGCTGCAACGCCACCAGGGCGACGATCGACAGCGCACTCAGAACTACCGCAAGCAGAAGCATGATTCTATTCATGGTGCACCAATCCCCTCCATCAGTACGCATGACAGGAGGAGTCAAGTCGATGCACACATTTGTGTCAAGTTATACTTTGGAGGGAGACGGGAATGACATATTGACATGACCATGGGATGCGTGACCTCACGCATCACAGTCCCGGACCAGGAGGCGGACCGCCCGGCTACTTGCCGTGTGGATCAGAGTCATGTATGCAGTAATCACGGACACGCGCCGTAGTCGTGTGCGTGTCCCATGGGAGCCCGGGAACGACTCCTTCGGCGCTTACAGGAGGCAGTTACGTGTTCGCTGACCAGACAGCCAGCTCGGATGCAGTCGGGATCGGCCGCCGCGTACGTGAGCAGCGCTTGGCTCGCGGGCTCCTTCAGCAGGACCTGGCGACGGCCGAGATATCGGCCAGCTACATCTCGCTGATCGAGGGCGGCAAGCGCACCCCGTCGCCCTCCGTGCTCGCCGCGCTCGCCGAGCGTGTCGGCACCACCGTGGAGTACCTCCGTACCGGCCGCAACGAGGCCGAACTCAACGACCTGCGCCTGGAGCTCGGCTTCTCCGAGATGGCCCTGCGCAACGGCTCGCACGGCGAGGCGCTGCAGAGCATCACCCATGTACTGACCAAGTCCGCGGTGCTCAGCCCCGAGTTGCTGTTCCGGGCCCGGTTCGCCCAGGCCACCGCCCTGGAGCGGCTGGGGCGGCTGGAGTCGGCCATCTCGATCCTGCACGACCTGACCAAGGACCGGGCGCTGGTCGTGGGTTCCGCGCAGTGGGCGGAGGTGAACGTCTCGCTCTGCCGCTGCTACACCATCACCGGCGACCTCAGCATGAGCGTCGAGGTCGGTGAGCGCGCGCTGCAGCGGCTGGACTCCCTCGGCCTGGAGGTGACGGACGATCACATCCAGCTGGGGGTCACCCTGGTGGGCGCGTACTACCTGCGTTCCGATTTCACCAGGGCCCACCTGCTCAGCGAGCGGCTGCTGGCGCAGGCCGAGAAGACCGAGTCGCGCGCCGCGCGCGGGATGGTCTACTGGAACGCCGGCCTGATCGCGGAGTCGCGCGGGGACCGGAACGAGGCCGTCGCGCTGGTCGAACGGGCGCTGGGGTTCATGGCCGAGGGCGACAACCACCGTCACCTGGCGATGCTCAAGAGCCTGCTCGGCTGGCTGATCCTCAGGTCCGAATCCGGCGACCCGGCCGAGGCCAAGTCGCTGCTGGAGCAGGCCGTGGGCATGCTGGTGGAGACCGGCAGCGTGCATGAGATCGGCGATTCCGAAGTCGGCCTGGCCCTCGCGGACATGCGGCTGGGTCTGCTCAAAGAGGCGCAGGAGCACGCCAGTCGCGCGGTAGGGATCCTGGCCAACGAGAACAGCGGGGTGGCCGCCGAGGCGCTGGCCACGCTCGGTGAGACCCAACTGCTCAACGGCGAGACGGTGCACGGCGAGGCCTCGCTCCGGGGCGCCGCGCGGCAGCTGCGGCAGCTGCGCCGTCCGGACATGGCGGCGGCCCGGGTCTACCGCTACCTCGGCGACGTGTGGAACCGGCACGGGAACCCGGACGAGGCCATGCGCGCCTACCGCGACGGCCTCACCGCGAGCGGCGCAGAGGGACTGCCGGTCACCGAACGTGCCGCCTACGAGGCCGCCCGCGCGCACGACCACGCCGTCGACAGCAGATGAGACGCGCGGTGGCGTCGCGTGACAGGGGGTGCGGGGCCTGACCCGTTCGACGGGCCGGGCCCCGCACCCCTGTCGGGAGGCGAGCCGAGTTCGGGGTTCAGTGGCCGTGGGCGAGGCGTTCGACCGCGGTCATCGGGATGTGCAGCCAGCCCGGACGGTGCTGGGCCTCGTGGACGGCCTCGTCCACCGCCTTGTCCGCCTCGAAGGCGCGCAGTTGCACCGGGTGGCACAGCGGGTCCGCTCCCCCGGCCTCGGCGTAGCCGAGGCTGAAGGCACGTCGGTTGCGCACCGCCCAGGCCTGGGCCCGGCGGGACTGCCGCAGCCGGGCCGGTATGCCCTGGGCCTCGTCGCGGGCCCCGACCGCGTCGCTGTTCCCGGCTCCGCGGGCGGGCCGCCGGGGAGCGTCCCTGACCGCGGCCCGCACGCCGGACAGCGCCTGCTGGGCGGCGTAGTCGAAGGAGCGCAGCATGCCGGCGACGTCGCGCAGGGCGAGCTGCGGCAGCGAGCGTTCGGCGACCGGCCGGGCCGGCTCGCCCTCGAAGTCGATGATCTTCCACCCGTCGGCGGTCCACAGCACCTGCCCCAGGTGCAGATCCCCGTGGATGCGCTGGCCCGGCAGCCCCCGGCCCTGCGCGGCGACTCGGGCGTAGTCGTCGTAGAGCCCGGCCAGCCCGTCCGCGTAGACCTTCAGCCTCGGGACGCTGTGCACCGCCTCCTGGAGCCGCCGGCTCATCGCCTCCGCCTCCGCCAGCGCGCGCTCCGGGCTGAGCCAGGTGCGCGGGAAGGACTCGGCCAGGGCGGTGTGGACCTCGGCGACCGCCGCGCCCAGCGCTCGTGCCTGGGCGGTGAATCCGCCGGCCGCCGGCAGCGCCGGGCTGTCGCCGTTGATGCAGTCGGTCGCCTGCCGGACGGCCAGCTCCCAGGCGTCGGTGGAGCGGGGGTAGAAGTCCTCCACGATGCCGAGGACGAAGGCGCGCCGCGCGGCCCCCGGGGTGTGCAGCCAGCCGGTCAGCCCGGGCGTGCGGGGGCAGCCCGCGGTGGTGAGCGCCCGTAGTACCTCCACCTCGGGGTGCGCGCCGCTCTCGGGCCGGCGGAAGAACTTGATCAGGAACCGGTCCCCGAAGACCACCGTACTGTTGCTCCGCTCGACCGACAGCGCGCGCGGGGTGCGGTCCAGCGGTATCGGGGCGTCACCGGTCCCGGTGAACCGCACCGGGACGCCGGGGTATTGCTCGCGAGCGGTGACCGTGCGCAGCAGCCCGCTCATCAACTCCGGGTCCTCGGTGGCCTCGTAGATCCACCAGCCGTCCCAGGGTCCGGCGCCGGCCTGCCCGATGACCGCGTGGTCGAGGTGCGCCGGAAGGCTGCGGCGCAGCCCCAGCAGCAGCTGGTAGGTACGGGTGGGCGCGGTGGCGCGGTGCGCGGTGAGCAGCGAGTGCACCAGCACCATGCTGCTGTTCTGGACCAGCACCGCAGCGCCGAGCGGCTGGAGTTCGTCCAGGCAGCCGTCGTCGTGGGTGAACCAGCGGCGGGTGATCAGCCAGGGCAGGACTGCGGGCAGCAGCGGCCGCAGCAGGTGGTCGGCCTGGAGGGCCGGCGCCTCCTGCGCGGTGAGGCAGGACTCGCACAGGGCGACGGGCATCTCGGGCCTCCCGGCCGGCGGTGTGGATGTACCTGCGGTGGTGCGCGCCGCCCGATCGAGGATCGGGCGGCGCGCACCAGGCGTCCGGTCGGCGTCAGGCTGTCCCGGGCGATCCAGGGCTCAGCTCAGTTCATCGGCCTGGGCTCGGGCGAGCGCGTCTGCGGGGTCGAGCTGGACGATCGGGGGGACCGGTGTGGGGTGGTCGTCGATGGCGAAGCCGCCGAACCCGCTCGCTTTGACGTGCTGGCAGATCGCCCGGTAGAGCGGTGCGCCGCCCAGGAAGATGAAGGCCGCGCGGGGTTTGCCGGGGATGTTGGCGCCCATGTAGTAGGAGTTCTTGGCCTTGGGCAGCAGGGTCAGGTTCAGTAGGCCGTCGGTCATGGTGCCCCAGGCGCCTTCCGCCTCCGCGGTGGCCTCGAACGTCCGCGCGCCGCTGTCGGCCACGGCCTTGATCGCGGCGGCGGTGAAGTCGACGTGGTCCTCGATCGCGAGCGGGTTGTTGTAGAACGCGCTCGCGCTCTGGGGACCGGTGACCGTGAACAGGTTGGGGAACCCGTGCACCGCGATCCCCAGGTAGGCGTGGGGCCCGTCGGCCCACTTCCGGTTCAGGGTGAGCCCGTCGCGCCCCACGATGCCCATCTGCAGCAGCGGGCCGGTGATCGCGTCGAAGCCGGTGGCCAGGATCAGGACGTCCAGCTCGTAGTCGGCCCCGGTGGTCCGCAGACCGGTCTCGGTCAGGGTCTGGATCGGCGCGGACCGCACGTCGACCAGATCCACGTTCTCGCGGTTGAACGCCTCGTAGTAGCCGCTCTCGAAGGGCGCCCGCTTGGTCGCGTACGGGTGGTCACTGGGGCACAGCAGCTCGGCGGTCTTCGGGTCGATCACCCGCTCGCGGATCCGGTCGCGGATGTAGGCGGCGATGGTCTCGTTCGCCTCCTCGTTGAACAGCAGGTCCTGGTAGGTCGAGATCACCAGCCGGAAGCCGCCCTTGCCGTAGAACTCGTCGTAGACCTTGCGCCGCTCCTCGGGCGAGTCGGCCAGCGCCGAGGGACGCGCCGGCTCGTACGGCGCGCCCAGGAAGTTGTCCCGCGACCCGGCCCGCACCTGCTGGTGGTGCTCGGCCAGCCACCGCCGCTCCCCGGGCGCGACCGGCCCGTTGCCCAGCGGCGCGGCGAAGTTGGGGGTGCGCTGGAACACCGTCAGATGCCCCGCGTGGCGCGCCACCTCGGTGATGGCCTGGATACCGGTGGCGCCGGTCCCGATCACCCCCACCCGCTTGCCCGACAGGTCCACCGGCTCGTGCGGCCAGGCACTGGTGCGCAGCACCTGACCGCGGAAACGCTCGATGCCCGGGAACTCCAGTGGCTTGGGGACCGACAGGTTGCCCGTGCCGGTCACCACGAAACGCGCCGTGCACCTCTGCCCGTCGTCGGTGGTGACCGTCCAGTGACCCTGCTGCTCGTTCCAGACCATCGCGGTCACCCGGGTGTTGAAGCGGTAGGCGCGGGGCACGTCCAGGCGGTTGGCAACCCACTCCAGGTAGCTGAGGATCTCGGGCTGCGCGGCGAAGCGCTCGGTCCACTGCCACTCGCGCTGCAGCTCGTCCGAGAACGAGTAGGAGTAGTGCACGGACTCGAAGTCGCACCGCGCCCCCGGATAGCGGTTCCACCACCAGGTCCCGCCCACCCCGCCGGCGGCGTCGAACCCCTGCACCCTCAGCCCCAGCCCGTCGCGCAGCTTGTGCACCGCGTACAACCCGGCGAACCCGGCACCGACAACCACGACATCATGATCAGTACTCATGGATTTTCTCCCCCGTCTGAAGCATCCGTGATGGCGCCAGTGTGGAAGAGAAATCGACGGTCCGAAATACCCATTCGAGTACGGCAGTTGCACATCGTCAGGTCGGCGATTCGGCAGAATACCGGTTCAAGTAGGGCAGTTGTACATCTTCGGGTTGGCGGCAGCTAGTAGCCCACCGTGAACCGGCGCTGGATGTGCCGGGGGAGTTCCGCTTCGTCGATGATCGCCATGGCGAGGTCCTCGGCGCTGATGTCGCTGCGGCCGTCGGCGGACACCAGCAGTTGGTTGCCGCCTGTGCGGAACCGGCCGGTCCGCTCGCCCGGGAGGACCACCCCCGCCGAGGGGCTGAGGTAGGTCCAGTTCCG
The DNA here is from genome assembly GCF_041262645.1 of Streptacidiphilus sp. EB129. NCBI lineage: Bacteria > Bacillati > Actinomycetota > Actinomycetes > Kitasatosporales > Streptomycetaceae > Streptacidiphilus > Streptacidiphilus sp. EB129. Next base: position 13,650 of record NZ_JBGCCS010000072.1, read on the forward strand.
ATTGGACGTGCGGTAGCGGTTCAGCGCATCCCGGTGCGCCCAGACGACGGTGATGTACTCCGGTGGGGCGCCCAGTGACTCCGGCAGAGTGTCGGCGATGCCATCGACGTCACAGAACTGCAGGCCAGGCCGTACCTCCAGGCTGCCCGCACCGCCGACCACGATCACCCTGGCAGCGGGGTGATGTTCCAGGGCGGTCAGCAGCGAGTCCGCGGCCTTGGGCAGGACCCCGGCGTTGGCGATGGCCTCGTGGAAGTCCCGCGCGGCATTGATGGCGTTCACCACCACGTCGACGCCGTCGATGGCGCGGTCGACGCTCTCCGGGTCGAGGACGTCCGCGACGCCCCATTGCACGGCGTCGGTGTTCTGGCCTGCCCGTGACGCGTCCCTGGTCCAGGCGCTCACCCGATGACCGCGGCCCGCCGCCTCGGCGACGACGCGGCTGCCGATGACGCCGGTAGCACCGAATACTCCGATGTGCATGCCCATCCTCTTCCTTCGCCATTCCGAAACACGTCGATCATGGCATCAGCACAGGGAGAGGAATCGATTTTGCAGGACGGGATTCGAGTACGGCAGTTGTACATCGTCAGGTGGACGGTCGCGCGACGTTCTACTTGCGGATGGCGTAGTACTCGGGTGTGCGGAACTCGTCCATCTGTACCTGGGACACGCTGCTGGAGTAGCCGGCGACGCTGTCCTCGTACCAGAGCGGGATCGCGGGCATGCTGAGGACCAACTGCTGCTCGGCCTGCTGGTAGAAGCCGTTCGCCGCGGCGGTGCTGGATGCCGCGTTGGCCTGATTGATCAGCGAGTCGAAGGCCGGGTTGCTGTAGCCGGAACCGTTGGCGGCGCCGTTGGTCGTGAAGGAAGGCTGGAGGAAGTCCTGCGCGAGGGGGTAGTCCATCTCCCAGGAGGTACGGAACGCACCTGTCATCTCCCTGCCGGTGATGTGGTTCTGGTACTCGGCGAAGGTGGGGGTCGGCTCGCCCACGCAGGCCCTGTCGTTACCGAGTGCGCTGTTGATGCTGTTGCAGACCGCGTCCACCCACGGGGCGTTGCCGCCGTCCGCGTTGTAGCTGATGGTCATCGAGCCGCCGGGGAGGCCGCCGGCTGCTGCGATGAGCTTCTTGGCCCTGACCGGGTCATAGCTGCAGTAGACCCCGCACAGTCCGGGGTCGTAGCCGTTGACGCCCGGCGCGGTCCAGTCGCTGGCAGGCGTCACCGTGCCGTTGAGGATCTTACTGGCAATCAGGGCCCTGTTGATCGCCATGGAGATCCCCTGCCGCACCTCGGCGCCCTGTGCGGTGCTCCAGCCCTTCGCGTACAGGGGAAACCCCAGACGGGACAGACTCCCGGACGGAGTGTTCACCACCCGTCCGTGCAGATCCCCCGACGCGTTGCGCAATTCGGTCAGCGGGAGGGTGTCGTCGATGTCCAGCCGACCGGAGAGCAGGTCCGCGTACGCAGCGGTCGTACTGGTGTAGACCTTGAGGTCGATCCCCTTGTTCTCGGGCTTCTGCCGGCCCCGATACCCGGCATAGGGCAGCAGATCTATCTCCTGGCCGGGAACGTAGGAGGCAACCGTGTACGGACCGTCGCCGACCGGCCGCTTTGCCCAGGCCGCCGGGTCCTTGAAGAAGGAGGCGGGCAGCGGGTCGTAGATGAAGGAACCGAGAGTCTGCGGCCAGGTCGAGAACTTCTGGGTGAGCGCCACCGTGAAGGTGGTGGGATTCACGATCTTCAGCCCGGACATCGTGGCGGCGGTGGGCTTTCCGGAGTTGGGCGCCACCGCGGTGTAGCCCTGGATGTACTGAAAGTACGAGCTGTTGACCTGCTGATTCGTCACCAGCGCCGCATAGTTCCAGGCATCGACATAGGAAGCTGCAGTCACCGGGGTGCCGTCGCTGAACGTCCAGTCGTCCTTCAGCTTGATGGTGAAGTGCTGCTCGTCAGTGCTGGTGATCGACGCCGCATCCTCGTAGACCGGGGCCGACGTCTTCGGGTCGTAACTGAGCAGTCCGGTGAGGACGCAGTTCATGACCTTGATGCCATTGGAATCCACAGCATCACCGGGACCGAGTGGATTCTGCGGGGCCCCCCATACCGCAGTGACGATCCCACTGGATACCGGAGTGACACTCCCTGTACATCCGACCATCAGCATGGATATCACGGCCGCACCGGCCGCCACCTTGGCAAACTTTCCCTGATGCAACAGATTCCCCTCCCAAGAACCGACAATTCACGCACCAGGGGCGGACCGTTCGTCCCGAATGCGTGGCTCTGTCAGGCCCGCGCGGAAGGTCCGACACAAACACTGCACCCGCCCCGCGAAGCACACCCGAGCGACCAGCAAGAGTGGTGACATCGTCGGCGACACTCTGTCATACGACTCCAAGGCAGTTGATCACCGACCCCCGGACGGCGATCGTCCACACGCGTAGATCCAAGAGACTCGACCCCGGCCCCGGACCATGGCGATCCATGGCGGGGCCGGGGTCAAACTCCAAGCAGCTCAAGGCAGAAGCGACCGTGCCCGCACAGGCTATCTGCCGCAGACTCGCCTGCGCCATGGCGCCAGGCCTCAGGGAGGCCCCGAAAGCCCAGGGGGCAGCAGTCAAGGCCTACAACCTGTAAAGTGATCTTACGGACAGGACGGCCGGCCTCGGCCCCGCCTCAGCGCGCGGCAAGCCCCTTGTAGATGTCCAGCGTGCGTGCTGCGACAGTTTTCCAGGAGAATTCTGCTTCCGCCCGGAATCTCCCTTCGGCTCCCAGACGTTCGGCATGGGCGGGCTCGTCCAGAATCCCGTTGACTGCTTCTGCGAATGCGGCGGCAAAATCCTCGGGGGCGACCGGATCCCCGTATTCCTCGGTCTGCTCCCCCAGCGGAACCAGCAGGCCTGTCCTCCCGTCCTGGACGACCTCCGGAATTCCTCCGACGGCGCTGGCCACAACGGCCGTGCCGCAGGCCATGGCTTCCAGGTTCACGATCCCCATCGGCTCGTACACCGAGGGACAGGCGAACACCGCCGCATGAGTCAGGAGTTGACGGAGCGAGACCTGGTCGAGCATGCCGTCGATGCGAAAGACGCCCGATCTGACCTTGCGCAGGCCGTCGACAAGGTCCGCCACCTCGGCGGCGATCCGGGGCGTGTCCGGCTGTCCGCAGCACAGCACCAGTTGCGCCTCCGGCCGAAGGGCGAAGGCGGCACGCAGAAGGTGCTGCAGGCCCTTCTGACGGGTCACCCGACCCACGAAGAGAACGATGGGGCGGTCCGGATCGATGCCGTACCGCTCCAGGGCGGCCGTCCCGTGGTCAGGCAGGTAGGCATCGGTGTCGATGCCGTTGTGGAGGACGTGAACGCGCTCCGGTGACACCTGGGGGTAGACCCGCAGGATGTCGTCCCGCATCGAGGAGGACACCGCGATCAGGGCGTCCGCGCTCTCGGTGGCGACGCGTTCCATCCAGCTCGACAGCGCATAACCGCCGCCCAACTGCTCGGCCTTCCAGGGCCTGAGCGGTTCCAGGCTGTGCATGGTCATCACATGCGGAGCACCATGGAGCAGCGCCGCGGTCCGGCCCGCCATCGCCGTGTACCAGGTGTGGGTGTGCACGATGTCGGCACCCGCACAGTCGCCGGCCATGGCAAGGTCAGCGCCCAGATACTGCAGGGAGCTGTTGTGCGGAGCCAGAGCCTGCGGCAGGGGGTACGACGTCACCCCGGGCTCGGCGCGGGGCTCGCCCAGGCAGCGGACTCGGACGTCTGCAAGGCGACGGAGGGCGCGGGTGAGCTCCGCGACATGGACTCCGGCTCCCCCGTACACCTCCGGCGGGTATTCCCGGGTGAGCAGATCGATGCGCATGGAATTCCCATCCCCCTACCACGACAGCGTCTTGCTTCGGAGCAGAGTCAAGAGTGGCTGATGACCGAACGGGTGTACATGTGTAATGCACGTAGTGCCCGCGAGGGCCTAGTACTGCAACCGCATCTGGGCGTGACTGTGAGCGTGCGTGCTCGTTGGTCTGACTGTGTGCTGATGAGCTGACGGTCAAACAAGTTGAGGCGT
>NZ_JBGCCS010000073.1:0-16508 GCF_041262645.1 Streptacidiphilus sp. EB129
CCCGCGGAGCGGGTACCCCGGCGCTGACGCGCCGGGAAGTGAGCGCCTCCGCTGCGCTTCGGCGGATTCCCGCGCGAGCGCGGGAACGAGAATTCCGCAAGCGGAATTCTGAAAGGATGGTAAAGCGCGCAAGCGCGCTTTACCGGATTCCCGCAAGCGGGAATCCCAACTGCGCAACTAGGGGCGGTGCATCACCGTGCGGCCTGTGTAGCGTCAGGAATTCCAGACCAGTACCGGGATGGGATGGACCGTCAGCCAACGTACCGTCAAGGCCGGCCCCTTGAGGGTCTGACCCGGACTCCGCTGACGCTCCGTCCTCTCGGTGTGCCCGGGAAGCCGTCCCGACCGGGTTTACGGACGCACCGCCCGGCCACGCGCCGGAGCGGCTCTGGTGTACCATCATCGATGGTGGAACCTTCACATGTGGTATTGATCTCAAATGATGCACCGTGTTGAATCAGGAAAAAATGACACCCCCCTTCCCCGGACCGCACGACGCCGCTGATCATGCCGGGGATTCCGCTCGATTGTCACCGGGAAGGGAATGCGAGATGCCGGTCAAGCTGCGTGACCATCAGATCGAGGCGGTTGACGCCATTATTCGCGGGCTGGACGTCCCGCCGGGCAGGCGTGTCCCGCCGAACGGGCTTCGTGCTCAGGTGCACGCGGCGTGCGGGACCGGCAAGACGATCATCGCCGCCGCCGCCGCGCGGCGGCTGGTCCCGCACGGGCGGATCCTCGTCCTTGTGCCCACGCTGGAGCTGCTCGCGCAGACGGTGAAAGCCTGGCGCGAGGTCGGGCACACCGGGCAGACGGTCGCGGTGTGCTCGCTGGACGACGACACCGAGCTGTACGCAATGGGCGTGCGGTGCACCACCAGCCCCCCGCAGCTGGCACTGTGGCACGCCACCGGGCCCGTCCTCATCTTCGCCACCTACAGCTCCCTGGGCGTCCTGGCCGAGGCCTTCGAGGGCGTCTACGGCCAGAAGCTCGACCCACTGGACCTCGCCTGTGTCGACGAGGCCCACCGAACAAGCGGATCCCTGGGGAAGGCCTGGGCAGAGATCCACGACCAGGCCGCGATCCCGGCCGCCAGGCGCCTGTACCTCACCGCCACCCCCAGGATCTGGCAGGAACGCCCGCGCCCGTCCTGGGAGCTCAAGGACGGGTTCCGGCACGAGCGGCTCAAGGAGGAGATGGCCGCCTCCATGGACGACGAGACGATCTTCGGCCCCGTGGTCTGGAAACTCCCCCTCGCGGCGGCAGTCCAACGGGGACTGCTGGCGCGCTACCAGATCATCGTGGTCGAGCTGGAAGACCCCGTCGTCACCCCAGAGAAGCTCATGAGCCCGGAACGGCGCGAGGAGAAGATCCGGGGCGAACGCCTGGGCGCGCTCCAGGCCGCCATGCTCCGCACCATGGCCGACCACGGCCTGCAGACCGCCATCACCTTCCACCACCGCACCATCGAAGCCCAGGCCTACGCCGAAGGACTGCCAGCGGTCGCCGCCAAGCTGCACGCCGCCGACCCGGAAAGGTACCCCTCGAAGCTCTGGGCGGACTGGCTGATGGGCGACCACACCCCCGAACGCCGCCGCCGCGTTCTGAACGAGTTCGGGCGCAGCGCCCGGCGCGCGATCCTGTCGAACTGTCGCGTCCTGGGCGAGGGGGTCGACATTAGAACCGTGGACAGCGTTGCCCTCCTGGATCCCAAAGGAGCCCCGCACGACATCGTCCAGGCCATCGGCCGTGCCCTGCGCCAGAAGCCCGGAGAGGGCAAGCTGGCGTCGCTGATCGTGCCGGTCTTCCTCAGCCCCGGCGAGCAGCCCGAGGACATGTTCACCTCGGGGTCCTACCGCCCGTTGGTGGCCGTTTTGCAAGCTCTCAGGGCACACGACGAGGAGGTCATCGAGCTGCTGGCGGTCCCTCAGGTCGAGCAGACGCGGAGTGTGCAGCCGTCGTGGGATATCGGCCCGGCACCTGCGGAGGGAGAGAAGGAGAACCGTCTGCTGCTGCGTTTCGCTGCCCCGCGTGACCCGGTGATGGTCGCGCAGTGGGTCTCCTTCAACGTCATCGACACCGAACGGCAGGACTGGACGCACGGGTACGCCTCCGCCCAGAAGTACCAGCAGCGCGAAGGCCACCTGCGCGTTCCGTTCGACCACCGCGAGGGCGCCTACCCACTCGGGCAGTGGATCAGCGAGCAGCGTAAGACCTACGCCGCCGGGCAGATGACCGGCAAGCGCGCGGGCTGGCTGGAGGAGCTGGGGATGATCTGGGACGCCTCCGACTTCACCTTCTCAGAGAACCTCGCCGCCGCCCGCGCCTACTACACCGACCACCAGACCCTGGCGGCTCCCCGTTCTGCGACCGCGCTGGACCGGGCGATCGGGCAGTGGCTGTCCAACCTGCGCCGACCCGGCGCACTCGCCGGCCAGCCCGAGCGGGCGGCGGCGCTGGCGGAGATCGACCCGGACTGGAACCCCGCCTGGCCACTGGAATGGCAGCGCCACTACGCCGGCGTCCGCGAATGCGTCACCGAGCTCGGGGCTGACCTGGTCGACCTGGAACCCGGCGTCACCATCCACGGCCACGACATCGGACGATGGCTCAGGCGCCAGCAGCAGCGGGTGGTCTGGAACGGGCTGACTGACGGGCAACGCGAACGCCTGCAAGCCCTCGGAGTTGACCCCGAGGCCTCCCCCGCTGGGAAGGAGCAGCCCGCCGCTAAGAAGGCTGCTGGGGGGCGTTCCACGGCCTTCACCCGAGGATTGGCGGCGCTGGCGCAGTACCAGGAACGGACCGCCTCCGTCGTGGTGCCCAGAGGCCACACAGAGGAAGTGGTGGGCGGAGCCGAGGACGGAGCAATCGTGAAGCTGGGCATCTGGATCTCCAACACGAAGAGCCGCCGCGACAAGCTGACCCCCGAGCAGCTGGCGGCCCTAGCCGAACTCGGACTCGACTGGCGCTGACGGGGGTGGCGCGCAGGCCGCGTGTCACCCCGGGTCTGCGGGCTGCTGGGTCAGCTCCACACCGCCGGATCAGGCAAGACGTCGGTTGGTCCGGACTTTGTCAGCGCTGCGGCTTCCATACGCGCATACGCTTCGCTGCCGATATCCAGGCTCGTGACGGGCGTGGACGGGACCTGCTGGTCGGGGAAGCCGCGGAACACCGGTACGGCCGTGATCAGCCCGCTCGGTGCCTTCCACTGCTTCGGGTTCTGCACCACAGGGCAGGATCCGAACGCCGTGCCTTCCACAGGTCTGCCAGGATCCGGGTGGCCTCGCTGACGTAGTCGGACACCGTGTCGCCGAGGTGGTCCAGGAGCTCGTGCGCGGGGGCCTGGAACGTCGCGGCAATCTGGCCGCCTGCCCGCAGGACGGCGTCTACGTCGGTCAGTTCCGGCGAGACGGGAAGCTTCAGGGTGAACCCGGCGAGCCCGGCCCGGTCGACGTCAGCGGACCACACCGCTGTGCGTCGCCCGCGGTGCACCACCGTGTTCCGCATCCCCAGCAGCCAGTCGCGCCACCCAGCCGGACCGGCATCCGCCTCGGCCCGGTCCAGGTCACTCTGCAACTGCGCAAGGACGGGATTGCTCGCGCTCGCCTTGGACAAGCTGGTGCGGGCGCTGCCCATGTCGGCGCGCACCAGATCTGTGGGGAGGCCCGCGACTGCGACGATGCAGCCGCCCACGCAGTCCAGCGCTGTGCCCCAGGCGCGCAGCATTGAGTGGTGTGCATCGTGAAGTGGCAGGTCACGGGCCTGGTGTGCGTCGGCGTCGGGGTGCTCACGCTGGTTGCGGGCGGATGACTTCGGTGAAGATCGTCGGTCAGCGGGTGACTTCCCGGTTCGTCAGGACCAGCAGGGCCCGCACAAACGCTGTCGCCCACTTCGGGTCGGTGCGGACCTTGCCGAGCACGCGCCAGTTCTTCAGGTGCGCGAAGCCGTGCTCGACCGGGGCCCGGACCGCGGCCAGCGCCTTGTTGGACAGCTTCTGTCCCCGGGTAAGAGGCCGGTTGCGGGCCGCCTTGTAGCCGGTGATCACCGCCGGGTCGGCGTCCGGGCCGCTGTCGTCGAGGCCGACGAAGCCCAGGTCGGCGATCGCGCCAAGGCCGGCCGCGCGCAGATGGGCGGTCAGTTTGTCGTGGCGGCACGCGGTGATCTCCGAGGTGCGTCCGGGTCGGACCGCGCTCACCCAGACCAGGCGGCCCTTGTCATCGGTGAGCGCGATCACGAGCAGGCCGTGGCATTTGTGCTTGCCGGAGTAGTTCTTCCGGTTCTCGGTCCCGGTGCGGCGCCGGGTGCGTATCAGAGAACCGTCCAGCAGGACCACCCCGCCACCCGATCGGGCGATCTTCTTGAGCGCGCGGTCCAGGCGCGGGGCGCGGGCGGCCAGCAGGCCGACGACCTCGCGCACCCACCGGGTCACGGTGGTGCGGTGCACCCCGTTCCCGCCAGCCATGTCGCCGGGCCGCTGGTCACAGCGCAGCACCGCCAGCACGATGCCGGCGATCCTCCCTGCCGACAGGGCCCGCCACCGCGATCCGATCTTCTTGCAGTGGCCGCGTATCAGGTCGGCGAGCCAGTTCAAGGTGGCGCTCGACAGCGGCAGGCGGGCGGTGTAGACAAGACCGTCGGGGCCCTCGACGAGACCGTTGTTTTTCTTCACACCAAACTCAACTGCCGCCGGGGGCCCTCCGGTTACGCCCTGCGGCGTGCAGGGCCTGGACGGCTACAGCTTGCGGTGAACTTCCCGTCGCCGCGTTTGTGCAGCCAGCCGCGGTCGGCGAGCTTGACCAGTTTCGCCCGCAGCGGCTCCAGCTTCCCGCGCACCTCACCTGAAGGCCCAGCTCTTCGCCCACTGCCCACACCTGCACCGGACCGCCGGCGGCTCGCACGATCGCCAGGATCCGGCGGTAGTCGTCGGGCAGCGCGGTCTCGTCAACGCTGTCGCCGCGGTGCGGGACCAGCAGCATCGAACGCCCGCCGACCTGCGCTGACGCCGGTGCGACGGCGGCCCGTTCCCCGGCTGTCCGTTCGCTCATCCGCGTCAGGACCCTCTCGGCGACTGCGAGTTCGTCCCGCTCGGCCTTCACCTCGTCCAACTGCTTGACCAGCTGTTCTTCCAGCTCGTCCAATTCCGCTCGCCGCGCGGCGATCCGTTCCAGTACCTCGGGGTCCACCATGCCCGGGAGCGTAGGAGCATCGCGGGCTGGAACGGGCCAGAACCCACGAAGACCTCCCTGCCCGACGATCTACACGGCAGACCGCCGCGCGTGACCAGCACGAGCTCCGGGGCACGGAATCACACCAGGCCCGTGACCTGCCACTTCACGGTGCACACCACTCAGCGGGGAACCTCGAAACGAGGTGGGCAGGGCCGGCGACCGCATCGGCCCTGCCCACCGGCGTGGGGGGTTGCTCAGGGGGCGGCGATGGGCCCCATTCGTCGTAGGCAAGCTCCAGGTGGCCGTCAAGTGCCAGCCACGATCGCACGAGCTCAAGACCGTGTGATCTCCTCCCATGCCTGACGCTCGTGAGGCGTCAGACCCCTGCGGGTCGCAAGCCGCTCCGGATGGTCCGGGCCTGGCAGCCCATCAGATGTGAGGATGGTCTCGTTTAGTGCGTCATCCGGCGGTGGCCCCGCGTACCAGAGACTGCCGATGGCGCTGAGTCCTTTCATCGCCCCAGGCACGCAGCTGCGCCAGGGAAATCGAGCCACCCACCACAGCAACCCAGCCACACTTCGTCCTCACCTTCGCGGGCCGTCCTGGCCCTACAATCAGTCCACGCCTTTGAGGATCGGTCGAGTCTCGCTCAGCCCGCCGCGGTGGAATCGACGGGGCCCGCACATGTTGCCGCTGACACGGCCGGAGTCCCGTGGCACCGGTGCCAGGCCGGCGAGGGAGGCAAGGCGGTCGGCACTGCCGAACGCTTCCATGTCGCCGCCGGTGGCGGCGATGAATTCGGCGCCGAGCAGGGTGCCCATGTCGGGCATGCTTCGGACGACCGCGGCATGCCCGCGCTCCTCGAAGCGGGTCCCGAGCAGGGCCTCCAGCTCTGCGATCTCCTCGTCCAGCGTGGTCACGCCCTTCGCCAGGCGGGCCACCATCTCGGCGGCCAGCTTCTCGCCGGGCAGTGCGGTGAGTTGTGACTGGGCCGCCTCGACCGCTGCCAGTGCGAGCGCGGAGGCGTTCTTGACCCTGCGGTTCTTCAGCCAGGTCGTGATCCGCTTGGCCCCGCTGCGGCGGATGGCGGCAGGGATCTGATATCCGGCCAGAAGGACGATGGGCCCCTTGTTCCCCAGCGTCAGCGTGCGTTCCAGGGCAGGGAAGATCTCCAGGAGTTGCGTCCGGAACCGGTTGATCTGTCGGGTGCGGTCATTCACCAGGTCGGTCCGGCGTCCGATCAAGGTCCGCAGGTCGACGGCAAGCTCGTCGCCCGGCCGCAGCGGAGCGAGGTCCCTGCGCATCCGTGCCTGGTCACGGCCACCTCCGTCAGCTGGTTGTCACCGCGTTTGGTCGCGCAGACGAACTCGCCGACGTTGTCCTACTGAGCGATCAAGTCGCTTATCTCAATTGGCGGTCGAGTCGTCGCGGGGATCCGGGCGGCCAAGTTCTTTGAGCCATCCAGCGGCTACAAGCTCACAGCCATACCCAGAGCCCCCGGGCCCGACGATCTTACGAGTGACCGCCACAGACCCACACTTGGAAGGTAGGACAAACTGAGGTAGGTGCCGTCGGGCAGCACGTCGACCAGCGGCAGGGTGAAGGACTCTGAGACGCGCCACAGGAGTCGGGCACCGGTGGCGGCGACGGCCCCGCACACGTCGTAGGAGGGGAAGCCGCGGTCGGCCATAAGCAGCATCCCCGGCTCCAGGTGGTTAAGACAGTCGCGGTCGTGGCCGGTGTCGCTGGTGCGGCCGGGCTCGCTCTCGGACCGCTGGCAGGTCCTGGTGGCTGGCCTCTGTGAGCCGACGGATCTGCACAGCGACGCCCAGACGCCTGTGCCGCCCGATCCCCGGCCAGCTCCTCCAACCGCTCGTGACCATTTCGATCAGTCGCGCGGAGGCGGCGGCCGACGCGGTGCCCTGGCGATCCTCCTCGTTCGCTCAAGCGTCAGAGCGCGTCTCAAGCAGAACCCGAGCGTGAGCAGCGAGAGTCCCTGACGTGAGTAGAGCCGGACTGCCCCGCGATGTTCGGCTCACTCATGGCGCCCACTGCCAGCGACATCCCTGTCCTCGCCCGCTGAGCAGCCTGAAGTCCGGAGGAGTATGTCTCGCCGCCTGTTCACTTCGGAGTCCGTGACCGAAGGTCACCCCGACAAGATCGCTGACCAGATCAGCGACACCATCCTCGATGCCCTGCTCAAGGACGACCCCACGTCCCGGGTCGCCGTCGAGACGCTGATCACCACCGGTCAGGTCCACATCGCCGGTGAGGTCACCACCGCCGCCTATGCCCCGATCGCGCAGCTCGTGCGCGAGAAGATCCTGGAGATCGGTTACGACTCCTCGAAGAAGGGTTTCGACGGCGCGTCCTGCGGCGTCTCGGTCTCCATCGGCTCGCAGAGCCCGGACATCGCCCAGGGCGTGGACGCGGCCTGGGAGAACCGGGGCGAGGGCGACGAGGACGAACTGGACCGCCAGGGTGCGGGCGACCAGGGCCTGATGTTCGGCTACGCCTGCGACGACACGCCTGAGCTGATGCCGCTGCCGATCTACCTGGCGCACCGGCTCGCCTTCCGCCTCTCCGAGGTGCGCAAGAACGGGACCGTCCCCTACCTGCGCCCGGACGGCAAGACCCAGGTCACCATCGAGTACGACGGCGACAACGCGGTCCGCCTGGACACCGTCGTTGTCTCCTCGCAGCACGCCAGCGACATCGACCTGGACTCGCTGCTCGCCCCCGACATCCGCGAGTTCGTCGTGGAGCCGGAGCTGGCGGCGCTGGCCGAGCGCGGCATCGAGCTCAGCACCGAGGGCTACCGCCTGCTGGTCAACCCGACCGGGCGCTTCGAGATCGGCGGCCCGATGGGCGACGCCGGCCTGACTGGCCGCAAGATCATCATCGACACCTACGGCGGCATGGCCCGCCACGGCGGCGGCGCCTTCTCCGGCAAGGACCCGTCCAAGGTCGACCGCTCGGCCGCCTACGCGATGCGCTGGGTCGCCAAGAACATCGTCGCGGCCGGCCTGGCCACCCGCGCCGAGGTACAGGTCGCCTACGCAATCGGCAAGGCCGAGCCGGTCGGTCTCTTCGTGGAGACCTTCGGCACCGAGACCGCCCCGGTCCTGAAGATCCAGGAGGCGGTGACCAAGGTCTTCGACCTGCGCCCCGCCGCGATCATCCGCGACCTGGACCTGCTGCGCCCGATCTACTCGCAGACCGCGGCGTACGGCCACTTCGGCCGTGAGCTGCCGGGCTTCACCTGGGAGCGGACCGACCGCGTCGAGGCCCTGCAGAAGGCCGTCGCGGCCCCCGTCACGGGTCAGGCAACCGAGTCGAGGCCTTGATATGCGTATCGCGGTCACTGGTTCCATCGCCACCGATCATCTGATGACCTTCCCGGGTCACTTCAAGGATCAGCTGATCGCTGATCAGCTCTCGTGCATCTCTTTGTCGTTCCTGGTGGACGAGCTTGAGGTTCGCCGTGGCGGGGTGGCCGCCAATATCGCCTTCGGCCTGGGCCAGCTCGGACTGGCGCCTGTGCTGGTCGGGGCGGTGGGCAACGATTTCGCGGAGTACGACGCATGGCTGTCGGCGCATGGCGTCGATACCTGCGGTGTGCGGGTGTACTCCGAGAAGCAGACTGCCCGCTTCATGTGTATGACCGATCTGGACGCCAATCAGATCGCCGCCTTCTACGCGGGCGCTATGCAGGAGGCGGCCGGGATCGACCTGGGCAAACTGGCGCGGGCCAAGGGCCAGCCCGATCTGGTGCTGATCTGTGCCAACGACCCAGCGGCGATGCTCCTCTACACAACGCATTGCCGGGACACGGGGATTGCCTTCGCAGCGGACCCGTCTCAGCAGCTCGCACGGACAAACACAGCCGAGACCCAGGACCTGATCCGGGGCGCGCGTTGGCTCTTCAGCAATGAGTACGAGTCTGCGCTGTTGCTGGAGCGCACCGGTTGGAGCCGCGACGAGGTGCTGAGCCATGTCGGGGTCTGGGTTACAACGCTCGGCGAGCGGGGGGTGCGCATCGATCAGGAGGGCCAGGCGGCATGCGTCATCCCTTCGGTCCCCGGCGTCGCCGTCGTCGATCCCACCGGGGTGGGCGACGCGTTCCGAGCGGGGTTCCTCACGGGAGTGAGCCGAGGGCTTTCGCTGGAGTCGGCGGCCCAGCTTGGTTGCGCGCTGGCCGCTGAGGTGCTGGGTGGGATCGGCCCGCAGTCCTACTCGGTAGACAAGGACCGGCTGATCGCTGTCGCCGAGCGTGCCTATGGCACCGAGGCCGCTGATCGGGTGAGCGCCGGATTGTTCATCGCGGCCTCTGGGAGTGCTGCGTGACGCTCTTTGCTCCCCAGGAGCGCGCGGACGCGCTCCGCGAGGCGCTCGCCACTCGCGTGGTGGTGGCCGACGGGGCCATGGGCACCATGCTCCAGGCGCGGAACCCCACCCTGGAGGACTTCGAGGGGCACGAGGGCTGCAACGAGGTCCTGAATGTCTCCCGCCCCGACATCGTCCGCGCGGTGCACCAGGCCTACTTCGACTCCGGCGTCGACTGCGTGGAGACCAACACCTTCGGCTCCAACTGGTCCGCCTTCGCCGAGTACGACATCGCCGACCGGATCTTCGAGCTGTCCGAAGCCGGCGCCCGGCTGGCCCGCGAGGTCGCCGACGAGAACGCCGCCCGAGACGGCCGGCTGCGCTGGGTGCTGGGCTCCATCGGCCCCGGCACCAAGCTGCCCACGCTGGGCCACGTCCCCTTCGAGACGCTGCGCGAGGGCTTCCGGCAGAACGCGGCCGGCCTGGTCGCAGGCGGGGCGGACGCGCTGCTGATCGAGACCAGCCAGGACCTGCTCCAAGTCAAGGCAGCGGTGCTAGGCGTCAAAGCGGCGCTGACCCAGGCCGGGCGGCGGCTGCCGCTGATCGTCGAGGTCATGATGGAGACGACCGGCACCATGCTACTCGGCTCCGAGATCGGCGCGGCGCTGACCGCGTTGGAGCCGCTGGGCATCGACCTGATCGGCCTGAACTGCGCCACCGGACCGGCCGAGATGAGCGAGCACCTGCGCTACCTGGCCCGGCACGCCCGGATCGGCCTGGCCTGTATGCCCAACGCCGGTCTGCCGGTGCTGACCAGGGACGGCGCGCACTACCCGCTCAGCCCCGAGGAACTGGCCGAGGCGCACGACGTCTTTACCCGCGAGTACGGGCTCTCTCTGGTCGGCGGCTGCTGCGGCTCCACGCCGGAGCACCTGCGCGCGGTGGTGGAGAAGGTGCAGGGCCGCCCGCTGGCCGCCCGCGCCCCGCAGCCGGAGGCGGCCGCGGCCTCCCTCTACCAGACGGTCCCGTTCCGGCAAGACACCTCCTATCTGGCGATCGGCGAGCGGACCAACGCCAACGGCTCCAAGAAGTTCCGCGAGTCGATGATCGCGGGGGACTTGCAGGCCTGTGTCGACATCGCCCGGGAGCAGATCCGCGAGGGCGCGCACCTGATCGACCTGTGCGTGGACTACGTGGGCCGCGACGGCGTCGCCGACATGAAGGCGCTGGCGGGCCGCCTGGCCACCGCGTCCACGCTGCCGATCGTGCTGGACTCCACCGAGCCGGAGGTCCTGCGCGCCGGTCTGGAACTGCTGGGCGGCCGGGCGGTGCTCAACTCGGTCAACTTCGAGGACGGCGACGGGGACGACTCCCGCTACGGCCGGATCGCGGCGCTGGCCGCCGAGCACGGAGCCGGCCTGATCGCGCTGACCATCGACGAGGAGGGCCAGGCACGTACCGCGGAGAAGAAGGTCGCCGTCGCCGAGCGGCTGATCGCCGACCTGGGCGAGCGCTTCGGCATCCGCGAGCAGGACATCCTGGTGGACTGCCTCGCCTTCACCCTCGGCACCGGCCAGGAGGAGTCCCGCCGCGACGGCGTGGAGACCATCGAGGCGATCCGCGAGCTCAAGCGGCGCCACCCCGAGGTGCAGACCACGCTGGGTCTGTCCAACATCTCCTTCGGCCTCTCCCCGGCCGCCCGGATGGTGCTCAACTCCGTCTTCCTGCACGAGTGCGTGGAGGCCGGCCTGGACTCGGCGATCGTGCACGCGGCGAAGATCCTGCCGATCGCGCGGATCCCCGAGGAACAACGCGAGGTCGCCCTCGACCTGGTCCACGACCGCCGTCGTAAGGGCTACGACCCGCTGCAGCGCTTCCTGGAGCTGTTCGAGGGCGTCTCGGCGGCCTCGGTACGGGCCGGCAAGGCGGAGGAGCTGGCGGCGATGCCGTTGGAGCAGCGGCTGCAGCAGCGCATCGTGGACGGCGAGCGGGTCGGCCTGGAGGCCGACCTTGACGAGGCTCTGACGCTCCGTCCTGCACTGGAGATCGTCAACGAGGTGCTGCTGGAGGGCATGAAGACGGTCGGCGAGCTGTTCGGCTCCGGCCAGATGCAGCTGCCCTTCGTGCTGCAGTCCGCCGAGGTGATGAAGGTCATGGTCGCCTACCTGGAGCCGCACATGGAGAAGTCCGACGCCGAGGGCAAGGGCAAGGGCACCATCGTGCTGGCCACGGTCAAGGGCGACGTCCACGACATTGGCAAGAACCTGGTTGACATCATCCTCTCCAACAACGGCTACACAGTCGTCAACATTGGCATCAAGCAGCCGGTCTCGGCCATCGTGGAGGCCGCGCAGGAGCACTGCGCCGACGTGATCGGCATGTCCGGCCTGCTGGTCAAGTCGACCGTGATCATGAAGGAGAACCTGGAGGAGCTGAACCAGCGCAGGCTGGCCGACACCTTCCCAGTGATCCTGGGCGGCGCCGCGTTGACGCGCGCCTACGTCGAGCAGGACCTGCACGAGATCTACGCCGGCGAGGTCCGCTACGCCCGCGACGCCTTCGAGGGCCTGCGGCTGATGGACGCGCTGATGGCCGTCAAGCGCGGCGTGCCCGGCGCGACCTTGCCCGAGCTGCGTCAGCGCCGCCACGCCAAAGTCGAGGTCGAGGAGCCCGCGGAGTCGACCGAGCGCTCGGACGTGGCCGCCGACAACACGGTCCCCTCCCCGCCGTTCTGGGGCGACCGGATCGTGCGCGGCATCCCGCTGGCCGACTACGCCTCCTGGCTGGACGAGGACGCGCTCTTCAAGGGGCAGTGGGGGTTGAAGGCCGCCCGGGCCGGGGGGCCGAGCTACGAGGAACTGGTGGCGACCGAGGGCCAGCCGCGGCTGCGGATGTGGCTAGACCGGCTGCAGACCGAGGGCCTGCTGGAGGCCGCCGTGGTCTACGGTTACTTCCCGGCGGTCTCCCGCGGCGACACTCTGGCCGTGCTCGGCGAGGACGGAGCCGAGCGCACCAGTTTCACCTTCCCGCGCCAGCGCCGCGGCCGCCGGCTCTGCCTGGCCGACTTCTTCCGCGCCGAGGAAAGCGGCGAGAAGGACGTGGTCGCCCTCCAGATGGTCACCATGGGCTCGAAGATCTCCGAGGCCGCGAACGGGCTCTTCACCGCCAACGCCTACCGCGACTACATGGAGCTGCACGGCCTGTCCGTGCAACTGGCCGAGGCCCTGGCCGAGTACTGGCACGCCCGGGTCCGCGCCGAGCTGGGCTTCTCCCCGGAGGATCCCAAGGACATGAAGGACATGTTCGCGCTCAAGTACCGCGGTGCGCGCTTCTCCCTCGGCTACGGTGCCTGCCCCGACCTGGAGGACCGCGCCAAGATCGCCGAGCTGCTCCGGCCGGAGCGGATCGGCGTCCACCTCTCCGAGGAGTTCCAGCTCCACCCGGAGCAGTCCACCGACGCCATCGTGATCCACCACCCCAAGGCCACGTACTTCAACGCGAGGTAGACATGCACGGAGGCGCACGCAGCCTGTCCGATGTGCTGGCATCGGGTGAGCGCAGTATCTCGTTCGAGTTCTTCCCGGCCAAGGACGAGCCGGGTGACCGCGCGCTGTGGACGGCGTTGCGGCGTGTGGAGTCGGTCGCGCCGGCCTTCGTCTCGGTGACATATGGCGCCGGCGGCTCCTCGCGTGATCGGACCATCGGTACGACCGAGCGCATCGCCTCCGGGACCACGCTCCGTCCAGTCGCCCACCTGACGGCGGTGGGGCATTCGGTCGCCGAATTGCGGGCGATCATCCGCCGTTACGCGGATGCGGGGATTCTCGATGTGCTGGCCTTGCGGGGTGACCCGCCGGGAGACCCGCAAGGGGTGTGGCGTCCTCATCCTGAGGGTGTTCACTATGCCGCCGACCTGGTCGAGCTGATCAAGAAGTGGGGATCGTTCAGCGTCGGTGTCGCCGCCTTTCCCGAAGGGCATCCACGTTCCCCGGACCGGGAGAGCGATATCCGGCACTTCGTGGCCAAGTGCCGTGCGGGCGCTGACTATGCAGTGACGCAGATGTTCTTCCGGGCGGAGGTCTACCTGCGGCTGCGGGACAGGGTGGCTGCCGCAGGCTGCGAGACTCCGATCATTCCCGAGATCATGCCGGCCACGCGCTTCGAGCAGATCAGCACGTTCGCCCAGTTGAGCAGCGCGACGCTTCCGTCCGATCTCGCGGACCGGCTGGAGCGGGCGCGCGGCGACGCCGCTGCCTCATACCGGATCGGGGTGGACCATGCGACGCGGATGGCTGAGGTTCTGCTCCGAGAGGGTGCTCCGGGGCTGCATTTCATCACCTTGAATCGTCCGGCTGCGTCGCTGGACGTTTACCGGACCCTCGGGCTGGACCAGCAGCCGGCCCGAGCAGCATGACGTTCCCCTGTGATCCTGTGGAGGATTCCCTTGACGCTCAGCCACGGTGACTTCAAGGTCGCCGATCTTTCGCTTGCCGCCTTCGGCCGCAAGGAGATCGACCTTGCCGAGCACGAGATGCCCGGCCTGATGACGATCCGCCGCGAGTACGCCGACGCGCAGCCGCTGGCCGGCGCACGCATCACCGGCTCGCTGCACATGACCGTGCAGACCGCCGTGCTCATCGAGACGCTGGCCGCCCTCGGCGCCGACGTCCGCTGGTGCTCCTGCAACATCTTCTCCACCCAGGACCACGCGGCCGCGGCCATCGCCGTCGGCCCGAAGGGCACCCCGGAGGGCCCCCAGGGCATCCCCGTCTTCGCCTGGAAGGGCGAGACGCTGGAGGAGTACTGGTGGTGCACCGAGCAGGCGCTCACCTGGCCCGGCCACTCCGGCCCCAACATGATCCTCGACGACGGCGGCGACGCCACCCTGCTCATCCACAAAGGCGTCGAGTTCGAGAAGGCCGGCGCCGCGCCGGACCCCTCGACCGCGGACAGCGACGAGTTCCGGATCATCCTGGAGCTGCTCAACCGCACCCTGGCCGAGAGCCCGAAGAAGTGGACCAAGGTCGCCTCCGAGATCAAGGGTGTCACCGAGGAGACCACCACCGGCGTGCACCGTCTCTACACGATGCACCGGGACGGGAACCTGCTCTTCCCCGCGATCAACGTGAACGACGCCGTCACCAAGTCGAAGTTCGACAACAAGTACGGCTGCCGCCACTCGCTGGTCGACGGCATCAACCGCGCCACCGACGTGCTGATCGGCGGCAAGGTCGCCGTGGTCTGCGGCTACGGCGACGTGGGCAAGGGCTGCGCCGAGTCGCTCCGCGGCCAGGGCACCCGTGTCATCGTCACCGAGATCGACCCGATCTGCGCACTGCAGGCAGCGATGGACGGCTTCCAGGTCACCATCCTGGACGATGTGGTCGGGATCGCCGACATCTTCATCACCACGACGGGCAACAAGGACATCGTCATGGCCGGTGACATGGCCAAGATGAAGCACCAGGCGATCGTGGGCAATATCGGCCACTTCGACAACGAGATCGACATGGCCGGTCTGGCGAAGGTCCCGGGCATCGTCAAGGACGAGGTCAAGCCGCAGGTCCACACCTGGACGTTCCCGGACGGCAAGAAGATCATCGTCCTGTCCGAGGGCCGCCTGCTCAACCTGGGCAACGCGACCGGCCACCCCTCCTTCGTGATGTCGAACTCCTTCGCGGACCAGACGCTGGCCCAGATCGAGCTCTTCACCAAGCCCGAGGAGTACCCGGTCGGCGTCTACACGCTGCCCAAGCACCTCGACGAGAAGGTCGCCCGCCTCCACTTGGACGCGCTGGGCGTCAAGCTCACCACGCTGACCCAATCGCAGGCCGACTACATCGGCGTCAGCGTCGAGGGCCCGTACAAGCCCGAGCAGTACCGCTACTGACCAAGGCTCCCCTGTCCGATGCGCTATCAGGCCCAGGACAGGGGAGCCGCTTCGCGCAGTCTTACGCTGCGGCGCTCTGCCGTGCGGCTCGCAGGGCCAGTCCGGCCAGGAGGGCGTCCAGACTGATCTCGAAACTCTCATCAGGGGTCAGGTGCTGGGCACCGGCCTGCAGGAACCGCGAGAACGCGGGGTGGCGTCCGCTGGCGGTAACGCCGCTGAGGAACTCCTGCAGCACTTTATGTACTTCGTGGTTGGTCCGGTCACCGGCCCGCCTGCGCTGCATCTCCTCTTCCTCGGCTTCGCACATGGCGGCGCCCAGGACGTGCCCCGTGACGATCCCGGCATAGGCGGCCGCATCGGCGATGGCGAGCCCGGCTCCTTCGGTCACCGTCATGATGTGGTCCAGCCAGTCGAGCGCGCGGGGTCCGAAAAGCGGCCGGCGGAAGGTGAGCGACGGGAACCACGGGTGGCGGGCGATCGCCGCGCGGAGTTCCAGCGCCGCAGTGCGTAGGTCTGACCGCCACTGTTCAGGGTTCGGCTCGGGGAGGACCAGTTCGGCGAGGACGCCGTCGATGAGCAGGTCCTCCAGGTCTCCGAGGTATCGGACGTGGCTGGACACCGATCGTCCGGCCGGGCCGAGGTCGCTCACCAGACGCGCGACGGACACCGCGGGGAGGCCTTCCTCGTCGGCGATACGCATCAGCGCCGCGACGACGTCCGCCCTGCTCAGCGGTGGATCGAGGAGGTCGCCCCGGGGTTCTGGTTCGGACCAGATCAGTGTCTCGTAGAAGGCTGGTTCTTCGGTGTCAGCCGCCATGTTCCGCTCTCCCTAGGTCGGGTCGTGCGTCAACGTCCGTAGTCTGCTTGTCCGCGGTCGGGCCGCGCTCAGGAGCGGGGGGGAGGGCGTTGCGCGCCTGTGTGCCCTTGGACGATGGACTGGTCTGCTCGAGGCACCCTCAATGTGGGCTCTTACAAGGGGGCGGCCCCGGCTGGCGGGCTCGCCCGCTGAACCCCTCGTCGCGGGGGGGCCCCCCCCGCCCGGGCCCCCCCCCCGGGGGGGGGGGGGGGGGGGCCGCCCCCCCCCAGGGGGGGGGCCCCCCCCCGCGGGGCCCCCCCCCCGCGCG
>NZ_JBGCCS010000074.1:0-16139 GCF_041262645.1 Streptacidiphilus sp. EB129
GGGACCCTGTGGGAGAGTAGGACACCGCCGAACAACCATTAACAGAAGGCCCCCTGACCCAGCGTCAGGGGGCCTTTCTGCGTTCACCGCAGGACAGGGACCACCCGGCTCCGCGCGGCTGCTGCGATTCCGTCTCTGCGGTAGTGCTGTCAGGGGTTGTCGCTGTTGCGCGGGTCGGGCCTCGGCGCCCAGCGGATCAGGGCCCACAGAATGATCCCACTGAGGCACCAGCCGGCCACCACGTCCAGGAACCAGTGGAAGTCCCACCAGATCAGGCAGATCCCGACACCCGTGCACAGCGCCGCAGTGCCGGCGTAGAGCGACTGGCGCAGCCGAACGGAGGCCAGGCTCAGGGACAGCAGCCAGGCGGCAGTGCCCAGGCAGACACTGGCGGTCGAGGTGTGACCGGAAGGGAACCAGCCCCAGGTGCCCCAGGGGACGGCTTGGCCTTCAGGGCCGGGGCGTCCGATGAGGATCTTGCCGGGGATCACCGTCGCGAAGAGGGCCAGGCCCGCCAGCAGAGCGCTGAGGACGGGTTTCCAGGAGCGGGAGCGAATCGCCGCGATCACGGTGGCGAGGGTCAGCAACGGGATCGAGATCACCGAAGCGCCGAAGTCGGTCCACCGCTTGGCAAGGGTGTCGAGCAGTGGGTAGGGGTTCTCCGCGACCAGGTGCAGCACGTGGCCGCGGACCCAGCGGTCGACGGCGAGCAACGGTCCCGCCGCCACCACCTGTTCGGTGATGACGGCCAGGACCACCAGCAGCACACCGGGGAGCCAGACCGACCTCAGCCCACGATGAAGCCGCCCCGGAGCAGGGGGGAGAGCTCCGGGGCGGCTGTGGTGATCGCCTGTCCGCGTGGCCCGGGGGGTTTGGGCGCGGCGGACGGCCGATCGGCTGAGGGGATGCGGACCGAAGTCCGCTGTGGTGTCCTCGGCGGTGTTTCGCCGGTGAGGGTCAGTCACCGACGGGCGCTGCTTCTCCATCTGTCATGACAGTACGTCACTGGAGCGTGGGCGGCGATCCGCCTCACCCACCCACCATCAGGTCCGCACACCATCTTCACGGTCAGCCTGCCTCAGAGGGCGGCGAAGGCGCTTTCGAGGATGTCCAGACCCTCGGCCAGCAAGTGCTCGGGCATGACCAGCGGCGGCAGGAACCGGAGCACGTTGCCGTAGGTGCCGGCGGTGAGCACCAGCAGGCCCTGCGCGTGGCAGGCCTTGGCGAGTGCGGCGGTGGCCTCCGGGTTGGGGTCCTTGCTGCCGGGCTTGACCAGCTCAACGGCGATCATCGCGCCGCGACCGCGTACGTCGCCGATGATGTCGAACTTCTCCTGCATGGCGCGGAGACGGGGCAGCATGGTCGTGCCGATGGCCTGGGCCCTGGTGTTGAGGTCCAGCTCCTTCATGGTCTCGATCGAGCCGAGCGCGGCGGCGCAGGCGACCGGGTTGCCGCCGTAGGTGCCACCGAGGCCACCCGCGTGGGCGGCGTCCATGATCTCGGCGCGGCCGGTGACCGCGGCCAGCGGCAGGCCGCCCGCGATGCCCTTGGCGGTGGTGATCAGGTCGGGGACGATGCCCTCGTCGTTGCAGGCGAACCACTGCCCCGTGCGGCAGAACCCGGTCTGGATCTCGTCTGCGACGAAGACGATGCCGTTGGCCTTGGCGAACTCGACGATCGCGGGCAGGAAGCCCTTGGCGGGCTCGATGAAGCCGCCCTCACCCAGGATCGGCTCGATCACGATGGCGGCGACGTTCTCGGCGCCGATCTGCTTGGTGATCATGTCGATCGCCTGGGCGGCGGCCTGGTCGGCGGCGTTCTCCGGGCCGGTCAGCCAGCGGTAGGGGTAGGCCACCGGCACGCGGTAGACCTCGGGGGCGAAGGGGCCGAAGCCGTGCTTGTACGGCATGTTCTTCGCCGTCATGCCCATGGTGAGGTTGGTACGGCCGTGGTAGCCGTGGTCGAAGACCACGACGGCGGTGCGCTTGGTGTAGGCGCGGGCGATCTTGACCGCGTTCTCGACGGCCTCGGCGCCGGAGTTGAACAGCGCGGTGCGCTTCTCGTGGTCGCCCGGGGTGAGCTCGTTGAGCTGCTCGGCGACGGCTACGTAGCCCTCGTACGGGGTGACCATGAAGCAGGTGTGGGTGAACGCGGCGAGCTGCTCGGCGGCACGTTCCACGACGGCCTTGGCGCTGTTGCCGACGTTGGTGACCGCGATGCCCGCACCGAAGTCGATCAGGGAGTTGCCGTCCACGTCCTCGACCACGCCGCCACCCGCGCGGGTGATGTAGACGGGGAGGGTGGTGCCGACGCCGGCCGCGACCGCGGCGAGCTTGCGCGCCTGCAGTTCCTGCGACTTGGGGCCGGGAATCGCGGTGACGAGGCGGCGCTCCTGGGGGAGCGAGGGGCCGCCGGGCTGAGCAGCGCTCATGAGTGGTCTCCCAGGGGGATTCGGTGGGACACGAACAGGCGGGTCATGAAAACAGCCTGCGTACCCTCGCAGGCTACGGCGGGACGAATAGGGGCGCATACGCCGCGGGGGAGTGGTGGCGGGGTACGACTTGGACTGGCCGGACATCGCCGCGCCGCGGCGCGCGCCTCTGCTCGGGCGGGGCGCTGTCCACTAGATTGTCAGCGTCGGTGGGCGCGCGCGAGGGAGCGGACTGCAATGTCGGTGGGTGGCGCGCGAGAGCGGTGGAGCGGGCAGCCGGAGCCGGTGGACCTGTCGGACCAGTCTCCGCGATTCCGGTACGGCGGCGGGTTCGACCTCGTCGGCTGGGTCTCCGCGACCAGGCAGCACGCCGCCCCGGGGATCTTCGCACTGGGTCCGGCGCCTCGGCCCGTCACCGGTGGCGGCACCGAGGACCCCGCCATTCCCGGGTGGAAGCTGCTGCTCCGGGCCGCGCTGAACCTGCTGGTCGCGTGGCTGGTCTTCTACTACATCGGTTCGCTCGCGGTGTACGTGATCCACCAGTACCTGGCTCAGTGGGTGGGTGGTGGCTTCGGACTGGAACTGGTCACCCTGCTCTCCTACCTCCCGGTGCTGGCGCTGCTGATCGCCGTGTTCGGGCGGATGGGCCGGTGGTCGCTGGTGTGGCGGCGGTTCGGGCGGCCGCTGGTGCGCTCGGCGGTGACCGCTGCGGAACGGCGTGCCGAGGACCGCAGGGCGGTGATCCCGGCTCAGGCGGGCGGACCGCAGCCGCAGGTGCTGGATCCGTGGCAGTCGCTCCGCGCCGTGGCCCACCCGCACGGGCTGGCGATGCTCGACCGGGAGACCGCCGCCGGGCAGGTCAACGACGTGGACCACCAGCGGCTGAACCGCGCGCTGGAGTGCGTCCGGTCCCACCCGGACCGGACCGCCGCGCTGCTGGACGCCGTGCGCGAGTACGGCGCGGCCGCCTGCGCCCACCCGTCCGGGGCCCGCGATCTTCCGCACCGTGCGGCCCACCATGACCTGCTGCTGCGTCAGGTCCGGCTGGGCACGGCCGAGGACGTGCCGAAGAACCCCGCGGGGTATCGCGGTGTCGACATCGCGCTGGACCCGGGTCTGCTGGGCACCTCGCTGCTCGCGGTCGGCCCGGCCGGGACCGGCAAGACCGCCCGGCTGGCCCGCCCCACCGCCGAGTCGCTGTGCCTGCAGGCCCTCGCGGGCACCGCCGTCGCCGTGGTCGTGGGCGACGTGGACGCCGATCTCGGGCCCGAGGCCTGGTACGACGTGGTGGTCGCGCCCGGCGACGCGCGCTCCCGCTACGGTCTGGACCTGTACGGCGGCGCCCGGCGTCCGGACGAGGCGGTCGCCCGGCTCGCGGACGCCCTGCTCCCGGATGAGCTGGCGCCCCGGGCCGAGGCGGCGCGGCTGGCGCTGCAGCAGGTGGTCGGCCCGTTCGCGGCGGCGTACGGACGCCCGCCCGGGGTGCGTGAGCTGTGCCTGCTGCTGCGCGGCGAACCGTCGGTGTGGGAGGCGTTGCGGCAGGAGCTGCGGGACACCGGCGCCCTGCCGGACCACCAGTACGAGCTGGCCCAGCGGGAGCGGACGCAGGGTCAGCCCGACGACCCGGGGGCGTTGCTCGCCGACCGGCTCGCGCTGCTGGACCGGCCCGCCTTCGCGGGCTGTTTCAACGCCTCGACGGCGGCGGGTTCGGGCGGAACCGGGGCGATGGCGGGTGCCACCGCCGAGACGCTGCCGCTGTTCGCCATGCACGCCCTGGACCACCCGCTGCGGGTGCGGATCGCGGTGCCGGAACACAACCATCCGGAGGCCGCCAGGATTCTGGCCCGGCTGGTGGTCGGTCAGTTCCTGCACGCGGCGAGCACCCGGCAGGATCGTTCCCTCTTCGCGGGCCTGGTGGTGGACGACGCCTCGGCGGTCGTGGACCCGGGCACGGTACGCGGTCTGCAGCGGCTCCGGGCCGCGCACGGGGGTGCGCTGCTCCAGCTGCGGACCATGGTCGACCTGCCGGAGGGTCTGCGGGCCCCGCTGTTCGGGGCGGTCGGCGGCCGGATGGCCTTTCCGGGCATCGCGCCCTGGGACGGCAAGCTGTTCGCGGAGACCTGGGGCACGGTGTGGGTGGACGAGCGGGACATCACCCGGACGCCGGACACCTCGGGAGGTTTCCTCAAGCGGACCTGGCGCGCGGCGCGCACCGTCCTGGAGGGCGAACGGGCGCAGACCGAGAGCGTCACCACCCGACGGGTGGAGCGCCGGCGCTGGTCCGCGTCGGACCTGGCGCAGGTGCTTCCCGGCGGGCACGCGGTGCTGTCACTGACGGCGGTGGACGGCACCACCGTCCCGCCGCTGCTCGTCGACCTGCGCGGGCGGTAGCCGGGAGCGCGGCGACGGGGATCACCGACGGCGTGCGGGTGACTCTGCCGGTGAGGCAGAATCGGTACCGGTCGTTGTCCCCAGCGGCCAGTCCGTCCTGGTACCAGTGACGGCGTACGCCCATGGGCCCGGTCGCAGCGTCGCGACCGGGAGCAGCCGCCGAAGGTGACATGACCGCCCACAGCCCCACCCCGCCCGCAGCAACCGCCCCGTCCGGCGCGACCACGGTCACCCTGTCCGCCCTGGTGGCGATACCCGGCCTGAACCTCACCGTGCTCGCCGGCGCGCAGCAGCTGGAGCGGCCGGTCCGCTGGGTCCACACCAGCGAGCTGGACGACCCGGTCCCGTACCTGGAGGGCGGCGAGCTGCTGCTCACCACCGGCCTGAAGCTGGGGAAGTCCAAGGACCGGCTGCGCCGCTACGTGCACCGGTTGGCCGATGCCGGGGTCGCCGGTCTGGGCATCGGTGTCGGCCTGTCCTACGACGAGGTTCCGGCCGCGCTGGTCGAGGCGGCCGCGGAGCGTGAGCTGCCGCTGCTGGAGGTGCCCCGGGCCACACCGTTCATCGCGATCAGCAAGGCCGTCACCGCCGCCCTGGCCGCCGAGCAGTACCAGGCGGTGACCACCAGTTTCGAGGCCCAGGAGGAGCTCACCCGGGCGGCCCTGGGCAAGGACGGCACCGCCGCGCTGGTCCGCCGGCTGGCCGCCCGGCTCGGCGGCTGGGCCGCGCTCTACGACGCCTCCGGGGCGGTCGTGGTGGCCGCGCCCGACTGGGCAGCGCGCCGGGCCAACCGGCTGCGCCCCGAGGTGGAGCGGCTGCGCAGCCGTCCGGCGCCGTCCAGCGCGGCGCTGCAGAACGAGCAGCAGGACCAGGACACCGTGGTCCAGGACACCGTGGTGCTGCAGTCCCTGGGCGCCGACCGGCGGGCCCGCGGTTTCCTCGCCGTCGGCACCGAGGACCGGCTCACACCCAGCGAGCGCTATGTGCTGAACGCCGCCGTGGCGCTGCTGACGCTCACTCTGGAGCGGTCCCGCGACCTGCGCCGGGCTGAGGAGCGGATGCGCACGGCGCTGCTGCGGCTGGTCCTGGCCGGGGAGATCGGCACCGCCAGGGAGGTGTCCGGGCCGCTGCTCGGCGGTCTGCCGGAAGGGCCGGTCCGGGTGCTGCTCGCGGAGGCCAAGGACGACTCGCTGTCGGTGCTGGGCGACCTCGCCGAGCAGGCCGCCACCCGGGCGGGCGAACCGCTGCTGCTGGCGCCGGACGGTCCGCGGCTGGTGCTGCTGGCACTTGACGACGGGGTGGTGCACCGCGAATGCGTCACCGCCGCCCAGAATCTGGACGCGCTCTGCCTCGGCATCTCGGCCCCGACCACTCCCGAGGCGGCCGCCGCCGCCTACGCCCAGGCCGAGCGCGCCCTGGCGGTGGCCCTGCGCAGCGGCCGCCGCAGCGTGGACCACGACGAGGTGGGCACCGGATCGCTGCTGCCGCTGCTGGCCGACGAGGCCGTGGTGGCCTTCGCGGACGCCCTGCTCCGGCCGCTGCGCGAGCACGACCGGACCTCGCGCGGCGACCTGGAGGCCAGCCTCAAGGCCTGGCTGTCGCACCACGGGCAGTGGGACGCGGCGGCCGCCGACCTGGGCGTGCACCGGCACACGCTGCGCTACCGGATGCGCCGGGTCGAGGAACTGCTCGGCCGGACCCTGGACGACACCGACGTCCGGATGGAGCTGTGGCTGGCACTGCGTACCCGCGGCGAGGGCCGGCAGGGCACCAGTCTGTAGCGGTCGGCTGTGGGCAGTACTACGGAACGGACAAGCCCCCGGCGGGGCTTCGCGGCCTACCGTGGAAGCCGATACCCCTCAGTTTCCTTCCCGCAGTCCTACTTTCCCGCAGAAAGGCCGGTGACCTCGTGTCCAGCACCTACGCATTCTGGCTGGCCGGTCGGCAGGAGCACGGCACGGAGTCCTTCGAGGTCCACCACCCCTGGGACAACAGCCTCGTCGGCACGGTCAGCATCCCCACCGAAGCCCAGGTCGAGGAGGCCGTCGCGGCCGCCGCCGCGGTGCAGCAAGAGTTCGCCGCGACGCCGGCGCACGTACGCGCCGCCGCGCTCGACCATGTGGCCCGCCGCCTCACCGAGCGCAGCGAGGAACTCGCGCGGCTGATCACCGCCGAGAACGGCAAGCCGATCAAGTGGGCGCGCGGCGAGATCGGCCGCGCCGCCTCGGTGTTCCGCTGGGCCGCGGAGGAGGCCCGCCGCTTCAACAGCGGTGAGGGCCAGCGCCTGGACACCGACGCCGGCGGCACCGGCCGGCTGGCGATCGTCCGCCGCTTCAACCGTGGTCCGGTCCTCGGCATCGCGCCGTTCAACTTCCCGCTGAACCTGGTCGCGCACAAGGTCGCCCCGGCCATCGCGGTCGGTGCGCCGATCATCCTCAAGCCGGCCCCCGGTACCCCGATCTCCGCCCTGGTCCTGGGCGAGATCCTGGCCGAGACCGACCTGCCGGCCGGTTCCTGGAGCGTGCTGCCGGTCGCCAACGAGAAGATGCCCGCGCTGGTCCAGGACCCGCGCCTGCCGGTGATCTCCTTCACCGGTTCGGACGTCGTCGGCTACCAGATCCTCGACTCGGTGCCGCGTAAGCACGTGACCCTGGAGCTCGGGGGCAACGCCGCCGCCGTCGTGCTGTCCGACTGGTCCTCCGAGGCCGACCTGGAGTGGGCCGCGACCCGGATCGCCACCTTCGCCAACTACCAGGGCGGCCAGTCCTGCATCTCGGTGCAGCGGGTCATCGCCGACGCCACCGTCTACGACCGCCTGGTCGAGAAGGTCGTCGAGAAGGTCGGCGCGCAGGTCACCGGTGACCCCTCGGACGACGCGGTCGACGTCGGCCCGCTGGTCAACGAGGCAGCCGCGCTGCGGGTCGAGACCTGGGTGAACGAGGCCGTGGACGCCGGCGCGAAGCTGCTCGCGGGTGGCACGCGCGACGGGGCGACCTACGCGCCGACCGTGCTCTCCGAGGTGCCCGCGGGCGTCCGGGTCGCCACCGAGGAGGTCTTCGGCCCGGTGCTGACGCTGCACCGCGCGGAGGACACCGCGGCCGCGTTCGCGCTGGTCAACGACTCCAAGTTCGGCCTGCAGGCGGGCGTGTTCACCCACGACGTGCAGACGGCGTTCCGGGCGCACCGGGAGCTGGAGGTCGGCGGCGTGATCATCGGCGACGCCCCCTCCTACCGTGCCGACCAGATGCCCTACGGCGGGGTCAAGGACTCCGGCGTGGGCCGTGAGGGTGTCGCCTACGCCATGACGGACTACACCTACGAGCGCGTGATGGTGCTGACCGGGCTGGCACTGTAGTCAACGGGCCGGCACTGCAGTCGGATCGACGTCCGGCAGGGGCGCGGGATTTCGCTGAGGCGGATCCCCGCGCCCCTGCCGTTGTCCGTGGCGCCGGCGCGCGGTACCCGCCGTGTCGTACCACTGGTGATCAGTCGGTGACGCAGCGTACGGTCGGGTGATACCGGCCGGTAGCCTCCGGCCGTACCATCCGTTGCGAGGTGGTGGCTCATGTCCGTGCCGAAGGAAGCGCCCAAGGTCACCGAGCGCGACGCCCGCCGGGTCGCCGAGGAAGCGCGCGAACAGGACTGGCGCAGGCCCAGCTTCGCCAAGGAGCTGTTCCTCGGCCGCTTCCGGCTGGACCTGATCCATCCGCACCCGTTGCCCGACCCGGAGGCGGTGCGCACCGGCGAGGCCTTCCTGGGCCGGCTGCGGGCCTTCTGCGAGACGAAGATCGACGGGGCGCTGATCGAGCGCGAGGCCCGGATCCCGGACGAGGTGGTCAAGGGCCTGCAGGAGCTCGGCGTCTTCGGGATGAAGATCGACGAGGCCTACCAGGGCATCGGCCTGACCCAGGTGTACTACAACCGGGCGCTGGCGCTGCTGGGCAGCGTGAGTCCGGCGATCGCCGCGCTGGTGTCGGCGCACCAGTCGATCGGGGTGCCGCAGCCGCTGAAGCTGTTCGGCACCGCCGAGCAGAAACAGCGCTTCCTGCCGCGCTGCGCCCGTACCGACATCACCGCGTTCCTGCTCACCGAGCCCGACGTGGGCAGCGACCCGGCGCGGCTGGCGACCTCGGCCGTCCCGGTGGAGGACGGTGCCGCCTACCTGCTGGACGGGGTGAAGCTGTGGACCACCAACGGCGTGGTCGCCGACCTGCTGGTGGTGATGGCCCGGGTGCCGCGCGGGGAGGGGCACCGGGGCGGGATCACGGCGTTCGTGGTGGAGGCGGACTCGCCGGGGATCACCGTGGAGAACCGCAACGCCTTCATGGGACTGCGCGGGCTGGAGAACGGCGTCACCCGGTTCCACCAGGTACGGGTCCCGGCCGAGAACCGGATCGGAGCGGAGGGGGCCGGTCTGAAGATCGCTCTCACCACGCTGAACACCGGGCGGCTGTCGCTGCCCGCGGTCTGCGCGGGCTCGGCCAAGTGGTGCCTGAAGATCGCACGTGAATGGTCGTCCGCACGCGAGCAGTGGGGCAGGCCGATCGCCGAGCACGAGGCGGTGGCCCAGAAGATCGCCTTCATCGCGGCGACGACCTTCGCCCTGGAGGCGGTGCTCGACCTGTCCAGCCAGATGGCGGACGAGGACCGCAACGACATCCGGATCGAGGCGGCGCTGGCCAAGCTCTACGGCTCGGAGATGGGCTGGCGGATCGCCGACGAGCTGGTGCAGATCCGCGGCGGCCGCGGCTACGAGACGGCGGAGTCGCTCGCCGCGCGCGGCGAGCGGGCGGTGCCGGCCGAGCAGGTGCTGCGCGACATGCGGATCAACCGCATCTTCGAGGGCTCGACCGAGATCATGCACCTGCTGATCGCCCGCGAGGCGGTGGACGCGCACCTGTCGGTGGCCGGCGATCTGATCGAGCCGGAGGCCGACCTGAAGCGCAAGGGGCGCGCGGCGGCGCGCGCCGGTGCGTTCTACGCCGGCTGGCTGCCCACCCTGACCGTCGGCCCCGGGCAACTCGCCACCTCCTACCGCGAGTTCCACCCGGCGGGGGGATACCGGGACCTGTCCGTGCAACTGCGCTTCGTGGAGCGCGGGGCCCGCAGGCTGGCCCGGTCGACCTTCTACGCGATGTCCCGCTGGCAGGGGCGGATGGAGACCAAGCAGGGCTTCCTGGGGCGGATCGTCGACATCGGGGCGGAACTGTTCGCGATGAGCGCGGTCTGCGTCCGCGCCGAGATGCTGCGGACCCGGGCCGGCGCCGACCCCGAGGAGGCGCGTGCGGCCTACGAACTGGCGGACCTGTTCTGCCGTCAGGCCCGGATCCGGGTGGACGAGTTGTTCGCCAGGCTGTGGACCAACACCGACGCCCTGGACCGAACGGTCTCCCGGAACGTGGTCGGCGGCAGGTACAGCTGGCTGGAGCAGGGGATCCTGGACCCCTCGGGCGAGGGACCGTGGATCGCCGACTCGACGCCGGGGCCCGCGCAACGGAGCAACGTGCACCGGCCGATCTGATCCGGCCCGGCCGAGCCGTCAACCAGCCCGTCGGCCGGCCCGTCAACCGCTCCTTCGGCCGGACCCGTCCGGCTGAAGGAGCGCGGCCGCGCCCGGCTGCCCGCCGTGCCGCACGGCGCAGTTGCGGGTCCGTCAGATCGCGCCGCACCCGGTCGGGACCGGCACCACCCCGATCGGTACGATGCCTGCTGGCGTGCGTCGGAGGCGAAGTGCGAACACCCGGGGGCCCGCGCGCCAGGTCAGTGGCGTCGTCAGGCGACGCCCGATCAGGCTCTGGCCCCCGGCGAATCCACCGACCAGAACAGGTGCCAGACGTGAGCTACCCGCCGTACGGGCAGAATCCGCAGAACCCCCAACAGCCCCCGCGCGGCTACCCGCCCCAGCCGCCGCAGCCCGGGTACGGCAGGCCGCCGCAGCAGAACTACCCGCCGCAGCAGCCCAATCCCTACGGCCCGCCGGCTCCGCAGCAGCCCAACCCGTACGGGCAGCCGTCGCCGCAACGGCCCGGCCCGCCGCAGCCGCCGCAGCAGCCGAACCCGTACGGGCAGCCGCCGCAGGCGCCCAACAACCCCTACGGGCAGCAGCCGCCCGGGGCGCCGCGCCCGCCGTACAGCGGGCAGCCTCCGTACGGCGGCGGCCAGGGCGGTCCGGGCCGTCCCGGCGGCCCGGGCCCCGGCGGCCCGTCAGGTCCCTACGACTCCGGGCCGGGCGGCCCGTCGGGCCCCGGCGGTCCGAACGGTCCGGGGGCGGGCGGTTTCGGCGGCGGCAGGCGGCCGTCGAAGCGGCCGGTGCTCATCGCCGTCGGCGCGGCCTTCGTGCTGGTCGTCGGCGGCTGTGCGGTGCTGGCCAAGGGCGGCGGCAGCAAGACCACCTCCTCGGACAGCGCCACCGGCACCGCCGCGGGCGGCACCTCCTGGTCCCCGCCGGTCTGGGCGACCAAGGCGAACGACATCGGCGCGGCCGACCCCAGCACGGTCGTCACCGGCACGGTCTACTTCGCCAAGGCCAACCCGCAGAACCTGGACACGTTCGCCGGCTCGGTGGCCACCCCCGGCAGCCCGGACTACCACCACTTCCTCACGCCGGACGAGTTCCACACCCGCTTCGGCAGCCACGCCGACGCCAGCTCGGCCGTGAGCCAGTGGATCCAGCAGGCGGGGATGAAGATCCTCTCCCAGGACACCGAGTCGATGATCGTCTCGACGACCCTGGACAAGGTCGAGCAGACGCTGCAGGTGAAGATCGACAAGTTCAAGCACCAGGGCCGCGTCGACATCGCGCCGACGTCCCAGCCGCAGTACCCCTCCAACGTCGGCGACTACGTCTCCAGCGTCACCGGTCTGACCACCTCCAGCCCGGTCAACCAGCCGCCCGCGCCGGGCGGCACCAAGAGCAGCGTCGGCGGCGGGTCCACCGGGCTGAACGCGGCCGCGCTGAAGGCGGCACTGACCGGTGGCACCGACTTCGCCCGGAGCGCCACGCACAACAGCAAGGCCAAGCCGAACGACAGCACCCAGCTGAAGTGCAGTGACTACTACGGCGAGAACCCCGCCACCAGCTACCCCCCGGCGCCGGGAGGCAGCGGCACCCCGCCGATGGCGATCTGCGGCTACAACCCCTCCCAGCTGCGCAGCGCCTACGGGGTCAGTGCCAGCGGCCTGAACGGCCAGGGCATCACCATCGCCATCGTCGACGCCTACGCCTCGCCGACCATCCAGCAGGACCTGCAGCGCTACGACCAGCAGGCCAACCTGCCGCCGGTCAGCCTCACCGAGGTGAAGCCCAGCTCGTACGCGGCCAAGGCCACCGCGAGCGACGCGGCCGGCTGGTACGGCGAGGAGACCCTGGACGTCGAGGCGGTGCACACCATCGCCCCGCAGGCCAAGATCGTCTACTACGCGGCCCGCTCCACCGACGGCGCCGACCTGGACGCGCCGCTGCACCAGATCGTCGAGCAGCACTCCGCCGACATCGTCAGCTGCTCCTGGGGCATGCCGGAGGACGGCGGCGACCCGGCCAACATGCAGGCCGAATCGCAGATCCTGGAGCAGGGCGCCGCCGAGGGCATCAGCTTCGACTTCTCCACCGGCGACAACGGCGACTCCACCGTCGGCGACAACGCCACCCCCAGCCCCTCGGTGGAGACCCCGGCGGCCAACCCCTGGGCCACCGCGGTCGGCGGCACCTCGCTGGGGATCGGCCCGCACGGCGAGTACCAGTGGGAGACCGGCTGGGGCGATCTGGACCTGCCCTTCAACGGCAGCGGCTGGGACAGCGGCAGCGGCAAGTTCGACGGCGCCGGCGGTGGCGGCATCAGCAAGGTGTTCCCGCAGCCCGCGTACCAGAAGGGCATCGTCCCGGACAGCCTGGCCGGCGCAGCCAACCCGCAGCAGGCGGCCCGGGTGCTCCCGGACGTGTCGATGCTCGCGGACTCGCACACCGGCTTCATCATCGGGATGAGCCAGGGCACCGTCGCCGCCCAGCCGAGCAGTGACGGCAGCGGCCAGGTGTTCACCGAGTCCGGGGCGGTCTACGGTCTCCAGCTCGTCGGCGGCACCAGCCTGGCCAGCCCGCTGTTCGCGGGTATGGAGGCGCTGGCCGAGCAGGCCTCGGGTTCCAAGCTGGGCTTCGCCAACCCGGTCCTCTACAAGCTCTACGGCACGCCCGAGTTCCACGACGTGCAGCCGGCGCCGGCCGCCCTGGGCCACGACCCGTACCAGGTCGCCGGGGACGACAACGGCAAGCCGATCCTGATCACCGGGGACACCGACACCTCGCTGAAGACCACCCAGGGGTACGACGACATCACCGGGATAGGAAGTCCCGCGCCGGGCTTCCTGACCTGGTTCAAGGACCACCCCAGCGGCACCTGACGACGGCTCCGCCGTCGGCCCCGCCCGGTCCCCTCACCGTCCGCCCGCCCGGCCTGTTGCCGGGCGGGCGGACGCCTTGTCACCGGAGCAGGACACAATGGTCCGCATGGACTCTCTCGCCGATCCGCACCTGCGCTTCGAACCCGTCGTCGCCGACCCCGCCGGCCCCCGGGAGCTGGTGATCCTGGGCTCCACCGGTTCCATCGGGACCCAGGCCATCGACGTCGTGCTGCGCAATCCCGACCGCTTCCGGGTGGTCGGCCTGTCCGCCGCCGGCGGCCGGGTGGACCTGCTGGCCGAGCAGGCGCTCCGGCTCGGCGTGCGCACGGTCGCGGTCGCGCGCCCCGAGGCGGTGGAGCCGCTGCGCGCGGCACTCGCGGCCAAGGCCGCCATCGGCACCCACGGGCCGTCCGGGCCGCTGCCGACGATCCTGTCCGGGCCTGACGCGGCGACAGAGCTCGCCGGGATGGAGTGCCACTCCGTCCTCAACGGCATCACCGGTTCGATCGGTCTGGCGCCGACCCTGGCCGCGCTCTCGGCCGGCCGGGTGCTGGTGCTGGCCAACAAGGAGTCGCTGATCGTCGGCGGCCCGCTGGTCAAGGCCGTCGCCAGGCCCGGCCAGATCGTCCCGGTGGACTCCGAGCACACCGCGCTGTTCCAGGGCCTGATGGGCGGGACCCGCCGTGAGGTGCGCAAGCTGGTCGTCACCGCCAGCGGCGGTCCGTTCCGGGGCCGGACCAGGGAGCAGCTGGCCGGGGTCACCCGGGAGCAGGCGCTGGCCCACCCCAACTGGGACATGGGACCGGTGATCACCATCAACTCGGCCACCCTGGTCAACAAGGGCCTGGAGGTGATCGAGGCGCACCTGCTCTACGACATCCCGTTCGAGCGGATCGAGGTCGTGGTCCATCCGCAGTCGATCGTCCACTCGATGGTGGAGTTCACCGACGGCTCGACGCTGGCCCAGGCCAGCCCGCCGGACATGCGGATGCCGATCGCGCTCGGCCTCGGCTGGCCCGACCGGGTGCCCGACGCCGCCCCCGGCTGCGACTGGACCAAGGCCGCCACCTGGGAGTTCTTCCCGCTGGACACCGAGGCCTTCCCCTCGGTCGGCCTGGCCAGGCAGGTCGGCGCCCAGGGCGGCACCGCCCCGGCCGTCTTCAACGCCGCCAACGAGGAGTGCGTCGAGGCCTTCCTGCAGGGCAGGCTGCCGTTCACAGGGATCGTGGATACGGTGGCCAAGGTGGTCGCGGAGCACGGTGAGCCCGACCCGGGAACCTCGCTGACCCTGGCGGACGTCCTGGCTGCGGAGAGCTGGGCCCGCGCGGCCACGGCGGCGTACGTGAAAGAAGGCAGCCGATGACGGCACTCCTGACGGTCCTCGGGATCGTCATCTTCGCTTTCGGCCTGCTGGTGTCGATCGCCTGGCATGAGCTGGGCCACCTGACCTGGGCGAAGGTCTTCAGGATCCGGGTGCCGCAGTACATGGTGGGCTTCGGCCCGACCATCTGGTCGCGGAAGCGGGGCGACACCGAGTACGGGATCAAGGCCATCCCGCTGGGCGGGTACATCCGCATGATCGGGATGTTCCCTCCGGGCGCGGACGGCAGGATCTCGGCCCGCAGCACCTCGCCCTGGCGCAGCATGATCGAGGACGCCCGGGCCCAGTCCTACGAGGAGGTGCTGCCCGGCGACGAGGACCGGCTCTTCTACACCCGCAAGCCGTGGAAGCGCGTCATCGTGATGTTCGCGGGCCCGTTCATGAACCTGATCCTGGCGTTCGGCCTGTTCCTGACGCTGTTCATGGGCTTCGGCGTGGTCACCCCCAACCTCACCGTGGCGACGGTCTCGAAGTGCGTGGTGTCCAGCTCCGCGGTGACCGACACCTGCCCGGCGAACGCGCCGCCGTCGCCGGCGGCCTCGTCCGGGCTGATGCCGGGCGACACCATCCTGTCCTTCGACCACACCCCGGTCAGCAGCTACGACCAGCTGCAGGCCGACATCCGCCGCTCGGCCGGCAAGACCGTGCCGATCGTGGTGCAGCGTGGCGGGCAGCAGCTGACGCTCACGCCCACCCTGGTCCGCGACCAGCTCGCCGCCCTGGACTCGAACGGGAACCCGACCGGCGGCACCGTCGAGGCGGGCTTCCTCGGGTTCACCCCGCAGCAGCCGGTCACCCAGCAGTCCCTCGGCCAGAGCGTCGACAAGATGACCGGCATGGCGAAGTCCGGCGTCCAGTCCATCCTGAAGCTGCCGTCCAAGATCCCCGCGCTGTGGAACTCCGCCTTCGACGGTGCCCCGCGCACCGCCGACCAGCCGGTCGGCGTGGTCGGCGTGGCCCGGGTCGGCGGCGAGGCCTTCGCCATGAAGGCGCCGCTGATCGACCGGTTCGCCTTCGAGATCCAGTTGCTGGCCGGCCTGAACCTGTCGCTCTTCCTGCTCAACATGCTGCCGCTGCTGCCGCTGGACGGCGGCCACATCGCCGGTGCGCTGTGGGAGGCGCTGCGCCGCCGCGCGGCGCGGCTGTTCCGCCGTCCGGACCCGGGTCCGTTCGACGTCGCCAAGCTGATGCCGGTGGCCTACGTGGTGGCGGGTGTCTTCCTCTGCTTCACCGTGCTGGTGATGATCGCCGACGTGGTGAATCCGGTGAAGATCGGCTGAACAGGGCGGTGACGCGGGGCCGTGGCGCCGGGAGGTAGGTGTTGGCGCCCGGCCCCGTGGCGTACGGTTGATCCGGGAGAGCTGGGACCACGTCCAGCCGCCCGGACCACCGGCACACACCGGTGGGACCGCCGCCTCACCTTGGGGAACTTGCCAGAGATGACCGCGATCTCGCTCGGAATGCCGTCCACGCCGCTCAAGCCGCTCGCCGTGCGGCGGAAGAGCCGTCAGATCATGGTCGGGAGTGTCCCGGTGGGTGGGG
>NZ_JBGCCS010000075.1:0-13449 GCF_041262645.1 Streptacidiphilus sp. EB129
GATCTACCCCGACCCGCACACCCCCGACGAACTACCGCCCACCGCATAACCGTTGGCATGCGACCGTTACACCACTCCAAGGGACATGACCGCGGCGTTGCGCAGCCGTCCGTGCCGTCCGTCCAAGCCAGGTGGGGCTTCGGCGGGCATCGGTCCTGACGGAGTCACTCCAGCGCGGCAGCCCCGAAGGAATAGCGCCCCGAGGCCGTCGAGGGGTGGCTCAAAACATGGTTGCCCCTCGTACGACGAGCGCCCTCGCCGCGTGTGACGCCGATACCGCGTCCCAGGCGTCAGGTCGCGGGGTCGGGTTGGAGCGCAGGGTCGGCTTCGGTTTTCGTTATCGGGGCTCTGCCGCCAGGTCTCCAGGGCACCGGGGCGAACGATCGCGCCGGGCTGTCACGAAGGTGGGTCCATGAACGGTGAGTTCGAGACTGCGGAGTTCGACGCGGTTTCCTCGGGCGGGGGCGCGGCGCGGCACGGCAGGGGGCGCGGTCGGCGGCGGTCCGCCGCGCACCGAGGCGGACGGGCGGCGGTCGTCGGCACGGTCGGGCTGGTCACCGTCTGCGGCGGGGCGTTCGGGGTCATGGCGTCGTCGGGGTCGGGTTCCGTGCCGTCGCCGACCGTCGCAGGCGCTGCGGACGTCGCGACCTCGGCGCAGTCTGCCGGTACCGTTGCCCCGACCGGGCCGGGCGACACGCCGGGCACCACATCCCCGACCTCCGTCGGCTCGCCTGCCGCAACGCCGTCACCGCACCCGAAGGCCCCGGTCGGCTCAGCCACCGCCGCCGGCAGGGCGAAGTCCACACCCACGACCGGGAGCAGCACGCACCCGAGTGTCGTTCCCCGGGCGGGCGGCGGCCAGGTCTCGGGCACCCCGGCCACCGGCACCGCCGCGCAGTTCGCCCAGCAGATCGTCGACATGGTCAACGCGGAGCGCGCCAAGGCAGGCTGCGGCCCGCTCAGGGTCAATGCGAAACTGCAGACCGCTGCCCAGGAGCACTCCGACGACATGGCCGCCCGCGACTACTACGAGCACGACACCCCTGAGGGCATCGACCCCGGCACCCGGATGACCAACGCCGGCTACAGCTGGCAGAGCTGGGGCGAGAACATCTACAAGAGCCCGACGGACCCCTCCACGGCCATGACCGGCTGGATGAACAGCCCCGCCCACCGGGACAACATCCTCGACTGCTCCTACCAGGAGACCGGCGTCGGGGTGAACCTCAGTGGCAACGGCCCGTGGTGGACCGAGGACTTCGGTCGGCCCCAGTAGCTGCGAGGATCGCAACCGCCGGGCGGGTGGTCCCTGGCCTGCGCGGACGCACCCTGTCCGGGGACGAACGCGCCCTGATCCACGAGAACCTGGCCCGGGTGCGCGCGACGCTGGGATGGATCGAGCACGCGGTGGACACTGGAATGGTCGACGTGGATGCCGAGCTGGCCCGCCTCCTGCAGGGCGAGTAGCCGTGGACCGGCGCTCGCCCACGGCGGAGCGCCATGCGCAGACCCTGCGGATCGCTGATGGAGGCCGCACCGGCCGGTCTGACGTTCCCGCAGCTGATGAGCGTCTGCGAGCTGTCGCGCCACCAGGTCCGCAGCGGGCTGGGAGCGTTGCGGGACATCCGCGCGGAGCGGGGCCGGCCTCCGGTCCTGTTGAACCGGGGCAAGGGCTACCGCTTCTCCGCCGACGCCGACGAACCGGAGGCGTGGGAGCGCGCCTGGGTCGGGGTGAAGACCTCAGCGCGTCGAGAGGGCGCGTACGCAGGGCGTGAGCAGCCACTACGAGCCGAGGCGCATCGCTTGGGGGCTCCGGCCAGCGGTAGTGCGGCGACTTGGTCGGGTGGTCTTCGGTCGGGGCCGGCATGAAGGCGGGGCCTCCTGTCCGGCTCGGGATTGGTGAAGTCCGAACGACCCGACGGTGATGCGGTGCCGGTCCATCGGTTTCGTGTCGTCAGAGCCGAGAGCGTCACGGGCGGTGCCCTCGGGCAGCCGGACGGCCCGATTGCCAACCGGCGGGTTGGTTGCTTCGTATGCTGGGCGCATGGCATGGGACACCGCGAGGACCAAGAGGCTGCTGCTCGACGCGGCCATGGACGAGTTCGCCGCGCATGGGCCCGAGGGCGCGCGGATCGACCGCATCGCGGCCGCGGCCGGGGTCAACAAGGAGCGGATCTACCCCTACTTCGGGGGCAAGCGGCAGCTGTTCGCCGCAGTGCTCCAGCGCGAGCTGGAACAGCTCGCCGCCGCCGTGCCGCTGGAGGAGGCGCACGGGCGGACGGTGGACCTTCCCGAGTATGCGGGCCGGGTGTTCGACTACCACCTCGCCCATCCGCACCTGCTGCGCCTGCTTCAGTGGGAGGCCCTGTACAGCGATGCCACTGCTCCGGTCGCGGGCGAGGAGCAGCGGGCCGCCCACTACGCCGAGAAGGTCGCCGCGCTCTCCCGTGCCCGCCGGGGGGTCGCAGGCCCCGAGTCCGCCAAGGCGCAGCTTGCGCCCAAGGAGTTGCTGTATGCCGTTGTCGCGCTCGCCGGCTGGCAGTTCGCCGCGCCGCAGCTCGCCCGCATGATCATCGGCGGGACGGCCGGTGAGGATCCGGTCGTCCGGCGTGCCGTCGTCGTGGACATGGTGCGCAGGCTCGCGCTCTGACCCGCCTGCGACCATATTTCCAACTGGCGGGTTGGAAGTGTGGTCTGCTCGCGCTAGTGTCCAACTCGTCAGTTGGAAATACTCCGGACAAGGAGCCTGACCATGACGGTCATGTCCGCACGCCCGAAAGCCGCCCTCGTCCTGATCGAGTTCCAGCGCGAGTGGCTCGATCCCGAGCACGGCCGCCTCAACCACCTCGTCGAGGACCGCGGCCTGCTCGACACCGCCGTCCGCGGCGCCGCCGCCGCGCTGGCCGCCGCCCGCACGCACGGCGTTCCCGTCGTGCACGTGCCGCTTGTCCTCACCCCCGGCGCACCGGAGCTGGAGGGCTGGACCCCGGCCCTGCTCGGCCTGCGCGCGGCGATCCCCAAGGCTGGCACCTGGATCCAGGGCAGCACCGGCGTCGAGTTCGCCGAGGCCTTCCAGCCCGCCCCCGGCGAACCGGTCGTGCGCGGCCGCGCCGGCGCCAGCGCCTTCGCCGGCTCCTCCGACTTCGACCTGATCCTGCGCCGACTCGGCGTCACCGACCTGTACCTGGCGGGCTTCGCCACCCATGTGTGTGTCGAATCCACCCTGCGCGAGGCCCATGACCGCGGCTACACCACCCACGTCATCCACGACGCCTGCGCGGCCTTCACCCGCGCCCAGCAGGAACACGTCCGCGAGCACGTGATCCACCACTTCGGCGACGGGACCGACGCCGCCGCCTTCGCCGCCTCACTCGACGCCGCGCTCTCCACCCCGTGACGGCGACGAGTGCGCCGTCGCCGGGGAAGACCCGATGGGGCAGCGCGGCTTCCTCACCCGCCTCGGCCTGCTGCCGGCCGTCCTGGGGACCGCCGCAAAACCGCCTCGAATTCCGCAAAGGCCATCTTCGTTGAGACTTCCCAGCGGGGCGTTCTCAATCAACCTGGCACCCCTGCAGTTCGGCACAAGATCCACAGCCCAACTCGATGCGACAGGACACCCCTGGTTGACCGTTCACTCCTAGTGGTGCTGAT
This sequence comes from Streptacidiphilus sp. EB129, assembly GCF_041262645.1. NCBI lineage: Bacteria > Bacillati > Actinomycetota > Actinomycetes > Kitasatosporales > Streptomycetaceae > Streptacidiphilus > Streptacidiphilus sp. EB129. The sequence goes on from NZ_JBGCCS010000075.1 coordinate 3,652, forward strand.
CCCGGCCCCGATCTGTGCAGCGGTGTTCTCGCCGACGATCCGCAGCATGGCTGTCGGCCTGCGCAGATTGGGGGTCTTTGGGTTCAGACGGCTCGGTGCGTCTCGTCGGTGGCGTGCGGACCGGCTGTGGTTGTGCTGGTCCAGCTGGCGAGGATGCCGAGGGCTTCGGCGGAGGGGGAGGCGGGTTCGGGGGTCAGGATGACCAGGGTCTGGTCGGGGTCTCCTTCGACGGCCAGGACCACGTAGTCGAGGGTCAGGTCGCCGACGAGCGGGTGGTGCAGGCGTTTGGTGCCGGTGGCGTGGGCGAGGACGTCGTGGTCGGCCCAGATGCGGCGGAAGGTGTCGCTGTGCAGGGACAGCTCGCCGATCAGCTCGGTGAGCTGCGGGTCGTCGGGGTGTCGTCCGGCGTACAGGTGCAGGGTGGCCACGCAGTCGCCGGCGGCTTTCTCCCAGTCGGCGTAGAGGCTTTGGGCGGCCTCGTCGAGGAAGACGAAGCGGGCGAAGTTGCGCTCGCGGTGGGGCCGGGCCTGGAAGTCGGCGAAGAGGGCGCAGCCGAGCCGGTTGGCGGCCAGGACGTCCATGCGTCGCCCCTGGATGAGCGCGGGGGTACTGAGGGAGTCCAGGGCCCGGTACATGACCGGGCTGATCCGCTGCGGGCTCAGTGGCCGCTTGGGGCGGGCCCGGGTTGCGGTGGGTTGGGCGAGGTCGAAGAGGTGGGCGCGCTCAGTGTCGTCCAGCTGCAGCGCGCGGGCGACGGCCTCCAGGACGGCCTCGGAGACGCCCTGGGTGCGGCCCCGTTCCAGGCGGATGTAGTAGTCGACGCTGACTCCGGCCAGCTGGGCGACTTCCTCGCGGCGCAGTCCCGGCACCCGGCGGACCCGTGGATCGGGGGCGAGGCGGGCCTGTTCGGGGGTGATTCGGGCCCGGCGGGTGCGCAGGAACTCGCGGATCTCGGTGCTGCGGTCCATGGGTCCACCGTACGGTCGACCCCCGCGCGCCGGGTGTCCTAAAGGGGCACTGGCAGACCCCCGGCAGAGCCGTGCCTGCTATGGAGGCCCGGGCGTGGTCACGGCGTGGTTGCCTGGATGCAGGGGCCACTGCACTGATCATGACGCTCGCAGTCGCATTCCTCCCCACCTGGTGTGACACCCCGACGCGAGCTCCCGTACGCCCAGAATGAGGACACTCCCATGGCATCGAATCTGACCGGCACCGTCGCCCTGGTCACCGGGGCGAGCAGCGGCATCGGCGCTGCCACCGCCCGCCGGCTGGCCGAGCACGGTGCCGCCGTCGCTCTCGTGGCCCGCCGCAAGGATCGCCTGGCCGACCTGGCCGCCGAGATCGAGAAGGCTGGCGGCACCGCGCTGGCCGTGGAGGCGGACATCACCGACCCTGCCCAGGCCGAAGGGTCCGTCCAGCAGGCGGTCGAGCGCTTCGGACGCCTGGACACCCTGGTCAACAACGCCGGTCTGATGCTGCTGGGCCCGGTCGTCGGCGCGGAGGCCGAGGACTGGGACCGCATGATCGACGTCAACGTCCGGGGCTTGCTGTCGACTACCCATGCCGCCCTGCCGCACCTGCTGCGGGCAGCCGGGGAAGGCCCGCGCCGGGTCGCCGACATCGTCAACATCAGCTCGATCGCCGGCCGCGTCGCGTGGAACGGCTACGGCGTCTACAACCTCACCAAGTTCGGCGTCAACGGCTTCACCGAGTCCCTGCGCCAGGAAGTGACTCGGCGACACGTACGCGTCGGCGTCCTGGAACCGGGTGGGGTGGCCACCGAGCTGGGTTCGCACAACGACCACAAGCCCGAGGTTCGCGAAGTGATCGGCGCCTTCTACGAGCAGACCGAGGCGCTCGCCCCGGAGGACATCGCCGACGGTGTCACCTACATGGTCACCCGCCCCCGTCATGCCTCGGTCGGCGAACTGTGGATCATGCCTACCGATCAAGCCTGACTCCCAGCGCGGCAGCGATCGATGAGCGTGCCGACGGCCGGGGAGACCTGACCGCCTTCGGCGAGACCGCGCGTCACCACACCAAACCTGGTGCTGAATACGGCGCCGCATCTGAGAGGGAACCCACCATGAGCAAGGTCATTTTCGTCACCGGTGCCGGACGCGGCCTGGGCATCGACATCGCCCGCCAGGCCCTCAAGGCGGGCCACCGGGTCGTCGCCACCGGTCGCCGCCCCGAGGAGGTCGAGCAGACCCTGGGCGGGCCGCAGGAAAGCTTGCTGGTCACCAAGCTGGACATCACCAGCCCGGACGATGCGCGGGCAGCCGCTCAGGCCGCAGTGTCGCGCTTTGGCCGCATCGACGTCCTGGTCAACAACGCCGGGAACTTCTTCGCCGGCTACTTCGAGGAGATCACGCCCGCACAGATGCGCCAGCAGTTCGAGACCAACCTCTTCGGCCCCATGAACGTCACCCGCGCGATCCTGCCGATCCTGCGCGAGCAGCGCGCCGGCCACATCATCACCCTCTCCTCGTCGGCCGGACTGATCGGCCAGGAGTTCTGCGTCGCTTACGCCGCCTCCAAGTTCGCCGTCGAGGGGTGGATGGAGTCCCTGCGCTACGACTTGGAGCCCTACGGCATCCACACCACGGTCGTGGAACCCGGCTTCTTCCGCACCGAACTGCTTGTGGACGCCTCCACCACCTGGCCCGAGCCGACCATCGAGGACTACGCCGAGCGCACCACCGCCACCATCGCGGCCTGGAAGAGCATGAACGGCCAGCAGCCCGGCGACCCCGTCAAGCTCGCCCAGGCCCTGCTGACCATCGCCGACCAGGCCATCCCGCCGCTGCGGTTCGTCGCCGGCGCCGACGCCATCGAGGGCGTCAAGGCCAAGGCTCAGGAACTGCTGGCGCAGGCGGAAGCCTCCCGCGAACTGGGCGGCGACCTGGCCCATCACGGCGGCAACGGATGAGCACCGGCCGCGGCTCGACCCCGGCACCACGCGTCCACCGCCAATCCGCGCGCCCCTGCGGAGATTCCGCTCGGCTGCACCCAGGGATAGGACGCGAGAGCGGGCTACTGGAGGGCTACGGGTACACGACCGTGAGACGGAATGCGGCGGCCTCGGAATGAGACACCTAGGAGAAGCCCAGGTCGATGCGCGGGAAGGGGGCATTCCGAATGCGGGCCTACAGGAACCCACGGCGTGCGCACCTACTGGTGGTCGCCGGGGATGCGGACGCTGCCACCGAAGTGACCGCCGGGCGGATCCGACACACCGGGGTTCCCGGCGGTGTCGTCCGCAGGGGAACGGGGGCCGGTTCCGCCGCGATGCCGCCTGCGGCGCTGCGGGTGAGGGAACCGGGTTGTGAGACCAACTGCGGTACCCGCGTCCGAGTTGACGTTCCGTGTCCTTGAGCTGCAGGTCTCCTGCTGGCCCTGCGGCCGCCTGGATGGTTCACTTCTACCCTGGTCATCGAATGTCTGTTCGAGGGAGTGGCGTAGGCTGGGATTCCCAGAAGGGGCATATCGGGTGTATCGGTCGGGGTGGCGAGGAGGTAGCGGCGGTGTGTTTACGCATCTGCAGACCGCGTCCGGCTTCTCGATGCGCCGGCATTGGAAGGGTCGTCGCCGGCTGACGGTTGGTCTTCCCAGTCGGCAGCGTCGTCAGCGTCACAGCCCCACAGATAGCCAGGTCTTCGCCAAGTCGCGGGCTGGTCCAGTGTGTGTCGGTCACCTGTCGTCCGCGTCGCCCGGGGCATGTTCGGTGGCGGTGTTCCGCCGAAAGAAGGAACCCCGGCCGCAGTACGGCCGGGGTCCTCGACGCTTTCTCGGATGGTCAGTGCTGCAGGGTCAGCACGCCGGGCTCCCAAGGCAGCTGGTCGTAGGGGCCGCTCGCGGAGGGGGACTTGCCCTGGTAGAGGAGCTGCAGGTTGCAGGGGTCGATGGTCATGGTCTGGTCGGGGTTGTTGCGGACCAGGTCGCCGTGGCTGATGTCGTTGGTCCAGGTGGCGCCGCTGTTGGCCTTGCCCGCGAAGGGGTTGCTCTCGGTGGCGGCTTGCGGGGTCCATGAGCCGCTGAGGCTGGTGGCGGTGAACGAGCGGAAGTAGCGCTGCTCGTTCGCCCCCCGGGCCTCGACGATCATGAGGTACTGGTTCTGGCCCTGCACCTTGTAGACCTGGGGTGCCTCGAACAGGTTCTTCGTGGAGTCGCTCATGACGGTCGTGTACGACGAGCCGAAGTTGCCGGGGAAGTTCCCGATCGGCATGCTCGCACGGTAGATGTTGCCGTTGTCGCCGGCGAAGAACAGGTACATGTTCTGGCCGTCGCCGATCAGGGTCTGGTCGATCGGGCCGGTGCCGGAGCCGGGGAGGCTGCCGGTGAACAGCGGCTGCGGCGCGGACCAGCCGTCCGGGTTGGTGGGGTTGCTCGACGTGCGGTAGATGAAGGGCCACGCGCCCCACTGGTAGGCCAGCGCCCATAGCTTCTTGGGCGCGAAGTAGAACAGGGTGGGCGCCACCGCGGCCTGGCTCATCCCGGTCTGGCGCGCGGATGCCATGTCCGACCAGTTCGTGAAGGGGCTGAACATCATCGAGCCATACGACGACCCCGACACGTTCGACGCGTAGATGAGGTGCTTGCCGTTGTAGACGACATCGGTGAAGTCCTTCACCGAGGCCCATCCGTGCGCCGGTTGGGCCAACGAACCCGTCGAGGTCCAGTGGTACGTCGAGGGGAGGGCGCACGTGCCGCCTGTCGGCGCGGGCGTTGGCGGGGTGGACGACCCGGACGGGCTGAAGGTCCAGTGCTGGTTGGCAGCGCCCCAGGAGTCCCAGACCTGGACGGTGGTGCCGTTGGCAGTCTGGTTGCCGGGGGTCTCCAGGGCTCGGCCGCTGGCGACGTTGGTGAGGGTGTAGGAGCCGTCGCTGTTCTGGGCGGCCTTCCAGTGCTGGTTGGCGCCGCCGTTGGAGTCCCAGACCTGCATCCTGGTGCCGTTGCCCGTCTGGTTGCCCGGCTCGTCCAGGACCCGGCCGCTGGCGATGTTGGTCAGCGTGTAGGAGCCGTCGCTGTTCTTGGTGGCCCGCCACTGCTGGTTGGTGGCGCCGCTGGCGTCCCACACCTGGAGCGGGGTGCCGTTGCCGTTCTCTCCCGCGTATTCGTCGAGAACGCGTCCGGCGGCCACGTCGGAGAGCGTGTAGACGGCGCCGGAGCTGATGCCGCCGCCCGGCGTGCCGCTGCTGGCGCCGGCCAGGGTGGTGAGTACCGCGTTGTAGGCGGGCTTCTTGTTGCCGTTGCTGTCGAACAGCAGCGGGTTCTCGCCGGTGCGCCAGGAGTCGCTGTCGCGGATGCCCCACACCGTGATGCCCGTGCAGCGGGCGACGTTGAGGCAGGCCTGGACGGTGTTGGCATACGCGGTGGCGGACGCCTGGGCGATGTCGAGCTCGGTGATCTGGACGTCCACGCCGAGCGCGGCGAAGTTGGACAGAGTGGTCTGGAAGCTGGCCGGTGGGCCGCCGGCGCCGAAGTGGCTCTGGAAGCCGACGCAGTCGATGGGTACGCCGCGGGACTTGAAGTCCTTGACCATGTTGTAGACGCCCTGGGTCTTGGCGTCGGTCCAGTTCTCGATGTTGTAGTCGTTGTAGCAGAGTTTGGCCGAGGGGTCGGCGTTGCGGGCGGTGCGGAAGGCCTCCTCGATGAAGCCGTTGCCCAGCACGTTCTGGAACACCGAGCTGCGGTGCTGGCCGCTGCCGTCGTCGGCGAAGGCCTCGTTGACCACGTCCCAGGCGTAGATCTCGCCCTTGTAGTGGGTCATCTCGGTGGTGATGTGGTTGTCCATCACACTGCGCAGGGTGTTGGCGTCGGTGATGGAGCTGACCCAGGTGGGCAGCTGGGAGTGCCAGACCAGGGTGTGGCCGCGCATGCGCTGACCGTGCGCGGCGGCGTGGCTGACGATTGCGTCGGCGGGGGCGAAGTTGAACGACCCGCGGGAGGGTTCGGTGGTGTCCCACTTCATCTCGTTCTCCGGGGTGATCATGTTGAATTCCCGGTCGAGAATGGTGGAGTAGGTCGGGTCGTCGAGCCTGCCCGAGGCCACTGCCGTGCCGAAGTAGCGGCCGCTGCCGGCCGCCGCCGCACCCAGCGTGCCGGCGTTCGATGTGTGTGAGGCCTGGGCGACCAGCGGTACGGCAGCACCTGCGGCGGCGAGAACCACGGCGGCGGCGAGCGCGCGGCGGGTTGCCGGACGGCGGCGATGAGAGCGGTTCTGATCTGGCAAGGACTTGTCCTTCTGGCTCAGTGGGCTTTGGTCTCGGCCCCGGTCACCCGTCAGTTGACGCCGGGGCCGGCAAGGTTGCCGTGTTCTGGGAAAAGCCCGTTGTCGGGTGGGAGAGGGGGCGTGCACAGTGGTCCACGTCGTCACGTCCGACCCGGCCGGTGCCCCCACCGACGGCAGCGGTGGGGGGCACCGGCCGCGCAGTCCTCAGCCTGACGAAGAGAACGGACCCGACCCCGTCGAAGCGGGTGGGGCCGGGTCCGCACCTGCCGCCTACTTGAGTGCCACGCCACCTGAGTTGTGATAGGCGAACGTCTTGCTGATCAGGTTTCCGCCGTCGGTCTCGGCCGTGGTCTGCTCCTGCTGCCCCGGGCCGAACAGCAGACCGGCGATGTGCGCGTTCGCGACCTGGTCCATGTGAGCGAAGAACCAGTTCACTTTGTCGTCCTGGTAGTGGTTGAGGGTGTCGTTCTGTGCCATGTTGCCCACGGGGATCTGCCACAGGACCACCGGCTTGCCCACGGACTCGGCCATCGTCTTCCAGAACCGCAGTGCGGCGGCGGCTTTCTGGTCGGTCCAGAAGTTGTCGCGGCCGCCGTGGGCGGGCTGTGCGTACCAGCCCGCGTCACGGTCGGACACGTCGGAGACGAGGAAGTCGGCGTTGCGTGCCCCGAGGCTCGCGTAGTCCTTGACGCATCCCTGTGTGTTGGTCTGCCAGTCCCAGCAGGTGAGGTGCAGCCCCACGGCGGTGTTCGGCGCGTACTTGTGCCCCATCGAGATCAGGCACTGAGCCAGGCCGGCGGCGCTGTTCTCCTGCGATCCGCAGTCTGTCGGGTCCGCGGCCTTGACCTGCGCGGCGACCTGGTGCGGGTCACCGAGCGACCGGACGTAGCCCCAGAAGTCGGGCTCGAGGTCGATCATGTCGTGCGAGGTGCCGATCTTCTGGAGGAAGAAGCGGTAGTCGTTCAGGTAACGGGTGAGCAGGTCGGCCCTGTTGATGGCCTGGACCTCGCCCGGACCGTCGCCCTGGCCCGCCGCGTCGCCGAGGTCGCGCAGCGAGTACCAGGTCCAGAGGAACTTCTGCGGGCGCGGCTTGCCCTGGTAGGTCTCCTGGGCCGCCTTGGCGTCCCGGTAGGTCACGTACGTGCCGGGCGCTGTGGTGCTGCCAGTCCAGCAGCCCCACCAGCCCGTCCACGCGTCCTGGCAGCGGGCCGCCGTGTAGTAGGCCGACGAGGGCGCGGGCTGGCTGTGCACATAGGCGTACTGCACGTCGAACGGCGCGGCGCCCGCCGAGGCGTCGGACATCGAGCCGCCGATGAGCACCGTGTTGCTGCCCATGAAACTCTTCGCCGAGCTGCCGCCGCCCGCGGGGGCCGGCGATGCCGACGGCGCCGACGTCGGGCGGGTGCCGCTCGGCGGGGCGGGCGTGGTGGGCGTGGCGCTGCTGCCGGAGTTCCCCGGGTTCCCGGTGCCATTGACGCTGTCGGCCGGGACGAGCTGCCACTGCTGGTTGGCACCGTTCCAGTCGTGGTATTGGGCGATGCGGCCGCCGTTGGCCTTGGAGCCGAGCGGGACCTCGACGGCCTTGCCGCTGAAGTTGTTGATCAGACGCACGTAGCCGTCCGGCGACTTCTCCAGGTGGAACTGCTGGTTGGCGCCGTTCAGGTCGCGCCACTGCACCAGCTGGGAGCCTTCGGTCTTCGACCAGTTGTAGTCGTCCAGTACCTTGCCGGAGTTCCGGTTCTGCAGGCGGTAGTTCCCGTCACCCGCGTCGATGAACTTCCACTGCTGGTTGGTCCCGCCGGTGCGGTTCCACTGCACCACCGGAGCACCGTCGTTCGTGGCGTAGCCGAAGTCGTCCAGCGCCTCGCCGGTGTTGTGGTTGACCAGCACGTACCAGGCGTTCGTGTCCACGGTTGCCGCTGAGGCCGTGTTGATCGCGACCACGGAGCCGCCCACGACGGCCAGGCTGACGGCCGCCCAGAAGCTCCGGCGCTGGTGCAGCCGACGGCCGCGATGCGTCTGCCGCCCCGGACCGGCCGAGCGGAGCGACGCGCGACCACGGCGGGCGCGGGCGCCGGGCGCCGCCTCCGGCGACGTGGATGGGCGAGGGGACATGTCGGTGCTCTCTTTCAGCCGTTGCCGTTGACCAGACCGCGTGTCCGGACACCACACAGTTGTCACCGCCCCCGGAAAAGGTTGCCTCGACCGCGAAAATTTTTTCGGGCACCTCGCGCCGGACGGCGATCACGGCGGGTCGGGCACCGTGGTGGCATTGTCCAAACGGCGCCGAGCAGTGAGCCTCGTCGCAGGTCATGAGTGTCAGCGTGTGGCCCTGGTTTGCTGACCGGCAACCCTCGACAGCGGTGGGGTGCTCCTGGTGACGACCCGACAGGACGGAGCTGCCTACCGTCCCAGCGGGGCACCGGTGGAAGTGCGCCAGCCCTCGCCTGCGGCCTGACGGTCTGAAGATCACCGAACTGCACCGCCCGGTCGCGGCGGCGTTCGTGCTGATGCACCACACGGCCTCCAGCGGCACCGCCGGCCCTACCGCGGCGCGCCGCGGCGATGTCCGCCGGTGCCCGCGCACGCGAGGTGAGCAAGGTAGTCGACGTCCTGGGTGACGACGACTGGTGAAGTATCCGCACGTCACCGGTGAAGTCACCGGAACAGTCACCAGCGTGTGCCCGTCGGCGCTCCGGGGCCGGAGGCCGCGGTGGCGGCGATGGCCGGGCGCGCTACCGGGCTGCTGGACCCGGTTACCTGCCGCCCCGTCACGGGACCGGTGACCAGTGCTGGTCACCGCGCCCTGGAGGGCCTGGAGGGTATCGGCACGCGGCTGGGCTGCGCCGGCGGGACGTTTCGACGCGCGAGGCCGCTGCTGTTTCGGCGCGCGAGGAAACCTACGCCGCCCGGGCGATCCGATCGTGCGGGGGACGACGTGGTGACCGGTGCGCCGGTGTGTGTGGTGTGCGGGGCGGCGGTGTCCCCGCCGACACCGGCCGGCCCCGGGCGTACTGCGGTCAGGCGTCAGTCCCGGGCGTACAGGGACCGGCGCGCGGAACAACGGGCCGCTCTGGTGGCCGCCGCGGAATCCTCGCGCGCCGATACCGGGTGGGGAGTCCCGTGTGGGTCATCGCGCTGAGGGTCCTGGAGGGCGCAGGGCCGTCCGGGCGCCGCCTCTGGAGTCGGCCCACTGAGCTCACGCTGGAACGTGGATCGGCCCTGGGTCAGTCCAGGGTCGGCCCTGGGTCGGCCTTGGGCCGGTCGTGGGTCGGTCAGGGGTTGGTGGGCTCCGGGCCGGCCTGGTCCAGGGCTTGGCGGCCGGCCTCAGTGAGGGTGGCCGACCATTGACGCCCGCGGCGGTCGGGTTCGCCGGATTCGTCCAGGGTGACCAGGCCCATGGCGGCCACGGGCTTGAGGGTGGCCAGGTGCAGGCCGGCTGTTCCCCGCTCTGCGGGCAGTCCGTGTTCCTGGAGGCGGCGGAGTTCTCCGAGCGCGTCCCACTGCCGCGCGGTCAGCTGAGGATCGGAAGTGTCATCGGGCACCCGAAGATCCTAGGCACC
>NZ_JBGCCS010000076.1:0-12960 GCF_041262645.1 Streptacidiphilus sp. EB129
TCAGCCGAGCCGCCGGGCGCGAGCGCCGCCGAGTCGGGTGGCGCCTGCAGGCTCACGACCGGCACCGAGGACGTGGCCGCCGCACCGGCCGGCGTCGACGCGAGGCCAAACCCCGCGACCAGCGTCACGGTGGCACCGGCCACGGCGACGGCCCGGCGCAGCAGTCGCCTCCCGGCCCCTGGGCGTTCCGTGGGTGGTTCCGCTCTCCGTAACATCGTTCCCCCCTGCTGCCGTCGCGCCCCGTCGTCGCGACCGGCCCGGGAAGCATAGGACGGTGCGGGGGGAAGGCGTATGGGAACGTCGCAAACAGAAGGGCCGCCTCTCCGAAGCGACCCTTCTGTGACCGGACCTCTCTGTTACCGGTTCCTCGACATCGCTGCCCGGAACTCCAGGCGCGTCGTTGGGCCGGCGCGAGCACCGGCAGTCACCGCCGACACGGCCTGCGGCAGCCGGCGCCCCTTGCTCGACTGCACGCACGGAGTTCAAGAACTGCTGACCCGCCGGGTCCAGAGTCAGGGAAAGATCACTCCCCATCCTCGCGGTGATCGATTCCTGAATAGACTCGCCGCATGCCGCTGACGCGTTCGGGCTTGGTCCCTGTGAGCGTGGCACTCAAGCTCGCCGGTACGGAGGCCCAGAGGTTCACCGTAGGCGGGGCCTCGGTTGTGGTCGGGACGACGGCGACCGTGGTCATCGCGGATGCCGTGGACGATCCCACGGTCTCCAGCGTCTGGAACGACCAGGAGTTCCGCTTGCACGGTCCCACGCCCGCGGCCGCCGCATCGAGGCTGACCGGGCGGGCGATGTCCACGGGAGCCGAAGCGGATCGGGACCAGCCGGTGCACCTGTTCGTACGGGTCGACGAGCTCTGCACCTACCTCGGTCTCGTCCGCCACTCCCGAAGCACGTGGTCCAACGGTGAGCTCAACAGCTGCCACCTGACCATCGATCCGCCGCTGTGCCGCGAGCTGCTCGACATAGCCCGGCCGCCCAACTCTCCACCTGTCTTGCCCGATCTTGGGTGGCTCGACCATGTGGGCACCGACCCCAGCAGGGCCCTGGAACTCTTCGCCACAGGCTGGCACCCCAGCACCGCTGAACCGCATCCGGCCGCTGCGATACCCAGCTCCATACCCCCGGCCCTCGCTGGCTTCCACTGCCTTGCCGGTAAGCGCCCGGCCCTCCTCGGACGGCAGAACTTCATCCACCCGTTGGCAGAGCTCACGACTGACAGCCACGGAGAGCGCTTGGTCTTCAGTACCGAGAACCAGGGCTGCTGGGACTGGTCGATCCCCTGGCAGCTCGACGCCGCCGGCACCGACCCGGAAGTCTGGCTCACCGAGGAGGATGCGCCGGTGCCCGAACTGGAACCGCTGAGCAGGTTCCTGCTGCAGTTCTCGCTGTACGAAGCCGCGTTGACCGCCCCTTACAAGGCCTTCCCCCGAGGCTTCCGCGAACACATGCTGCCCGTCCTGGAGAGCTGTCTGCACCGCGTGCCGCTGCGGCCGTTCCTGTCGCCCATCGCGCCGACGGACTTCCTCGTCGGACCGGGAGTCGTAGCCCGCATCGCGGCTTACTCACACGACACCGACGAGCTCGACGTCTGGATCGGTGCCCACCATCGCAGCGCACTGCGTCCGCTCTGCCAACTCGACCTTGCGTGGCAGCGTTTCGACGGATGAACCGCCTGACCCCCGGCCTGAAGATCCCTCCAGCAGCGAAGCTCGGCGAGTCGGCCGCTGCATTACCGACCACCAACGGGGCAAGCGGTAGGGCGTCAAGCTTCTGATCCTTCGGTGCGCGCCAGTCGAGGGATGTGGTCTGTCCGTTCTGCCATTACCCACTGCCAGCGGGTGATTCCGTCGGAATCACCCGGGTCGCGTGACCAGCGCCCGCAGTGATTCCGACGGAATCACCCCGGGCGGGGAACAGCTGGCTGTGCTCGGCGAAGCCAACGGAACCGCCGGCGGCCCGGCTCGGCAAGGCCGCGGGAAGGTGATTCCGACGGAATCACCCCGGAGTCCGCCCCAAGCCTGCGGTCTACGCATCAGGCGACGACAGCCGAACGGCCCGTCCAGCCCAGGAGGAACAGCCGCCAGAGTGATTCCGACGGAATCACTCTGGCGACAGGAGACCGCGGACGGACTGGCTCGACGGTCACCGACCCAGCTGAACCCTCGCGCGCGCCAGTGAAGAGGGGAGCGGTCGTCCGTCCTGTCACCGCCCACTGCGATGATGCCGACAGTAGCGACAGGACGGGAGCAGGACATGGTGGAGCGGGCCACGCGGCGGATCGCCGAGGAGATCGCCACGAAGGCGCCGGCGGGCTGGACGGGTGCGGTGCTGACGAGCACGGCAGGCCGGGGTGGCGCCTCGGTGTCCGGCAGCTACACGGTCCCGGGCGCAGAGGACATGTGGTGGCGTAACCAACTGCCCAGCCCTTTCCAGGAACTGATGAAGCTGGCGGAGGAGTTGCGGAAAATCCGGGGCTGGGAGCCCACCACCCTGGAGATCACATGCCAACCGTCCGGGGAGTACAGGCTGGTCGCATTCGCAGGCGCGATCACCAGCGTGCGCGGACGGGCCGGCGGATTCCAGGTCGTGCTGGACTCCGGCTACCGGCTGCCCCAACCCGGTTCCAGGCAGGGGGAAGGCACGGCCGCCCCGGCCGGCGACCCCGACCTGGCAGTGGCGCGGTTCCGCGAATACATGCAGCGGCGCGCCGAGATCCTGGGACGGACCGAGCAACTGCCGCCACCCGCGTCCGCCGCCGCACTCGACGAGGCCGAACACCGTATCGGCCGGCACCTGCCCGCTGACCTGCGGGCGCTGTACTCGATCGCCGATGGCGACGGCATCGACTACGGCCACCGCTACCTACTCGGAGGCAACGCCTGGCTGGCACTGGAAAGCCTGGTCGCCATCCACTCCGACCAGAGCGAGCCAGCCTGGTGTGACTGGGAGCTGGCATGGGACTCGGTCGTCTTCGACGCCGAACCGGCCAACGCCGTCCGGCGCTGGGGCGGGCACCCCGGCTGGCTGCCTTTCGCCACCCGCGAGGACGGCAACTACCTGGCGGTGGACCTGGCCCCGGCCCGTAACGGCCACCCCGGCCAGGTCATCCACATCGGCCGCGACTACGACGACGGCCCGGCCTACATCGCCGACTCGGTCACCTCGCTACTCGGCCACTATCTGACGCTGCTGAAGCAGGGAGCCTACGAGAGCGACGGCGACCACATCTCCCTCCTTGAGTCCACCGCCAGCCTCGCCCCCGACAGATCATCGGCGAGATCCCCGACGTGATACCACCCACCCTTCAGGCCATCCACATCAACGACGCCACCGGCCTCGTCGACCTGGCCCCCCTCACCGCCGCCCCCAACCTGCGGCGGCTGCACCTCAACCGCTGCGCCACCACCGACCTGACACCTATCCGCGCGCTCCCGGTCGAGTCCCTGCGTGTCACCCTGGACGGCTGCGACCTCACCCCGCTCGCAGGCCACCGCCACCTCGCCTCCCTGGACCTGGGGAGCACCACCCCGATCGATATCACCCCGCTGTGCAACGTCCAGAACCTTCGCGGCTTGGACCTCTCTCGAGCCGACGTCCGCGATCTGACTGTCCTGGCCTACCTGCCCAGCATGCGCTACCTGGCCCTCACCGCGCAGCAGTGGGCTGCCCTGCTGGACGAGGGCAAGGCACCGCCTGCCCTCGCCGCCGCCCGCTTGGCGGACGGCGACGCTCCACTCGACGAGGCCCTGACCTGGTCGGCCCGCCTCGGCCTGAACACCGCGAACGCATTCCACGTCACCGGCACCCTCGGATCCGACGACGGGTGAGCCGCACCCCCGGGAGCTCTCGGCCCGTCAAGAGGGGCAGAACCAGGTACGCGGTGATTCCGCCGGAATCACCCCCGGGCGGCCGGGGGCACGGGCACAGCCCCGGTAAGGCCAGTGCGGTCGACGAGCAGAACTCCCTCAGTCGAGGCCTGAGCCCGGAGAGCGCTACTGACGTCAGCCAGCTGGTCACGGGTGATGCCCATGTTGAGCCCGCTTTCAGGTGATGAAGGACGCTAGGGGGAAGGCGCGCTGCCACTAGGGGTCCGAGCCTCGCGAAGTCCCCGCACCAGGCCCGCGATAAGGGCGCTGGCAGTGAACAGGACCACCAGTACGGCGGCCCCATCGAGGAGCACGGTCGTCTGCACGTGCCAGGGCCAAGGGTCGGAAATGGGCGCCCAGGGGAGCGCGGCGAGCGCGATCCCACTGGCGCGCACGGTGTCCGAGCCGGGCTGCGCGAGGTGGATCGCGAACGCTGTGGCCAGCACGATGACCGGCCACGGCAACCACAGGACATGCAGCGGCCCTGCCATGTCCCTGAACCCGGAAATGCCGAGAACCAGGACGGCACCAATTGCTGCGGCTTCGGCGCGGCCGAACGTGCTGAGGTCCACCAGGTCAGTGGGGGCAGTGAAGGCGATCACGCCCAGGGCGGTCGCGCACCACAGATAGTCGGTGTAGATGCTGTTGCCGATCTCGGCGTGGAACAGGACCAGTGCCGCGATGTCGACCGCGGTGGCGGCGAGCACCAACCACCGGGCCACGCCCCAGCGCCCCAGCATCGCGAACAGCAGGGCGATGAGCCACAGTGCCATGCAGTGCTGGAGGATCACGATGTTGACGCCGGCACGGTATGCCACCTGCACGTACGCCGGTACCTGCTGCAGCAGGCTCAAGGCTGCTGCCGAGGCCAGGGCGAAGGGTGCCGCGCCTGCGGTGACGCGGCCGAGCGGTCGTGTGGACATCTTGGAGAGCATAGGGGCGGCACCTTTCGCGCGTCGAGGCGTCAGTACTTCCCGGCGAGCACGGCTTTCGCGTTAGCCAGCATGACGTCGGCGTTGGCCTTGCCGTGTTCAAGGCCCGTGAGCTTCTGCTGGACCAGGCTCTTCTCCCAGGCGCTGGTGACGGCCGTCCACGTTCCCAGGACGTTGTTCTGCGTGCGGCACACGGCATCTGCGGTGGCGGTGGACACCTCGGCGGAGCTCGGACTGGTGTGGAAGGAGCCATCGAACTGCCGCAGGTTGTCCCCGGGTGCGTCCCACGGCGCAGTGTAGGAGAAGCCGCGCTGCTTCATGCAGGCGCTCCATGCCCCGGCGACCTTCGTCATGCGCGGGTCGGTCATCGCGCTGTTTTGGGCGACCGAGTAGACCCAGCGGCTGTCGATGGCCGTACTGGGGCTGTACGGGCTCCCGTGGGTGAGCACCGAGTTGGCCCAGTATTTGCATCCCCCCTTGGGGACTGCGTGCCCGTTCGCTGATCCCGTGGTGCCTTCGTAGGCCGCCGTCTCGAGGGCTTCTGTGGCCGCAGAGACCGCTGCGGGCTTCGCGGCAGGAGCCGGGGAACCATCTGCGGTGTCACCGGGCAGATGGTATCCATCCTTCGTGGCGGTCTTCGGGTCCAGGTAGCGCAGGCGCTGGGACTGGATTGCGATGGTGGTGGTGCTGATCGGGTCGTTGTAGACCATGGGGAGGTTGCCGGAGAACCCGAGGCGCACCATGCAGCCCAACTCGGCGGTGTGGCGCGCCTGCATGATCAGCTGCATGTCCGCGTCGGAGACGCCGTAGGCGTCCAGGGGCTGAGGAACGTGGGCGGAGGAGGTGACCACGGGAACGGTGCCCAGCGCGGGGAGGCTGGCGGTGGCGCCGGCGGATCCTGCCACAGCGGCGGCGAGGCCCGCCCCTGCTACAGCGACGGCCGAGCCCAGCGCCAGCTTCTTACGAGCGGTCAGTTTCCGGGATACGCGCATGTGCTGGAACTCCTTGGTCATGGCGAGGAAAGAAACGGGGTACGAGAGAGTTGCGGTGGCTACTGCCAGACCTGGGCGCAGATCTCATTCAGACCCGAGTTGGAGTCACAGGCACTCGAGTCGTCGCGGTTTTCCAGGAAGATCTGGTACTTGTCGTACTTCCATGTGGCCAGCTGGTCGTGGGCCTGGTTGACGAGCTCCCAGTCCTTGTAGACCGGTTCGTTCTCAGCCCACTGCACGTTCCAGTTGTTTTCGAAGTCTCCGCAGGCCCACTGGTCGATCCCCGCGTCGATGGCGTACCCGCGGTCCTCGACGCACTCGGGATTACCCGTGTTGGCCGAGTACTTCGTCTCCTGCACCCGGTAGCCGTCTGTCAGGAGGACGTCGTAGAACCACTCGTTGGACCCGTTTGTCCAGGGGTAGGCGATCAGCGCCCCCCCGTTCGAGGTCGAGTAGCCCTGCAAGTTCCAGTACTCGTTAGCCCCGGCCTTCGACTGCCAGGTGACCGGCCCGACCTGGTTATCGGCATGTGCGGTTCCTCCCGCCAGAAGGCTGAAGGCCAGGCTCCCCACTGTCGCGAGGCCGAGAAATGTACGCCGCATTGCAATTCCCCCCATGTGACGAAACAGAACAGGGGGGATCACAAGCGCGCTGCACGACCCCCCGTGGCCCGGCGCTACCAGGCGTGCTCGATCATGTACCCGACACCTGGCATTCGCAACGGGTTTGCATGCCCCTTGAGGGATGCCTCAGATTTCCCCGCCTGCAAATCGGGACGTATGCGTTCAATGTGCCCACGGAGGCAGGGGAGCATCGAAGGTCCGGCGATTTTAACGTGCACTGCGGGGCCGCGGAACGGACGGTTGGTCACGGTGCGGTCGGAGAGGTGCAACTGCACGTTGCGCGGGGCATCGAGCCGGTGCGCACGTGCCGGAGCGCGGCCGCAGGTCGCAGGTGGGGCCGTTCCAGGCGCAGCTGGCGGGCCGTCATGTGTGCTACCGGGAGCGGCGGCCGAGCTCGTCGATGCGTAGGTCGCTGGTGCGGCCCCGGTGCTGCCGGCCGCGGCAGATCTTCTGGGCGTGCCTGTGTCCCCCCACCCGGGAGGCCACAGGCACGCCCAGGCGGCCAGGTCTGCAGGTTGAGGCGGTCGGTGATGTGCTGGATCTTCGCGTGGACGTGGGCGGCGGGGTCGTCGGTGAAGCGGCCGAGGGCCACCAGAGCGGTGACGACAACATCGACGAGCTCGTCCGCGACCTGTTCGCGGGTGGCACTGTGGTCGCGCTTGCGGGGGTTCTAGCCCCAATACCAGTGACTTAAGAGTCCCAGGTGCGTGGAACCTTGACCGGCGGGTTGATCGGGGCGGTCTTGTAGTGCGGGGCGATGGCTACGGCGTCGGCTGGGTCGAGGGTGGGTTGTGGCCAGAGTCGGTGCTGGGCTCGTTTGACGCCGAAGTTGGACATCTTGCGTTTGACGACGCGGGCGTTCGATCGTCGGCGGCGCAGAGGTAGCAGGTGGCGGGCTATCTCGCGCAACCCGTCGGCGAGGGCTGCGGCGAGGCGGTCAGGGGGAATAGGCCGCCTGCGCGGTGACCTGGCGTCGGGCGAGGCGGAGGGTGCGGGTGAAGGAGAGCCGGTCGGTGTCGGTACCGGTGTCCTCGGCGGCGGTGTGCATGAGCTGGCGGATCGCGTGGTGGACGAGCAGGTGGCCCCAGACCTCCTGCTCGACGCCGTCGGGCGAGCGGGAGCGCAGGACCTGGGCGGGGCCGCGCTGGTGGGTCTTGAGTTCGTCCAGTGTGGTTTCGATCTCCCAGCGCTCGTTGTACAAGGCCGCCAACTCCGCTGCGGGGGCGGCTTCGTGGTCGAGGATGGTGGTGATCAGCCGGTACGGGGCGTCGTGCCGCGGGCGCCCGGGGTCGTCCAGGGTGTACTCGACGACGCGCACGACGGCCGCGTCGGCGCGCTTGCGGTCACCGGCAGCGGCGATGTCGGACAGGTAGGACCCGTCGGGCAGTTCCTCACGCACGGGCAGGACGGCGTTCGACTTGATGCGCCACAGCAGATCCGCACCGCCGGTCGAGGCCGCCCGCCACTGCTCCAGGCCGGCGAAGCCCCGGTCGGCCATCAGCAGGTCGCCCGGCCCCAGGGCCCCGAACAGCTCCCGCGCGAGCACGGACTCGGCGGTGGTGAACGGCCCCAGGGCCGCATGGGTGATGGCGTGCGTCCCGCACTCGGCCAGTGCCACCACCCGCACCTGCGGGAATGCCGTCCGCTCACCGCGATGGGTCGTGGGACGGCCGAACCGAGCGTCGTTCTCCTCACTGTCCGGCACATCGAACGTGGTCCCGTCGACCGCCATAAGACGCCACCGCCCGTACCAGGCACCAACGGTGGACTCGGTCGCCACAGGCTTGGCGGTCTGCTCGAACAGCGCCTTCAACGGTTCGGGCCCGAGTTTGACCCGGGCCCGGGAGATCGCGGCCGTGGTGGGCACCTGCCACGACCCCGACCAGCGCCTGGCCCACGCAAGGCCCTCGGTCAGCAGTCGTGCGACTTCCTCGTAGCCCTGCCCGGAGAACAGGCACATGGCCAGCACGAAGTAGACGACCACCCGTGGTGGCAGCAGCCGGTTGCGCTTCCCGGACCTGCCGCACTCCTCGACGATCCCGTCCACAAGCTCCGGTGGGAACGTACGCGTCAGCAGTCCGATCGCGATCCGGTCCGACAGCCGCTCGTCCGTCGCCGGCTTGACCTGTCCAGGGCGTGGCATCCAGGCACCTCCTGGACAGGCACCCTACCAGCAAGAATACTTAAGTCACTGGTATTGAGGCTAGTGGGGTAGGCCGACCCCATTGCGTCGGTATTTCTGGGCTGAGTGGTCAGCCTGTGTACACAGTCCACCTTTGCCAGGCGTTGCCGCCGTTGCAGCCCTCCTCGCGAAAGGCGTATAGCCCGATACCGCCGTCCAGGCAGACGCGCCCGTCGAAGGTGAAGAACGTCTCGGGGGTCCAGCCGTTGGTGGTGGCTCCGGCCCTGGCCACAGCCCATATGGAACGGGGGTCGTTGTACCAGCAGGGCTCCAATTCCACGTCGGAGGAACCGGCAGGGGCGCCAGAGGGGCCGGTGCCCTGTCCAACGGCGTACAGGCAGTAGCCAGGGCCGCTCGGGTCGTCTGTGGTGGTCTGGATCTGCACGTAGGCGGCGCCTCCGGCGTCGGGGGCGTCGCTGACGATGTGAAAGTACGTGCCGCCGTAGCCGCAGGAGTCGCCTATGCCAGCCGACGAAGGGTTGCGTTCGATCACGCAGTAGCCGCTGGCATTGTTCTGCAGGGTAGTGCTCGGGATGTTGAGGGTTGCGCTCGCGCTTTGCATGCCGAGGGTAAGGGCTGTTACGCCTACGGCCAGGACCGTGGCGAAGCTTCTGGTCCGCTTCCACTTTCGTGCCATCTTCAAACTCCGATCGTGTGCGTGTCCTGTTTCCCCCGGGGTATGCCCATGGGGCTTCCTGGGCCTGAGCTGAGTCTCGAGCGAAAGCATGAAGTGCATCAGTGACCCCGTGGGGACACTACCGACGCAGGTCCTTGAACCGTCCTAGTTTCGTCCTAATGCCAGGTCGGGCTGGCGATCGGCGTTGGTCGTCACGCGGGCGGAGGGCTTCCGCGTCGCCTTCCCACCCCGGGACGAAGACCACGTCCGGGCGGTCCTGTTGGAAACCGTGAAACGGATGGGCTGCGACGTGCTCTCCATCACGACGGACCGTGGACAACCGGTCTGGAACTGACCGGAAGGTCCTGTGCACAGCCCTGGCCATTCGTCAGATCACCAAGTCTCACGGACCGTGATCATCCAAGACCTTGATCCACTTTCGCAACAAGGCCTAGTTGTATCCGCCCCAGTACCAGCGCTGGTCGGGGTATCCGCCGCAGTAGTACAGGTCCAGGGTTGCCCAGTCTTGCTGGTTGTTGCCGGGCACGGACATGCAGCGGCCGTCACCGTACGCCTGGTACAGGGGATACGAGTAGCCCCCGCCGTAGAAGTAGGTGTCCTCGGCCCACAGCTGGTTGGTACTTCCGTTGTTGCCCTGGTACCCGCACCAGCTGATCGTCAGGGCCACCTGGTCGGCCTGCCCCGGCTGGAAGGTCAGGCAGTAGTTGTTGTCCTTCTGGTTGTAGATGTAGTAGTAGCCGTTGTGGCTCTGGGACTGGGAGAAGCCCCAGTACTGGTCGGGGTAGTTGGTGCCGAGACAGCCGTATTCGACGACCGTGTTCCCCGGGGTCATGACACCCTCGTTGACGGCCAGGCACAGACCGCTCCAGCCGTTCTGGAGGATGTTGGTGTCCGCCAGGATGGTGGAAGCGGAGGCGCTGCCCGGGACGGCGAGCATGAGGCCGAGAGCGGCTGCGAGGGCTCCGGCGGCCTTGGCTATGCGCGGGCGTACCTTCACGTGTTTTCTCCGATCGGGCGACGGTGTGGGTGAAGCTGCTTGCTCCTGAATCTGACAGGTCGTGCGCCGATGCGGCTGCGGACAGGAGGATCGCTGGCCACAACCGAAGAGGTGGCTCAACGGTCGCATGTCAGCACCCGAGCGGCTATGCTTTTGCGTGAGCATGCAAAGGGTCTGAAGCGCCAGCCGGCACACAGGGGGATGCCAGGTTGATAAGGATCCGGTTGACCTCGGACGACCTGGAGCGAGTACGGGTCGCCGACGCACCTGACCTTGGGTACGAGCTCGCGTTGGCGGGGGCTCAACTGGCCGACCGGACCTCAAACCGGAGGATGACGGCGTGGAGGCTGGAGGCCGCCCGCGGCTGGAGTCCAGGCCACAGCAGGCTGTTCGACCTCTACACATACCTCTACATGCCTGCGTTCTTCGGCGAGATCGCCAAGGCAACACCGCCGAGAATCGACACCGAATCCCCACCGGCAGCCGCTCATCTGCGAGACCTTGCCCGGTCCGGCGCCATGACCCCGTTCACCCGCGCTCTCGCGGATGGCGACGCGGGCGCCGTGACCGCACTGAGTGGCATACTCACCGACCTCCGCGCGAGGGCACTGGACCCCTACCGTCGAAGGATCACCTCAGCCGTCGCAAATGCCTGCGGCACAGCGAGCGTCCGTGCTGCGATCGGGGGCACCGACGGCCTGCTGAACTCCTTGCATCCGTGGATCCGCTGGGACGGCCGGGTGCTGTGTCTGAACACCGTCCTCGATGCTGAGGAGTCCCTCGATCGGCGGCCCCTGGTCTTCCAGCCGACAGCGCTGGCAACCCGCATCATGTTCGATCCATTGGCCGAATCGGTGAGCGTCATCTACCCCGCCACTCGCGGCGCCATCACGCGCGACCCCGACCTCGGCCCCGTGCCGCAGGGCCTGGTACCGCTGCTCGGCGCAACGAGGGCAGCGGCACTGGTCGCCGTGGTCAGGACACCAGCCGTGACCACGGGAGTCCTGGCGGCGACGCTCGGCGTCTCTGCCGCGGCCGCTTCTCGACACGCCACCGTCCTGCGCGAGTCCGGCCTCATCGTCACGGTTCGCCAGGGCCAATCCGTCCACCACACCCCGACTCGACTTGGCAAAGACCTGGTGCAGGGTTCACTTGCCGCCACCCGGAGTTTGGAATGAGACCGACCGGCCAGCTGCGGGTAGAGCGCGGAGATGTCCTTCGACAACCCAGCCTTGACCTGCCGGGACAGGTCGTCGACGAGGACCTCGTAGGCGCCGGCCTCGACGCCGTCGAGCCCGAGAGCCGCGACGTCCTGGGGGCGGACCTTGGGTGCGTCGATGCTGGCGGTCATGTCGGTGTCGACGTAGCCGACGTGCAGCCCCGTGACGGTGATGCCGCGCGGCTGCAGGTGGAGGCGCAGGGAGTTGCTCTGGGACCACACGGCGGCCTTGGAGGAGCTGTAGGCGTCGGCGAGGCCGATCCACGAGAGCACGGGGTGGATGGTGAGGATGTGACCGCCGCCCGCACCGCATCTCGGCCGCTTCTGCCCACGGCAGCGGAATGCGCCCCCGATGGATCCATGGCGGTGCTGTATTCGCCGGCGTCTGTTGATCAATAAAGGGGCTGATGACGCTGACGGCGCGGGTGCCGTCGGGGCGGGCCCAGTGTTCCCGACACGTACGCGCCTGCCGCGGTTCGCGGGTTCACCGCTGGGGTGTCTCACTCGGTCGGCTGCGCGGAGTGCTTGCGGGAGCTGACGGTCTGCCGGTCTCGTGACGGACTCGGAGCCAGGTGGCTGCGGGAGCCAGGTTCGGCGGGAGATTATGGCGTGCAGGGCGGCGGTGTCGGTGGGGCTTGGTAACGTGCCGGCCATGCCACCCCGCGTCACTGCCACGCTGCGCCCGTACAACGGTGAGTTGGAAGGCCACGCGTACGCGGTCCTCGCCAAGAAGCGCGGCTCGTTGGAGGCGTCCGGGTGGTGGTGTGCGCTCTGCCGGCAAGCGCCTGCCCTCGTGTTCGATCATTGCCACGAACACGGCTGCGTCCGCGCTCCGGTTTGCCCGTCTTGCAATACGCGGGAGCGGCCGAACTACCTTTACAGCAACGACGTGCAGGTGACCGACCGCTACACGTCCCTGTTCCGTACCCACGCCGAAGACTGGCTGCGGCACTGGCACCGCTGCCCGGGCTGCCGCGCTCGTATCACGCTGCCGCTGGCGCACCTGGCCGCGCTGATGGCGCTCCTGGTGGGTGAACCCCTGCGCCCGACCCACCGCGACCCTCACAGCTCCCGGGGGCGCAGGCCCTGCGGGGAGCTGCGCGCGTCCTGGACCGGAAATCAGAACGCTCCGGGCTCCTGTGCGATCACCGTGGGCGTGGACTTCTGCCCCAGCGGGGAGCACCGCGTCCAACTGGACAGGAATGCCGTCGTGGCGGCCCGGACCGGCCACGGCGGCTACACCCGGGGCCGTGGCGGCCAGCCAGGCGCGGAACCGGTCGACCGCCCGCGCCCCCTGGTCCGGGCCACGGCTGTTAGGCCGCGTGGTAGAGCATCGCGGGTCCGATGGTGGTGGGTCCGAAGCGTCGTCGGGCCTTGTCGGTGGCGGCTTCGAGGCGGTGGTCGCGTTCGTCGGCCGGGTCGAGGGTGAGCTGGTGTGTGGCGGTGGTCTGGTCCGCGAGTTCCACGGTGAGGGTGACGGCACGTACGCGGGCGCGC
>NZ_JBGCCS010000077.1:0-12458 GCF_041262645.1 Streptacidiphilus sp. EB129
CCTTCGTCAAGGTCACCGCGCCACCGGGGGCCACCGTTGTCCCCGGGCCGGACTGCAACACCGTCAGCAGCACCGTCGAATACTGCTCGGCAGGCTTGAGCGCGATCCTGGCCTACCCGGGCGACAGCTTCGCGATCCCAGTGACCTTCCGTGTGAACACGATGGTGCGCCACGCGCGCGGCCTGGTGCAACTGGTGTGGGGCGAGCCGGTGCCCAGCACGACGATTCCCTGGGATCCCAACCCGAGGAACAACACCGCCCCGCTGATCCTGAATTGACGGACAGCCGTCCCGGCTGATTCATCCCGGTTCAGAGCCCGGCCCAAGCCGGGGCGGTGAGCATCCGGAGCTAGCGTCCCGCCACCGCGCTGCTCACCCACAATGCCCCCATGTGGTCGTGCCCCTGACAGTCAGAGTCTATGAGTCGGGTGTACGGATTCGTGCGGGAAACGGGACGTCACCCGGTGGTCTCGGGCAGCCTGGTCCTGCCGCTTCGTGCCGGAGCGTCAGGCGACCGTCGGGTCAACGTCATGGTCGGCCGGCACGTTCCGCGGTGAGGCGACGTACCACACCGGCTGCCGCCACGGGCAGCCGACGAGAGGCGGTTCGAACACGCGAGCATGGAGGTCACGTGAAGCGATGTACGAAGCTGATGATGGTTCGGCCGGCTTCCCCCATGCTCCAGATCACCCGCCCGTGTCGGCCCGCCCTTGTCGTCTCCGCCACTTCCTGGCAGGCCTTCGTCAGGGCAGCATGGCAGGCGATTTCCCAGCCAACTGGCTCGGCACGATTTCCATTTTCCATCGGGGGGCTCATCATGCATCTGCGTCTGGCCGCGTTACTCACTGCGGCCCTGGTTCTGGTCGGGGTCTGGACCCCGGCGTTCGCGGCGACCCGTTCCGTGGCGAGCGCCCCGGCGCGGTCCGGTTTCGTGCCGGTCAACCCGACCCGGGTTCTCGACACCCGGTCCAGCTTCCCGAACTGCGGCGCCTCCTCGACCCTGTCGCAGGACAGCTTCACCGAGGTGGATCTCGACGCCTGTTATTCGCACATGCCGCCCACCCCGGTCTTCTACGTGCCGGACGGGGCGACCGCCGTGGTGCTGAACGTCACCGCCACCAACGCCCATGCGAACAGCTACCTGAGCATCGGCGCTCCCGGCCTGCAGACCCAGGGCAGCCCGCCGGCCTTCTCCACACTCAACTTCTCGCCGGGGCACGACGTGGCCAACCTCGTCACCGTCCCGGTCAGTCCCAGCCCGGACCAGACCGGCGTCGCGGGCCTGGAGGTCTACAACCACCTGGGCACGGTCGATATCGTCCTCGACGTTCTCGGGTACTACATGACGCCCGGCCAGACCCAGACCACCTACCGCTACACCCCGGTCCAGCCGACCCGGGTGCTGGACACCCGGCATCTGGGCCCCCTGGGTCCGGGGGCCCAGCGGACCGTCCAGCTCACCAGCATGCCCGGGATCCCGGCCGACGCCTCCGCCCTCCTGGTGAACCTCACCGCGACCAACGCCAGCACCAGGAGCTATCTCACCGCCGCGCCCACCGGCGCCGCGTACACCACCTCGACCGTCAACTACGAGCCGGGCAAGGACATCTCCAACCAGGCGGTCGTCCCGGTCTCCAACGGTTCGATCACCGTGCACAACAACGGGGGGTCCGTGGACGCCGTCCTGGACGTGGTCGGCTACTACAGCATCCACGGCCAGGGGCTGTTCACTCCCGTTCCGCCGAGCCGGGTACTGGACACCCCCGCCGGCGGTCACCCGCTCGGTCCGGACTCCACGCTCCGGCTGGCGGTCACCGGCCACGGCGGCGTTCCGGCCGGTGCCATCGGTGCCGTGGTGAACCTCACCGCCACCCAGGAGGCCCGGCCCAGCCATCTGACCGTGTGGCCCGACGGGCAGCCGAGGCCGGGCACCTCCAGCCTCAACACCAACCCGTGGAGCGACATCGCCGGCCACGTCCAGACCCGGCTGGGGCCCGACGGCGCCGTCGACATCTACAACCACGCGGGCAGCACCCAGCTGATCGCCGACGTGTACGGCTACTTCACCACGTCCTAGCGCGTTCCGGCAACGGCCCGTTCCGGCCCCGCCTCACCGCAGGCAGGGCCGGAACGCCGACGGCACCCGGTGCGACCGCGACCGCCGGCCCGGCGTGGCCGACTTCGCGCCAGGTCCGGACCGTCTGCGCCGGCAGGTCCAGTGTCGGCACCAGGACCAGGACCCGCGCGGCTCGGATGACCAACCGGACCCGGACGGCGGCCAGGAGCGCGGCGACGACGGGGATGATGCGCAGGACGGCGAGGACCTGGAGGAGGCGACGCCGCGCCGGGCCGTGGAGATCCTGGGTGACCAGTCGACCCAGCAGGCTGTTTTTTGGCGATTCTGGTTCTGCCTTCACCTGCGGATCGGTGACGGGGCGCGACGCACGGGGGACGGCGGCGGTGGATCGACCCGAGCACTTCGACTACGCGGAAGACCACTGCGCGCTGAACCTGCCCCTGCTCGCCATGGGCCTCTACGGACCCGTCGCGCTCTTCGCCCTGTGCCTGGCCCGGGGACTCACCGCCGGCCCGGACTGGTTCGCGTACGCCGCCTTCACTCCGGTCTTCTGCATGGCCCCGATATCACTGCTGTACCGGAACTGGCCGACGGGTATCAGGGTGGACGAGCGGGGAGTCCGGATCGGGGCGGTGGCCTCGAAGGGGGCGGAACACCGGAATCCGACCGTCACGAACCAGAACTGGGCGGTGTTCTCCTGCCCCTGGTCGGGCGTCCGGGAGATGTTCGTGGTCACCGACCCGGACCATGTGATGCGTCTGCGCACCTCACCCGAGTACGACACGCTCAGCAACCGGTGGATGAAGCGGAGCTCCATGATCTGGTGCGCGGCGGGCGTGCTCGTGCCCCCGCTGATGCGGGCGGCGCTGGTGATACGCATCGACCCTGCGGTGGCAACCGTGCCCGAGCTCGGGTCTGCCCGGTTCTATTCGAACTACATGGAACCCAACGACCCGCACTACAGCCGCGCCCTCAAGTTCAGGGTCGGCAACACGTGGGTTGTGCCGACCCGCCACCCCGAACACCTCCGAGCCTTGATCAAGGATCAGCTCCACCCTGTCGCCCCGACTCCGAAGAGGAAGCGGAAGCGGAAGCGGAAAAAGAAGCCGCGACGACGGTGAGCTGATCACCGGCGGTTTCCAGCAGCGGCCGACCGGCCCAGGGACGGGCGGTTCACACCTTGGCCTCGATTCGTCAGCGGCATGAGGGCCTTGTCGTGAGCGGCTCGCTGCCCGATATGTCCCTTGCCGTGTCGGGGCGGGTCATCGCGTGACGCTGCGGGGCGTCGGGTTCCACGGGCCCGAGGGTGCTGCGGTGCTTGTCCTGTCCGGTGTCGTCGGGAAGGTGGCCGGCCGTCAGGTGGCGGCGGGAAGTTGGGCGGCCCGTTGCCAGGCTCGGGTGAACGCGTCGCTCCAGTGCCCAATGCCCGGCAGTTAAGCGGAGAGGCCGCAGGTCAAATCGGTGGCAGCGGTCGTGGCCAGGCCGTCGCGTTGGTCCGGCACATCGGTTAACGGCCCTGCGTGGATGGGCTGTTGAGCGGCTATGGAACGGGACCCCCGGTGGAAGCATGGAGAACGACCAAGTAATCCTGCTTCGGGGGTCCCGTTGCTAGGCAAGTGTGCCATCTCGGTGTCCACGCGCACCATCACGACTGCCCGCGGCCTGTATGCGCCCGGCCATCTGGGAGAGTTGACGCAGTACGTGCCCTTTGAGCTCGTGGAGGACGTGCTGGATCAGACCCGTCGGATCCAGCAGCGGCTGCGGCTGCTGCCCTCGCGAGTGGGGGTCTACTTCGTGCTGGCTCTGGCGCTCTTCCCATCACTGGGGTACGCGCGAGTCTGGGGCAAGCTCATCGCAGGTCTACCCACTGACCTGCGCCTCTTCCCTTCGGAGCGTGCACTGGGAGAGGTCCGGCGCCGCCTGGGGCCGACCCCTTTCAAAATCCTGTTCGAGATTCTGGCCGGACCCCTGGCTCCACCTCAGGCTCCCGGGGTGCGCTACCGACACTGGCGAACCGTGGCCTTCGACGGGTGCAGCTCGATCAAGACGCCCGACCGTCCGAGCCTGCGCGCGGTGCTGGGAAAGTCCCGCAACCAGCAGGGGGACGCCGGCTATCCGGCACTTCGCTTGACGGTGCTCTGCGAGACGGGCACGCGAGGCTTGCTTGCTGCGGCCTTCGGGCCCTGCGCGGTGGGTGAACTGGCCTCCGCCACCACCCTACTGCCGGCGCTGACCCCGCAGATGCTGCTACTGGCCGACCGAGGATTCGACTCCGACGCGTTCTTCAGCGCGGTGTCCGCCACGGGGGCCCAGTACCTGATACGCCTCCGCTCCAGCCGCCGCCCGCTCATCGAGAAGGTCCTGCACGACGGCTCCTACCTCACTCATCTCGATGGCCGACCCGTGCGGATCATCGATGCCACGGTCACTGCCACGTGCGCCGACGGCCAGCAGATCGGCGACTCCTACCTGTTGGCCACAAGTCTGCTCGATCCCCTCAGCGATCCGGCCGCCACACTCGTCCGTCTCTATCATGAACGGTGGGAGGTCGAGTCTGCCTTTTACGCCCTGCGGCACACCCTGCAAGCAGGGCTGGTCCTGCGTTCCTGCGACCCGATCGGCCTGGAGCAGGAGATGTGGGCCAGCCTGATCGTCTATCAACTGCTCCGCCGGGCGATAACGGACGCGGCCATGGGAGGCGATGGGGCAGATCCTGACCGGATGAGCTTCACCGTGGCCCTGGAGAGTGCGCGCGACCAGGTAGCCCTGGCCTCCGGCATCGAGTACACAGGTCTCACCACCGACGGCACGATCGGCGCCGCTGTGCTGAGATCCCCCATGCCCCCGCGGCGCCTGCGCGTCAGCGCGCGGAAGGTCAAGTGCAGCACCTCGCGCTACGCGTCCCGGACCGATGATGAACGCGCCACAACGTGCATGAGCGTCACACACCTGGCCATCGACATCCACGACGGACACGTCCCCTTCGCCGCCACTTCCACCCCACCAGTGGGCAGTCCGCCACTCACCAGTAACCGCGGTCGCAAGGAACAGATCATCCAACTAATGCAGACCACCCCCGGCCACTCCTGGACGGCCCGCGAGATCGCCTACACGCTGGGCCTTGTGAAGCACAAAACCATCGCCGGCCAACTGTGTCAGTGGGCACTCGACGGCGCCGTGGAGCGCACCGCCCCCGGTGCTTACACCCTCACGTCCGCCTGGAGCGACCCCGCACACCCCGGACGAGCCGGACATACCGCTAAAGAGCGCACCCTCAAGCTACTGCGCACGGATCCAGGCCGTTCGTGGAAGGCCCGTGAGATCCACCTTGCCCTGGAGTTCCCCGGATCTCGCTACCGCAGCCTGGTCAACGAGCTCTGCCGCTGGGCCAATCGCGGCATCCTCGCGCGAGTCGGCCCCGGGAACTACACACTCCCCAAGCCCCCACCCGTGCAAGCGACTTGACTGGTGACCGAATCCCTTAACTGCCGGGCATTGCTCCAGTGCCAGGAGCGGTCCAGGTGCACAGTGCGGCTGCGGGCGTGGGCGGTGACGCGGGCGGGCAGGTGGTAGAGCTTGCTGCGGATCGTCTCCGGTTCGGCCTTGGCCAACTCGGGATTGTCGTGCAGGAGGAGGAGTCGCATCCAGGCATCAAGGTCGGCGGCGATGGTGGCCGCCAGCACCCAGGCGGTGTTGATCTCCCAGGATTTCGAGGGCAGCAGGCCCAGGCCAACCCGCTTGATCGCTTTCACGCGGTCCTCGACCTCGGCATGGTCGCGGTAGAGGGCGTCGACGAACCAGGCCTGCCCGGAGCCGGCCACGCCGGGCAGCCCCCGCACCATCGGGATGTTGGTGGCCACGATCTGGTAGCGCCAGCCGGTGCGCTTCTCGAAGGCGGTCAGTTTCTTCGCATCGCGCCGCGAAGGCTTGACCCGCCGCACGATCAGACGCATGCCGGTCGGCCAGCCCGTCAGGTCCCGCACCCCGGTCAGCTCGGCAGCCTGGTAGGAGATCCACTCGCCGTCCGGACCCTTGATCTCGTGCGCCTTCCCGTCCTGGCGCAGGGCGGTGGTCCACACGGTCTCGGGCAGCAGTGCGATGGCCTGCTCATCGGTGTCGTTGACGGCCCAGCCGGTCACCCAGCGCACCCGGCGCCGGCTGGTGGTCAGGGTCTGGAGGTGATCCAGGACGTCGTGGCTGAAGGCCGCGCCGTCGATCCGGATCAGTAGCTTCGACCACAGAGGCAGCGGGAGTTGCCGCAATGCCGCGGCGAGCACGGTCTTGTGGTCCGCAACGTCGTTGGGCGGCGCGTTGCCGGGCCAGCAGCAGCATCGCGACGCACTCGCGGGTATTGGCCACCCAGGCCCCGAGCGGCATGTGGCCGAAGCTGCCTTTGAAGGTGCCCGCCGCTCCCTCCTTCTTACTGGTGCAGGTGACGATGGTGGCGTCCAGGTCCAGGACGTACCAGCCGGTCAACTCCCTCCCGCACACGGCGATCCAGGGAAAGCCGCCCGGACGCAGCACGAGCAGTGTCCACACCACACGCCCTATCGTGGCGCGGGCGCGTTCGATCCGGGCCGCGACGGGGCCGTCGATCGCCTCCAGGGTGCGGCGCAGGGTGCTGTCGGAGACAGGGCGGGGAAACAGGCGCCGCCAGTGGCCCTGGAACCGCTCGGCCTCCAGGACGGTGGTCGCCCCGAGCGCGATTGCGCAGACCAACTGAACCAGGGCAACCCCACGGTCGCGCCATCCGGCACCGGCACCCCTGGGCAAGGCGGCACCCAGCACGGCCGTCAGCCCGACCCGGTCGGCGACCCTGCGCAGCAGCACGATCCCCGCGTGGCCGATCAGGCTGTCCTCATCGGCCCGGACATCCAGCCGCTGATCCCAGCGGGTAGCCTTCACCTGTTGGGTGCCTCTTCCTCGCGACGTTCTTGATCTAGACAATCAGATCATCGCAGGTGAGAGGCACCCTTCTGCTGTCGGGGCGTCAGATCGCCATCGCCGCTGAATTCATGAGGTTGGGGGGAATACGTGAGCGAGCCGAGCCAGAACCGGGCCAACCAGGCCAACGCGGGCCTCGAGCGGGTCAACGGGTACATGAACCGGGGCCTGATGCACGTGATGGCGCCGATCATGATCGTGCTCTCGTCCGTGGTCCTCTCCATGGAGACGGCATCGCACTGGAACGCATACCTCGGCCGCAGCACGCACGGCACGTTCACCGCCGTGAGGGCCGACTGCCATGACGCCTCCTGCTCGCCCCTGGAGGCGTGGTTCGTGCCAGGCCTCAGGGCTTGGCGGCGAAGAGTTCCAGGGCGATGTTGTCAGGGTCACGGAATTCGAGGATGTATCCCACGCCGATGTCCTTGATGTCCTCATGGGCGACGCCCGCGTCATCGAGCACGATCACCGCCGCCTTCAGCTCGCTGTGGCCGTTCACGGAGAAGCTGAGGTGGTCGAGGCCGACCCGGCCCTCCTCGAAGCGGTCGTCGGCGACTGGGCGCAGCGCGAGCAGCGAGTCGCCGAGCAGGTAGACCACCCCTCCGTCGAGAAAGGAGAGCTGCTCCCGGGTCTGCTCGTCCGCGTCCGGCGGCAGTTGGAGGGCCACCGGCAGACCGAAGATGCGGTCGTAGAAGGCCCGTGATCGGTCTATATCGGTCACGGTGAGGCGGACATGGTGGAAGGCGCGCGGAGTGATTGTCATGTCCCCATGCTGCAAGGTGCATCACCCGCGCGGCCACCTTCTCTTGTGCAAGTCCATGAAGTTACGGGTTCAGGCCGCCGTCGTGGAAACCGCCCTGGCACTGCCAGAGCCGTCCTGGACGGGCAGGGCGGGCATCCGGCGGGCAGGAGTCAGCCAGGGCGCTGACGGGGATCCTGGACCGCGTCCTGGCCCCGGGTGCCATGGACCACCGAGGCCGTCCACGAGGCCCCGAACAAGCGCCGTGCCCAGGCCGACGCCGTCCTGCGCCCCCGAACACCAGCTCCCCGTACTGCTGGTGGATTGTGCGCGCTTGGTCAGTGACCGAGAGGCTGTACCGTCCGGTCGTGTTGAGCCATGGAGCCTGGTCGGTCCACTACACGTCGCGGGATCTGCCCGAGCCTGCCGAGCCTGCGTGGTACCTGCAGTTTCACCCCCCCCCCCGGGAGTGGGAGACCTGGATCGATGACCTGGGGATTCCCGACGGGACGCCGTGCCTGTTGTCGCCGCGCTTCGTTGTCAGCGGCTCGTTGGGATTGGCTCTGGCGCGAGTTCCGTGAAAGCCGCCCGATGATCTTCAGAAGCTGAGGAGTACGCGCTTGCGGAGGAGGTCGAGCTTCGCGCGGCCGAACATCTGGCGCTTGAGCATCTTGATGCGGTTGACGTGGCCTTCGACGGGACCGGAGTTCCAGCGGAGGGTGAGGCCGGCCATGACTGCGTCCCAGTCCTTGCGCAGGCCGGTGGCGAATCCGCGCAGTTCGGGCAGGCGGCTGGCCTCGGCGTCCGAGGTCCATCGCTCAAGTTCCTCCGAGCCCCGGCGGTTGACCAGCATCGAGGCGAACCGGGCGATGAGGTCGCAGGCCTCGTGCAACTCGCTGCAGCGGCCGAGAAGCTCCTTCAGCAGCACCTGATCGGCCTCGGGACGGTTGTCGGGATGGGTCAGGATCAGCCGGGTCACCTCGCGAACCTTGGCCACCGGCGGGCGGACGGCAGGGGCAGCGTTGTGACGTAGCCGGTGCACGAAGCGGCGGACGGTGCGCTCGCTGACGGTCAGACCACGTTGGGCGAGTTCTTTGTGGAGACGCAAGGCGCTGTGGCAGCCCTCGTTGAACCGGGCGGTCAGGTAGGCGGCGTGGCCGTCCAGGCTGGTCTGCCGCCCCCCTGTGGGCCCCGCGCCGATCAACTCGTCGACGGTGACAGCCCTCATGAACTTCCGCACTGTCTTGTCGTCCAGGCCAAGCTCGGCGACGATCTGGCTGTGCCCCATGCCCTTGTCCATCAGGGCGTGGACGGCGGCGTGACGCTCGCGGGTGCGCTGAGCGAGCTGCCCTTCGGGCAGTACTGTCTTCTCCTTCTCCAGCAGGGGCGGGATCCACTGCGTGCGTAGGCGGGCGACGAGCCGCTCGGCCGCAGCGCCCAGGTTCTGCCAGAGGTGGAACCGGTCCGCGACCTGCGTCGCAGTGCCGGCTCCGCGGTCCGCGCCTTCGGCGTAGCAGCGGGCCCGGTCGCGGCAGACCACCTCGACACCGGGGTGCTCGGTAAGCCATGCCGCCAGGGCGTCTGCGGACCGCTCCGGCAGAACATCGACAGGGCGGCGGCCCTCGATATCGATCAAGACCGTGCCGTAGTTGTGGCCCTTGCGCAGGGCGAAGTCGTCGACGCCGAGCACCCGTACCGGCCCGACCGGCGGGTCCGGCAGCGCGCGGACCAGGCGTATCAGCACGTCACGCCCGATCCCGACCGCCAGATGCTCCGCGAGTCTCGCGCCGGCCCGCCCACCCAGCGCCAGGGCGACGGCCTCGCGGACCTTCCGCAGCCCCACCGTGCACCGGCCGTACCGGAACGTCAGCCCCGGGACCTGCTCAGCGAAGGTCCGCCGCCCGCACTCGGCGATGTCGCAGAAGAACCGGCGGACCCGCAACTGCAACACGAGCTCCTGGCCACTGACCGACGAATCGCTGATCCGCCGCTGATAGCCACTGTGCACACGCTCGGACCAGCCTTCACAGCCCGGGCAAGCCGCACCTGGCGCCCGGCCCCGGGCGTGGACACGGACCGACCCGCCCGCCGGTCTCACCAACTCGACGTGCAACAGTGCGAACTGAGGGAACAGGATGGCCAGAAGATCAGCAACGGTCACCCGCCATGATCGCCAACACTGAAGATCATCGGGCGGCTTTCACGGAACTCGCGCCAGAGTCCTCCGATTGAGGGCTCTGGATGGCCGGACTGGTCGACGTCTGGCTGTGCTCGAAGATCCCCAACCCTTGGGTCGCCGGCGCCTGCATGGGGATCGCCTTCGGCTACGAGTGGTGGACCTACCACGAAATCAACACGGCCAACTCCATCGGTGGATGCCTCACCGTCACCGCAGGAGCCACCTTCGGATGGTCCGGCGTTGAGCCCTGGCTCAGCGTCGGAGTGGTGAACAAGTGGTACTGGGCCTGCCAAAGCTAGCAGCCCAGACGGTTCAGGTCAGGCCGGAGCAGCAGCCCCGGCCTGACCCCTCCACCTAAGCTGGCGCTGCCGCCGGTGAATCCACCGGCGGCAGCGCCAGCACTCGCATAGGGACACGAAATGGCGGTCAACAGCATGGCGACAGCTGATGCAACGATTCGATACCGACTCACCCCCCTCCAGAGAACGCTCCCGTTCCTCGCGGGCGGCCTGCTCGGGTCGGCGCTGGTCGAGGGCGTGATGTGGGCCAACGGGATCGCGCCACTCGCCTCCATGACCCGGCAGTTGCTTATCGCCAGCATCAGCGCTGCATTGCTGAATCTCGTTGCTTCCAGGAATTATGGCGTCACCGTCACCCCGCAGGCGGCGATTGTCCACAACGCGCGCCGACGACTGATCAACTGGGTCGATATCCAAGGCGTCGAGGTTGAGGATTTCATAGGCAGCCGAACGATCGTGCTCATCGACACCACAGCAAAGCGCATCCGACTTCGCGCACCGCTAAGCCTTCTAGATGACCGTTTCGACGAGAAGCGCCAGGTCATTGAAGCCTGCTGGCGCGCCCATCGCGAGCGCGTCAACTGACGGAGTAGTCGGGGACTGGCACGGTAGCCCGTGAGGGCTCCGTTTCCAGCCCCGCCTACCAAGCCGGTCATGCGCTTCTGGGCACATCCGGGTGACGGGAGGCGTGCGTGGCGCTCGAAAACTCGATGGCCCTATTATTGTCGCCAGCCATGGCCTGGCCATGCCAATCACAAGAAACCCCCGAGAGATACGAGATTTCCTCGGGGCCCCCTTCCCATATAGCGCTCTGATGTCAACCGTCACGACCTCGGGTTGGCCGCCAAGTACTTCTCCATGATGTCGGCGCCAAGGTGGCGGCGGCGTTCCGGGACGATGCGCTGCGCCTGCGCCGGCTGCGCGATGCCGTCGGCGGTTGACCCCCTACGCCCGGGCCGGGCTCTACCGGCGGTAGAGTGGCGGGTATGGCAGACGAGACGAGCATCAAGGTGTCCAAGGCAGCCCGGGAGCGACTCAACGCGCTGGCAGCCGAGCGGGGGACCACGCTGAAGGACCTCGTGGAGGACCTGGCCCAGAGCACCCCGACCGCAGACGAGCTGGCGGCTCGGGCCGCCGTCGCGCAGCGCTACCTGCGCGAGCACATGGGTGTCGAGGTCACCGCGGAAGCCCTGGAGGCCTCCGCGCGTCTGCGTGCGGCGATCGCGGAGCGGGGCGCCGCCGCGTGATCCCAGCGATCTTCGACCACACCGCCCTGCTCGCACTCGGTGCCGGGTATCCCGCCTTGTCCGGGTTCGTCGTGGATGCCGCCGCCGGACGGGCCGCCGTCCACGTCCCCGCGCTGTGCCTGACCGCCGCCGAAGCCCAGCGCCAAGGGGTGGCCGAACACGTCGGCGCGCTGCCCGGCCTGGACATCGACGCCCTGGACCTGTCCGCCGTCATCGCGGTCGGCGCCCTGATCGGCGACGGCATCGACTGGCGCATCGCCCACGCCGTGCACGCCAGCCGACCCAGCGCCCACCACCCCACCGGACTGGTGGTGCTGTCCGTGCAGCCCGGCCTGTACGCCGGCACCGGAGTGGACCCCATCGACCCGGGCAAGATCAGCTGACAGCGCCTCATTGCGCCCGGGAATGACGGTCACCGTGGGGGCGGACGACGCCCGATCGGTCGCCACCACGGCGAGCGGGACGCAGGGGACGGCGACCGGTCCGCCCAGTCCCACTTCGCGTGTTCCTCCGCCTCCAGCGCTTCCGGCTCCTCGCGGGGCAGGCTGAGGTGCTCGACCATCTGCTCCAGAATCGCGGCGGTGACCGTTCCGCTTCCCGCATGGAGGACCCTGCCGCCCAACTGCTCCAGCCGCACCAAGGCCAGTTGCCGGCGCGCGACCTCGTCGGGGGCAGACAGGAGTGCGGGGTGTGTCACGTCGTGTCCTTGCATGCGGCGTACGCATCGTCACCCTAACCTTGACCCCGCCTCATCGGGGGTCGAGGGGTGGGGTCACGCGTGCGACTACCAGGGTGTCGCTGTGCTCGTCCAGCTCGATTCGGTATACGTCGACGGTTCGCAGGCTCTCGCGGCCGTCGTCGGCGCGCGAACGTACCCTGTTAGTACTGCAACCGCATCTGGGCGTGACTGTGAGCGTGCGTGCTCGTTGGTCTGACTGTGTGCTGATGAGCTGACGGTCAAACAAGTTGAGGCG
>NZ_JBGCCS010000078.1:0-11976 GCF_041262645.1 Streptacidiphilus sp. EB129
GAGAATCCCCGATGGCTCAGCTCTTCCGCACAAACGACAACGCCATACCTGACCTGCGAAAACAGTCGATCAAGTTCGGTACGAAAACGGCGTCTGAGGCGCTTGGCGAGGAAGTCGCCCAAGGACTCGGCTGGGATGCGACGACGGTTGCCGATCTTCACAGACGCAAGCTCGTCGGCGGCGATGAGCGCGTACACCGTGGTGCGGCCGACGCCCAGGCGGCGGGCGGCTTCCTCGGGGGTGAGGGCTACCAACGTCGGATCGTGCGCCGCCCTGGTGGTCACCGCGAGCACCTCGCGGAGGCGGTCCTCGGTGACGCCGAGGGCCTCGGCTATATGGGCAGCGGTGAGGTTGATCTGGGGCATGGGAAACCTATCCAGACGGCGCTTTCGGCTATGCGCCGCCGTTGTCGATGTGCCAGGGATGGGCGAATCAGGTCTTGCAGTCCGGGCATTGACCCTCGACGTTCGTAGCGTCGAGGGTCGTCGGACAGGGATGATCGTTCCAGGGCGACGGCTGACGGCAACACCTGCTGTGACCTGGATGAAGGGGGACGTTAGACGGCTTTTCCGGCCGCACCAAACCGGCGAACGTGGTGCATCCTGCTGGCTCGCACCGAGACCAGCGCCAGGAGAGACATGACCGGCCAGCACCAACGAGTCCACGGCAGATGGACTCGTCCGCACGACTCGCTACGAGTCGACGCCGTCCGGGTGCAGGTCCTCCGCCGTGCGGATCATGCCGGTCATGGCCTCCGCCAGCGACGGGTGCGCCTCGGCGTAGGCGTCCAGCGCGACGCGGGCCCGGCCCATCTGCTCGCGGGCGGCCCGAAGCGCCACAGACGCGTCGGCGTACTCGGCCAGGAGCCGCTGAAGGTGCGCGTTCTCCCCAGCCTCGGGCGGCCCGATCAGGTCCTCCAACGAGATCTCGAAGACCCGGGCGAAGCCGATGGCCTCGTCCAGGTTGACCCTTCTCGGCGGGTCGCCGCTCTCGATACGCCACACCGCGGACTGGTTGATCGGGAAGCCGGCCTCGGACATCCGGTCGGCGAGTACGGCCGTACTCCACTGGCGGGCGGAGCGCTCCATCCGGATCCGTTTGGCGACGTTCTCCTCCCCTTCCAGCCGCCCGGCTGGACGCTCGGCTTCAGCCACGCTCATCCTCCATGCATCGCAGGCAATGCTATTTGCAATGCCCAAGATCAAGAGGCTAACGTGATGCGAAGCGAAACGCAACCAAGTCAAGATGCATCGAAGCGTGTCCGGCGCATGCTCTGAGCTGCGGAGACAAGACAAAGGCCCCCGGCGCTACGAACGCCGAGGGCCGAGCCGAAACCTCGAAACCGCCCATCCCTGGAACAGTCGACAACGGAGGAACCGGGTAGCCGCCCAGAACCTCCGAGTGAGGAATTCGCTGTGGACAAGCCTACGGCCCCGCCCGAGGGGACGTCATCCCAATCTCGCCGCACCGCCGACGCGTCGATCGGGCGCAGCTTCGCGAGCGACCTCACCACCGAGCCGCCCAACAACATTCACGCCGAACAGGCCGTGCTCGGTGCCTGCATGCACAACGACAAGGCAGTCGACGCCGTCCGGAACCTCCTGGAGCCCGGGGACTTCTACCGTCCAGCCCACGAGACCCTTTGGCGAGCGTTCCTCAAGCTCCGGGCCGCCCAGGCACCGACCGACCCGATCGCCCTCGCCGACCACCTGCGGGACGGAGGCGACCTCTCCCGTGTTGGCGGCGTGGACTACCTGCACGTTCTGGCGTCGATGCTCGCCTCGGCCGACAATGCCGAGTACTACGCGCAGATCGTTCGCCGCAAAGCCGAGCTGCGCGCCTTGAAGGCGACCGGCATCCGCACCATCCAGCGAGCCGTCTCCCCCGGAGCCGACCCAGATGAGATCCGCACCGCGATCGAGGAGGACGTCCGAGCCGAGCGCGAACGAGCCCTGGCCTCGGGCAACAGCCGCCTGTCCCGCTACATGGTCGACGGCTGGGACTTCGTCACCAAGACCGGCGCGGACAAGGAACCGCTGTGGGGCACCCGCGAGCAGACGGCCTGGGCATCGGGCGAGAGCCTGATGATCGTCGGAGCACCAGGAGTCGGGAAGACGACCATCGCCCACCAGGTGGTGCTGGCTCGCCTCGGCCTGCAGAGCAGCGTCCTCGACCTTCCCGTCGCCGAGGGCAAGCGCGTGCTGTACCTCGCCATGGACCGCCCGCAGCAGATCGCCCGCGCCATGGCCCGCCTCGTCCAACCCCACAACGAGCAGCACCTGCGCGAACGGCTCCGCGTTTGGGAAGGACCGCTGCCGGTCAGCCTCGACAAGGAACCCGACCTCCTCGCCGAACTCGCCGCCGCGCACGACGCCGACACCATCGTCATCGACAGCCTCAAGGATGCAGTCAGCACCCTGGTCGACGACACCCTCGCCCTGGCCTTCCAGAATGCCCGCATGCGAGCCCTGCGCGCGGGCGTCCAGCTCATGGAACTGCACCACCAGCGCAAGGCCAGCGCTGACGCACTGCGCGGCCAGCGCCCCACGCTTGACCGGGTCTACGGCTCGACGTGGCTGACCTCCGGCGCGGGCAGCGTCCTGTTCATCGCCGGAGAGGCCGGTGACCCGGCGGTCACTATCCACCACCTCAAGACCGTGACCGGCGAGATCGGCCCGCTCCCGCTCATCCACGACCATCAGCGCGGCACCACCCACGTCGAACCCACCCTCGACCCAGAAGCCCTGGTGCGGTCCGCGCCCGACGGCCTGACCACCCGTGAGCTGGCAACCATGCTGACCGGCGACCCGAACCCCGACCGTGCCGACACGGAGAAGGCCCGCCGGCACCTCGACCGCCTCGTCAAGAAGGGTCTGGCCAACAAGACCGAAGGGTCCGCAGGCGGCACCGGTGGCGGCCAGCAGGCCCGCTACCGCAGCACCGCCCGACACATCACGGCCGTCTCGTGACCGGGACCAATCTGACCGAGGTCACCGTGACCGAGGTGACCGACCTGACCGACCGCGCCGGGCTGACCGGGCTGACCGGGCTGACCGGGCTGACCGGGCTGACCGGGCTGACCGGGCTGACCGGGAACAGTGACCGAAGTGACCGCACCCCGGTCAGTAACCGACCGCCCCGACCAGGCCGTTCGAGCCCGCCGTGGACCGTACACGGAGGCGTACACGCACGCCCCCCGATCCAGGGCCACCAAAAGGCATTCACACCGTCCACGCAGACCGAAGAACCCACAGGTAGAACGATCACGGCACCGTACACGGCGTCCACGCGACCTAGCGTTCACGCGCGAACCCCCCTTTAGAAGGGGGTTCGCGTGTACGCCCCTCCGTGAACGCCCCTATGGCCGATTGCCAGTGCGAATCCACCCAGCGCTCCAGGCCAGATCTTCGGCGACCGGTCGGCAAGAGCAGCCGATTCCCACTGGGGCTCTGAGCAGAGCAAGTTGTCGCGTACGACGGTCCTACGGCCGCCGAACACATTGCTCCTGGCGGAGCAAGTTGTCCCCTTGGATATCCCAAGGGGCTATCCAAGGGGAGCACTCGCCCAGGGGGGCGAGTGCCGCGCAGCGGACCCGGTGCAGGGCACATCATCGGCGACAGGAGCGCCCTACTGGTCGCTCTGCGGCACCGAACCGGCCGTCCGGGCGGCGATGGGATCCTCGTCGATCACGCCCCCAGCAACCGTGCAGCACTTGCCAGATGACGACGAACGACCTTGATGGAACCTGGGTCCTGGGCGGGTTGGTTGATCCAGATGCGGGCTTGTTCGAAGAACCATTCGACGGCCCACACTCGGTACCAGCCCAGCGCCCAGTTCTCGGCGGGCAGGCCACCGCGTTGGCGTAGAGCATCGCGGTGGCCGCCTGCAGCGACGTATGCCTCGATGAACGTCCGAAGTAGCTCTGGATCCGGGGGTTGTGCTTTGGTAAGCCCCTGCCAGGCAGCGAGGTCGAGCAGCCCCGGGCCGGCGAAGGTGCGGGCGAAGTCCAGCAGCCGCCAGCCAGACCGGCCGATATGCAGGCTGGTGGCATGGAATTCGGAGTGGACCCACCCGAAGGGTGCTATTTCGGCGCCTTCCGTGCGGCTCTCGGCAGCCTGGATAAGTGCGGTCAGGTTGGCAGTGATCTCGTCGGTGCCCTCGGTCCAGCGACCGCCTGCCTGCAGTTGGCGAAGATGCTCCATTGCCCGGCCGGGCAGGGCTGCGAGGGCCTTTCGGTCCAGCACCGCCAGCGCCAGAGGGGCGCTGACCTGATGCAGTGCCACGGCAGCGGCGACGGCCTCGGTGTCCTGGGCCTCGCGTACAGGTTCGCCAAGATCTTCCAACACCATGGCGAGTAGTCCATCGCGCACAGTGGAACCGAGGACGTGCGGTACCGGTATGCCAGCGCGCGCGGCAGCACGCAGGTGCTTGTCCTCGCGGATGAACGGTTCAGTGGCGTACTTGAAGATGGCGGTGGTGCCGTCGGGGTAGGTGAGTCGGTCAACGCCGGACATTGACCAGACACGAAGTGGCTCCCGGGTCGACTCGGGACGCCCGATGTCGCGGCTGATCTCGGTCAGCAAACTGGTGATCAGGAACGGGTCCACGGTGGTGGCTCCATCGACGGTCGAATCAGGTAGTGGATCGCACGGATCTCCCAGACTGGTAGTCGCGCCAGGCTGCGGCGGCCGCAGCCATTCGGCGCTTCCAGACCGAGCGGGGATCTTGGGTCTGGACCTCGTCCCACTGGCGAGCGTTAGCCTCGGCGAAGGCGGCCAGGACGAGTGGTGAGGTTGCTTTGAAGGCTGGCAGCCGAGCAGCCCACTGGTCGGCCTGCTCAGGGGTATGACCGGCGTCAATGAGGCGTACCACCCAGACAGCGGGGTCGGCCCAGGCCGGCCCCTTGGTGGGCCACGCCCAGTCGATGAGGTGGGCGGACGAGTCGATCAGGACGTTGTGGGGCGCCATATCCGTATGCAGGAGGGCGTCACCGGCGAACAGGTCTGGTGCGTCGGTGTACGGCGCGTAGCGGTCCACCAGACTCAGCAGCGGGATGGCCGGGCACGTCGTGGCTGCCAGTTCCGTGAGCGCGGCGACGACCAGGGGAAGGTCCGGGCTCCCAGGTGAGAAGTCCGCAATGGACCCCTCGATCAGCTCGAAGCCGAGCAGGTCCCAGCCACCGCCCTGGGCGTGCCACAGGAGCTTGGGTGCGGACGGGGGCAGGTAGGGATTGACGGCTGCTTCACGGCGTTGGGTCTTAACCTGGCGGTGGTCGGTCGGGATGCCCTTGATGAACACTGGCCCGGCCGAGGTGTACGCCTTGACCGCGACACCGGAGTTGGCTCCGGTGGTCACGTCGGCAGAGGTGAGGAAGGGGCCGGTGTGCTCGTGGACGGCGGTGCGGGCGTCGGCGGGGAGGTCATGCCAGGCGAGGCGGGACATCGACACGAGGGAGCTCCAGACGGTGGTGCCAGGGCTGCCCCGGCCCTGGCGGACCGGGGCGGCCTGCTTTGCTAGTACGGCTGGGAGTCGCTGGACGAGCAGGAGCACATGACGACCTCCAGGACGTCGTCCAGGTCGCCGACGAACACGATCTCCTCGTCCTCAAGGGGTCGCTCGGTGAGCGTAAGGGTTACGGGTACCGGCATGGGTTCACCTCCTTCCGTGCTGGCAGTAGGTGTTGAGCGGGGCCTTCGCCTCCTGGTAGAGCTTGGCCAGCGGCCGGCAGGTGAAGCAGGAGCCGGACAGCGTGCAGCCGGAGCATCCACCGGTGCGAAGCTGGAGGGAGTCGGCGACGTCGCCGAGCTGACGCAGCCCGTCGATGCCGTCGGCGATGAGGTCGAACTGGGGGTCGCGGCCGACCTTGCAGATGGAGGCTTTGCCCCAGGGGTCGCAGTGGAAGAACGTGTGCCCGGCGTTGCAGCCCTGGAAGGGCTTGCGGGGCATGACGTAGTCGGCGGCCTGGGTGCCCATGCGTTCGCCACCGCCCTCGATGGTCGGGCTCATGGTGGTGAACACCTGGTGGGGGAAGCCGTAGCTGTCGGCCAGGTGCTGCATGGCGGGGATCTGGTGGGCGTTGCGCTCGGAGACGACGATGTTCAGCTTGAGGGACAGGCCGGATTCCCGTGACGCCTCCAGGCCCTTGATGAACCGGGCGAAGGCGCCCCGGTTGCGGGTCATGCCGTCGTAGGTCTCGGCGCTGGCGCCGTAGACGCTGACGGCGATCAGGTAGGGGCGGTGGCGGGTGAACAGCTCCTGGATGCGGGGCTTGCTCAGCTGGCTGCCGTTGCTGGCGATCGAGAGCATGAGGCCGAGCTCGCCTGCGTACTGGTAGGCCGCGGGGAAGTCGCGGTCGATCAGCGGCTCGCCGCCGGTGATCTGCAGCCACAGCGCCCCGGAGTCGCGGACGACGTCCAGGAGCTTGGCCTTGTCGGCCCAGGCGAGGCCCTCGAAGTTCTTCAGTCCCAGGTAGCAGTGCTCGCAGTCGTAGTCGCAGCCCTTGTTGATCTCCCACGAGGCACGGCCGTATCCGAGCACGGATGGCGGGCGGACCAGGACTGTGTCAGCCAGTTGCCGCCCGTGCAGGTCGACTCCCCAGGCGGCGCGGGCGGCGTCCGCCAGCCACGGCGGTACGGCCGGCTCCGGGGAGGTGGTGAGGAGTTGCTGGTATCGGCCGGATCCGACCCGGAGCCCCTGGGCGCGACCGGGGCGGAGGATCAGATGACCGTCGAGGAACGGGGAAGCGATCAGCTCGTGCACGGGCGCTCCAGGTGGCATCGGGGTATGGAGGTCGGTACACGGGGCGGCCCATGACCAGCCGGGGGACCGGCGCGGGCCGCCCCGTGTCTTCCGCTGAGAACGGCCGGTACGGGGTCGTCAGCGGGTGTGCCTTCTCCTGGACCGGTTCACGGGAGTCAGTCCGGAGAAGGGGATCGGGTCAGCCGTCGGCCAGGGATTCGGGCTGAATGTCGGGAACGCTCGCCGGCACCGGGCTGGCGGCGGCAGGCGAGCATGGGCACGGCTCACGGGCCACCAAGGCGAGGAGAGCCAGGAGTGCCGCGCTCCCTGCCGTCCAGGCGATTCCTAACGCGACGGTCAGCGGGTCGGGACCGGCATGGCGTCCGCTCACCCCCGGGCCTGCCCGTCCGGGTAACCGCCCCAGGTCCCGCGCCGCGCCAGGACCGTCAGAGCAGTCGGGTCCTCGACGAGCCGCTCACGGCTGCTCCGCAGAGCGCGGACAATCAGCTGCCCACCGCGCAGGTCGGTGACGACCAGCTGGCGACCGTCCAGGTCTTGGACCAGGTCCCCGATGGCCGGTGGGTCGGCGTCCGTCATTGCACGGCCTCCTGCGAGGGTCGGAGATCTTCCAGGGTCGACTCCCATTCGCATCCGCCTGCGCGCGGTCGCAGCCAGACCCGGTGGCGGCCCTGGAGCTTGGTGGGGCCCGTGCCGTAGAGGGGGCCGACGTGTTGGACCTCCCCGACCTGTCCGCTGGCCTGATCCAGGGCCACCGCTCCCGGCCGGACCCAGACGGGACGCGGGCGCGTGCTCATGCCGGCCTGCCTTCGTCCCGCGAGCGCAGGGGCCGAGTGAAGGCGTCCCAGCGCTCGGTGCCCGCCTTAGCGTCGTTGGAGAGCGTCCGATGCAAGGTGCGGCCACGGGTCCGGACGGGCAGAGGACGCGCACCACTGGATCTTTGCTGCTCTTGGGAGGTGGCCATGGAGGACTCCAA
Organism: Streptacidiphilus sp. EB129; assembly: GCF_041262645.1. NCBI lineage: Bacteria > Bacillati > Actinomycetota > Actinomycetes > Kitasatosporales > Streptomycetaceae > Streptacidiphilus > Streptacidiphilus sp. EB129. The sequence goes on from NZ_JBGCCS010000078.1 coordinate 7,733, forward strand.
CGGAATCGATGCGGAGAAGCGGGGATCACCGCGTTGAGTGAGCCGAGGTGACGGCCTGTCACTCAAGGAAACCGCTGCGCGCCGGGGATCGGCAGGAAGAAGCGACGGGGGTGCAGTCGTGCCCGACAGGAAGTTTTGACCGGGGCATTACCCGTACTGGTGCGGGATTTCGGGCCCCGCAATACCGTGGCCGGATGGGGGACAACACCGTCCTGCGGGACCGCATCGTGCACCTGAGCCTGACCCGGACCGAACTCGCCCACCAGATGAACCTGGCCGTCCAGGACCTGACAGGCCGGTACGGCACGGTCTCCGAGCGCACGATCCACGACCTGCTGACCCGCACACGTTGGCCGCATGCCAAGCAACGGGCCGCGTTACGGGCAGTATTCGGATGTCCGGCCGAGGAACTCGGCTTCACCCCGCCGGGTAGCCACCACCCGCCAGCCCCCACGGAGAACGATGTGCTGCGGCGCACCTTCCTGACCGCCACGACCGGCACCGCGGTCGCGGCGGTCCCCCTCGTCTCGGCGCCGCGCAGAATCGGATCCGGAGACATCCAGCGACTGCAGGCCCAGTTCGCCGACATCATCGCCAGCGACCACCGCGACGGCGGCACCACCTCCATCGAGACCCAGGCTGTCGCCCTCGCCGACCAGGCCCTGGCCCTGCAGCAGCAGGGCACCGCCAGCCAGCGCATCCGCAGCGGCCTCTACGCCAGCGCCGCCTCCTTCACCTCCAGCGCCATGTGGGCAGCCATCGACGGCCGCCGCTTCCAAGCCGCCCAACAGCACCTGGACCGCGCCTCCAGCCTCGCCGCCATGTCCGGCGACCCCAGCATCGCCTTCCGGATCTGGTCCCACGCCGGCACCCTCTACCGCCACCTCGGCCGCCCCGCCGACGGCCTCGCCGCCAACAACGTCGCCCGTAACAGCTCCATCAGCCGCCGCGACCCGCTCTTCGCCTCCCTCGGCCACGCCCGCCACGCCGCCATCCTCGGACTCACCGGCGACACCGCCGCCGTCGAACGCGCCATCGGCCACGCCCAGGAAGCCCTGAACCGCGCCGACCCCGGCGCCTACCGCCCGGTGTGGATAGCCGCCTTCTACGACCAGGCCGAACTCGACAGCCTCGCCCTGGCCGCCTACCTCAGCCTGCACCAGTACGAACAAGCCGAAGCCCGCGCACACCGCACCCTGTCCGTCCTGCGCCCCCACCTGCAACGAAGCCGTGCCATCGCCACCGCGCGCCTGGCCCACGCCCAGCTCGGCCAGGCCGACCTAGAACCGGCGATCACCACCGCCATGTCCATCCCGAACCAGGGACAAGCACGCCACCCCCGCATCACCGGCATGCTCGACGCCTTCGGCCGCCGCCTGCACGCCATCGCCCCCAACAGCACCCACACCCAGCTGTGGGACCAATACACCCAGGACACCCGGAGGAACCCCGCATGAGCCAACCGGTCAACGTCGAACTGCGGCACTACACAGACCTCACACCGGTCCGGCAGGACATCATCGACGTGTACACCGACGCCCGCGCACCACTGCTGCACCTACCCCACTACGCCGTCGAACGCTTCGCCGAACGCCTCGACCGCCACGCCGGCGAATCCGGCTGGGAAACCGTCATCGCCTACGACACCGACCAGCCCGTGGGCTACGCATACGTCAACACCCTCATCGAGAACGACCGCTGGTGGTCACGGATGACCGAGCCACTGCCCGACAGCTTCACCGACATCTCGACCGCTGCACTGAAGGAGATCATGGTCCGGACTCCCTGGCGCGGCACAGGCACAGCCCTCCGCATCCACGACGCACTCCTGTCCGGACGCACCGAGGAACGCGTCACCCTCTCAGTCAACCCGTTGGCAGGGGATGGGAAGGTCCAGGCCCTCTACGTCACCTGGGGATACGAACCCTTCAACGAACAGCGTCCCTCACCAGACTCCCCAAGCCTCACAGCCATGATCCGCTCCCTCAAGCACCCCCACGTCTGCTGACGCATGCAATGCAGTGCAACGCAAAGCGGCAGCCGGGCGGAGCTGAGCAGGCCGACGGCTGCACCAGGCAGGCCTTCCCCCCTACCAGCACCGAATCCACTCGCGCGCTTCACCTGCCCGCTGCGCAAGTGCACCGCGCGACTGACGTGTACGCCGAACATGAGTGTGAGAGGCTGCGTCAGAGGCAATCCGACTCCACACAGCCGGCACGAGTCTTAGGCTGCAGAGGAGCAGAGCGGTCGAGTCGAGCGCCAACGTCTTGTGAATTTGTGAATTCTGCCCGGTCAAGGAGCTACCCTGTCGGACGTGACGATGCAAGATATGCCGTGGTCGGACGTTGAACCACTTCAGTACCTAAACGGTGACCTGACTTCCGTCCTTGAATCAGTCCATGCCCTTCAAGGGGCCTGGAAGGCTGTTGTTTCCGCTAATGATGTCGCCTTCCAGGAAGCGCGGCGTCGGTCATTGCGGCGTCATGCCATCGAAACAGGGATCATTGAACGTCTCTACGATGTGGACTGGGGAGTCACGGAGGCCCTGGTTGCCGAGGGGCTGACTGCAGACGCTGTCGCCCGAGTGGCAGACGGTGCGGTGTCCGAGGACGTCCTGGAACTAATCCGCTCTCAGTATGACGCTCTCGAGTTTCTGACTCAGGCTGCTCGCGACGGGCGCGATGTATCTGTCTCCTTGATCAAAGAGTTGCATGTCGCGCTGACACGTCGCCAGCCCACGTACACGGCCACGGGGCCGACCGGCATGGTCTTCCAGGCCACCCTCCATCACGGGCAATGGAAGTCCCAGAAGAACCACGTGACGCGGCCAGACGGCTCCGTCCTGGAATACACCCCACCTGAGCACGTAGCCGCACAGATGGACGAGCTAGTGCGGCTCTACCAATCAACGGAGTCTGCGGACCCCCTGATCCGGGCAGCATGGCTACATCACCGCTTTGTGCGAATTCACCCGTTCGAAGATGGCAACGGCCGCGTTGCCCGCTGCCTGACCCTACTAGGGCTTCTGAAATACGACCTTGCCCCCCTGGTAGTGGATCGCCGCGAGCGTGATCGCTACCTACGTTGTCTTGACCGTGGCAATGAGGGTGACCTCCGCCCACTAGTACGGTTCTTCTCAGAGCTTGAGATCGTCGCGCTTCGCAGCGAGCTTGAACGTCCGCCGGTTCCTCTTGGTGAAACTGAGATGGCCGGCGGCGCTCTCGCTGTACTGGGTGCAGGAATCGACCGGCTACGAGGCCTGCAGGCTGAAACTGGAGCCGTCGAACGTGCGAAGAGCACCGAAGATCTCGCTGGGGCGGTACAGCTGCGTCTTGGCACGTGGTTGAACGGAATGGCGGAGCAATTCGGCGTGATGCTCACTGGCATCGACCCCCTCGCCCGTGCATCCGTCCAATCTGCGATGCCGCCAGACGAGCGCGCCAGGTTCTGGCGCTGGCAAGTCGTCCAAGCCGCTCGTAGCGTTGACTTCTTCGCTAATCTGCAGGATGGCGTCTGGTGGACAAGGCTACGCCTGGCAGCCCTGGGACAAGAGTTGCGTTACCTGGTCTTCCTGCAGAAGGTGGGCCGAGGTGAGACCGGCGTCCTGGCTCTGACTGTTTATGCCGAGATGCTCAGTAAGGACGCTGACGAAGGTGCGAAGCAGGAAGCCGAGCAACTGATCGTCTCAACGCCTACCGAGACAGTGACATGGATCTACACAGACACCCCTGAAGCTCGTTGGCAGAGTGTAGTCGAGGTCTTGGATGCAACCCTCGCTGGCGCGCTGCACAAGTTCACATCGGCGCTCGGCTGACAGTTCGAGGCTTGACCAAGATCCAGAAGCAACGGACCGCAGACACTGGTCTCAGTTTTGGTCTCATTCATGGGTGTCCGCTGGCGTTCAGTGGACCGCCCCACGTGAGGAGATACCCAGGTCCGGATACTGACGGACACCGCCGGACACGCAGGCGAGCACTTGGAAAGCGTGTTGGGGGCAACCCCTCACGAGTTCGAATCTCGTATCCTCCGCAGGTCAGAGGGCCCGCACCGTTCACCGGTGCGGGCCCTCTGCGTTCCCTGTCTCTGTTTTGATGCGGCTCGACTGCGCCTAGACCTGTCCGAATCTTCGAGCCGAGCCGCAATCGAAGATGGGTGTAGCTCGGATGCGGTGAGGTCGCGTTGTTAGACGGCGAGTTGGAATCGGTGCTGGTCGGCGTGGGGATGGACACGTTCGATCTCTCGCG
>NZ_JBGCCS010000079.1:0-10513 GCF_041262645.1 Streptacidiphilus sp. EB129
AGCCCTACCCAGCAAGGGCTTTCACCACCCGATCCAGCTACGGACCGAACACCAGTTCATCACATCGGTGATCCAAAAAGTGCGAAACACGAGGGTCCCAGCAGGCCGCGTACGTAGTCACGCATGCGACGACGGGGCTCGACACGACGGAACCGGTGTCCGACGGTCAGGAAGAGGTCGTCCAGTTCTCGGTCCCACAGTTCAGCAGCGCTCTCGTTCACACCGGGAGGCTTCCCCGCCGCTGCCACTACCGAAGGCGTTGTCACACGATCGAGGGGCGGCCCACGGGAAGCCGCCCCTGATCTCCACCAGCCCGGCTACACTCCAGTCCGCCTGCATCGTCCCAGGTCAAGCCCCGAAGTCCTGCTGGAGTACTAGGGCGGAGCGGTGGGGAGCGGGAGGGCGGGTGAGGATCTGCTCCGGGTACCCCTGGAGCGGGGTGAAGCCGAGACGTTGGTAGCGGTGGGCGGGGTGGCGGCCGAGGCGACGACGCCGATCTGGTGCGCGTCCGCCCAGTGCAGCAGGTTCCGGCACAGACGGCCCGCTGAGATCCCGTCAGGCGCCGCTACCAGACACGACGCCTCCCAGTACGCAGCGCCGCGCTCCTGCCCCAGTCGCACGCGGCGCGCAGCGGACGCGTTTCGGCCGCTGCGGATCATGGCCCTGGCCTCGGCGATGAACACCGCGGCAAGCGCCGCGGTGCACAACGGTTCGGCGACCGGCCGGGGCAGGCCGGTGGCGCGGGTGGCGTGATAGGCCGCCCACAGCACCGGGAAGCCGAGCACGCCGAGCAGGGCCGCCCCGATGCCGCCGATGCCCACCGCGGCGGCCTGGCGCCGTGCCGGCACCGCCGGCCCTTCCAGGATCACCATCGCGGTGCCGTACCCGGCGACCACACCGCGGACCCGGGTGGTGGCCAGGACGAGCAGCCACCAGGGCCACGACACCACCCAGGTCACACGGCGGCGCGGGCCCAGATTCCGCGCCAGCAGCCCAGCCCACCGCGGCAGTACGCGCCACGGAACCGAGAATCCGGCAGGCAGCGACGTCGCAGGCGCAGGCGCAGGCGCAGGCGTCATCGCGCCACCGCCGCCCCGTAGGCGGCCACCGGCCGCTCCAGCCCCGGGTCGCGCCGGGCCTGCCGCGCGACCGCACCGACCGCGCGCTGGGCTGCTCCGAGTACCTGCCGGGTCGCTCCCACGCCCTGGGAGGCCAGATGGGCGATCAGGGTGCCGCCCTGGGTGGCGGTGTGCCGCACGGAGGCGCGGAACACCGTGGTGGTCATCCGTCCGATGTCCGAGCGCGAGGCCCCGCTGTCGCGGTAGCCGTGGTCGGAGCGGACCTGCAGGGCCCAGGCCACCAGGTCGGTCCTGCCCCACAGGTGCTCGCCGCGGTCGTCGGCGGCTGTGATCGCCCGGTACAGATCGGGCCTGCCCTCGCCGCCGAAGTCCCGCGGCCGCAGCAGGGTCCGCACCATGCCCACCCGCTTCGGATTGAGCACCAGGGCGGCCAGCAGGAGATCGGCGTCCGTGCTGGCGGGAAGCTCCGCGCCGCGCAGCGGGATCTCTTCGGTCGGTTCCTGGGTCAGCCACGCCGGTGAGGCCAGCTCCCAGCGCCTGTCGAGGTCGGCCAGGTCATCGACCCCGGCGACCGCCGCCTGCTCCACCACCCCCAGATTCGGGTACGTATGGTTGCCGGCGAAGTGGGTGATGATCTCGCCTCGCTCGATCACGGTGCGCCGGATCGCGTCCTGCAGCACCTCCCTGCCGTATTCCAGGGCGGCTTCGCGGTGCGGGGTGATGTCCGGGCTGACCAGGTGGCCGGTCATGCCGGCGGACAACTGGTCCCAGACCTGTGGGGCCACCCGCTCGCGGGCGTCGGTGCAGTTCTGCTGCAGCTGGGGCATCACGACCCGCACCACGGCGTCCAGGCGCCGCGTCGGGTCGGCGGCGAGGACCTCCGGGTGGGTGTAGAGCCGCTGTTCGACCAGGGCGCGGAAGATGCGGGCCATCCAGGGGTCCACGAAGTCCTCGAACCTGAGCCACCGGTGGACGATCTCTGCCAGGTCGGGGCGCTGGAGCAGGGACCCGATCACGGCGTACTCCGCGCGCACCGGGGTGCCCTGAGGGGTCCTCACCGGGCTTCGCTGATCGCGGCGACCGCGGCCTGCCACCGCTCCAGGTCGGTGTCCAGCCGGGTACCGGCCGAGTCGTCCAGGGCCTCCCACCCCTGCGGGGCGAATCTCCACCAGCGGTCGGCGTAGCGCACCGAAGATCCGTCGAACTCACCGAACGGCAGCGCGGCCTGGCCGCTGTCGCGCAACTGCCCCATCTCCTGGGACGTGATGACGCGTGCGGCCAGTCGCGTAGCGCTGGCACGAGCGAGCGCCTTGAGCGCATCCGCCTGCTCCTGGTCGAGTTCCATGCCGCGGCCCTCCGCTTCGATTGCGCGGGCGGCACGAAGGACGACGCCCGGTCCCAGCGCCCCACCATCGACGCCGCCAGCTGGCCGCTCCCGCGGCGGGCGCGTGGACGGCGCGCGAATTCCGGGGTTGGGTATTTCGCCGGGGGATCCGTCCCTGGTTTCGGAACCGGCTGTCCCACGGCCCGGTTCCGGCGGCGATGGGCCCTGGTGCGGCCGGATGGGGGTTGGATGCGCGATGATGGTGCGCTATGGCCGCTACTGATCCCGACGACTTCCAGCAACGCCTCGCCGCCCTGCCGGCGAGAATCACGCGCAAGCAGATCGCGCAGCTGGCCAATGTCAGCCCGGAGACGGTCGTCAAGTGGGTCGCCGACACGCAACGGCGCCCGAAATTCCCCGCGCCGCTTGCCGGCTCGGGACGGGAGAAAGAGGCGAAGGAGTACAGCCGCGCCCGCGTGGGCACCTGGCTGCACGACTACTTCGCCAAGGAGTCCGCCCGCAAAGGGCCCCGCCGCCGGACCGGACTGGGCCGCCTGGGAGAGGTCTCGCCCAGCGACAGCCGCCGGATGACCGACCGTGAACTCGCCCAGCTGCGCGGCGTGACCACGGAAGGCATCACCGACTACCAGCGCCGCTACGGCAAGCGCGCGCACGACCCCTTCCCGCCCCGCGACGAAACCGGCACCCGAAGCGTGGCCGACGTGGCAGCCTGGTTCGCCCGGCACACGCCCGGACCACGCGGCCCCCGCCCCGCGGACGTGATCAGCATTCCGGGCACAACACCGCAGATGAGCGACACGCAGCGGGCCACTGTCCTGCGCACGGCCTTCGCCGTGCTGCCCGACCGCTGCACCACGGCGGACATCGTCACGGTGACCGGCGCGGCCAAGCTGACCGTCGCCGGCTGGGCCCGCCGCAAGACGTTCCCCGCGCCCCTCGTACCGGGCACCTTCCAGCCCGGAGCGGGACAGATCGCAGCCCAGTACCCGAGCCGGGACGTCGCCGCCTGGTGCCTCGACTACCTCTTCGGAGAAGCCAAGGCCGCCGGCACCACCTGATACCCGCCCCTGCCCCATCCATCGCCGGCCCGGACCCAAACGTCCGGGCCGGAAGTGTTTTTCCATCGGGTGCGGTGCTTGGCTTTTACAGGATTCTGTAGGCGTTGATCGGCATCACTGACGGTATGTGAATCGGGCAGCATGCGAGGCCTACGCTGATGTGGTGATGTGGTGTTCGCCCCACGCTCTGGCGGCAGATTGACCCGTTCAGGCGCCTTTCTGCTAGTTGGGCATGTCCGCGTAAATGCGCATCGATGTTCGGTCCTGGGGAAGGCCCCATGCCCGGAGAATCTCCAGGAAGTTGGCCCACCGCCATGTGTCTTGGTCGAGCGCGGCCAAGACACGGACCAGGTGCTGCTGTCGGCTCTCCAGGTCTGCGAACACGGGGAGGCTGGTTTGGTGCGGCGCTCGGAAGGCCAGGCGCAGGGCGGCTGCCGTGATCGCGAAGGTGGCCGGGCCGGAGGTGGCGGCCAGGCCCTGTGTTACGGCGTCCAGTGCCTCGGCGGGGTAGCGATCGGCCAGCAGGGTCAGGCTCGTTGCGGCGTAGCCGCGCAGATCGCCGTCGTAGAACGCAATACCGGGTGGCGCGGGCTGCGGCGGTTCGGCTTCGGTGGCGGCCAGTTCAGCAAGGACCTGCGCGCCCAGGGCGGGGTCGGACCCCGCGTACCCCACGCGTACCAGGGCGGTTGCCGCTGCCCATCGCACCAGTTGTTCTTCGGCGTCCAGGAACGGCTGCAGGCGGTGGACGAGTTCCACGTCGCCAAGCAAGCCCACAGCGATGAGTGTCGTGGAGACGACCTCTGGAATCGCTTCTCGGTCGAGCAGGCGCAGCAACTCCGGCAGCGTGTGCTTCGATTCTTCCGGAAAGCCAGGCCATGAGGTGGATCGTTGCCGCGCGCACAGCGGGATCGTCGTCGTCCAACAGCGCGTACAGGCCCGGTAGCTCCTGTCGCACTGCGTCGTAGGCCGCTATTTCGGCGTCCGCTGCCTGGAGCTGTCCCTCGAAGTCGAACATCGTGCGCCGCATCTCGCGTACACGCCGCTCGCCGTCATCGCGTGCCTGGGCGACCCACTGGTCGTACTCGGCAGCTATCTGCGCTGGATCCTTCGCACTGAACTGCCTGATGTCCTCGCGCCAGCCGATCACGTCGACGCCGCCCGGCAAGTGCGTTTCGTCGTAGCCGATGGCCAGGGAGGCAAGCAGTCCGAGGACCTCGACGCGGCCCGGCAGCGCTGCGTTGGCTGCCAGTGCGGCCAGGAACGGAACGGCCACGGCCGATGCCTGGTAGCGGCTTCCCTGGTGGAAGATGTTGCCGTACAGATGGTGCAGGGCCTTCTTGCGCTCGCCTGCGTCCCCGGCGGTCAGGCCCCGCAGCTGGCCCGGAACGTCGCTTGCGGCGCCGTAGGCGTGCTGCAACGCCGCCCAGTCGATCGCATCCACCCCGGCCAGGGCATCGTTCATGTCTGTGGTCACGAACGGCAATGTCTCACGCCGCTCCGACACTCATGGCGGAGCGGATGGTCCGGCACTGTGCCTGGGGGTGGATCAGCCACAGGAACTTGCCTCGCGAAATGGGGGTTTGCCCAAACGGCAGCCATTCGTAGATTTACGAATAAGCGAGAGGTGGCCAGGTCCGGCCGGCTCCGCCCACTCCCGAACCCATCCCCGAACGAGGAGCACCATGGCTGCCGTACTCAACACCCGCCGTCCCACCGGGGTCCCGCCCTTGCCCCTGATACTGATCGAGGGAGACGAGAACGCCGGAAAGACCTGGGCAGCGGCTCAGTTCACCCGCTGCAGGCGCGTCGGAAGTGTCTACTGGCTCGACCTTGGAGAGGGTTCCGCGGACGAGTACGCCGCGATCCCGGATGCCCGGTTCGAGGTCCTGGTCCACGACGGCAGCTACCGCAGCATCCTCGAGCAGATCGAGGCCGTGCACGCCGAAGCCCGCCGCGCCGCCGATGACGGTGAGCGCCCCGTGGTCCTGGTGGTCGACTCCATCTCGGCCCTGTGGCGGATGCTGACGCACTGGACCTACCAGCGCGCCCGGCGCAGCGACGCCAACCGGGCCCGCCTCGCCGCCAACCCGGACGCGGTGATCGAGGTGCCTGCGAACCTGTGGATCGACCGCAACCAGCGCTGGGCCCGGGTGCTGTGGCTGCTCCAGACCCTGCCGGGGATCCCGATCGTCCTGGCCCGTGGCAAGGAGACCTCCGCGTTCGACGACAACGGCAAGCCGATCGCCCACAGTACCGAGTGGAAGGTCATCGCCGGTGACGACCTCGGCTTCGAGGCCACCGCCTGGGTGCGCCTGCAGCGCGGCCGGCCCGCGCGCCTGGTCAAGGCCCGGTCGCTGCGGATGCCCGTCGACCCGGGGCAGCCGCTGGAGCTGCCGGAGTTCTCCATCGAGGACCTGGTCTTCGAGCGGCTGGGGTGCACCGAGTACTCCCAGCCCCGCGTCATGCCCCAGCTCGTCGGCGACCAGGTCCAGCCCTGGCTGGACCAGGTCCGCGCCGTCCACGACCTCGACCAGGCCAACGCGGTGTGGACGGCCTGCCACCCCGACCGCAGCGGCCTGAGCTTCGAGGAAGCGGCCACGGTCCAGACCGCCCTTCGGGCGCGCGTGGCCGAACTCGCGAACCCGCGCCCCGGCCTGCTCGACAGCCCAGACCCCGACGCCGAACGACTGCGCGCAGCGGCCGCCCAGCGCGCAGCAGCCCCCGGCACGGACACCCCCGGCCCGCAGGCATCGAACACCACCACCCCGCGCGGCCCCCAGCTCGTCCCGGTCCCGTAACCGCTCGCCCGCTCCGCCCGCCCGGAGCCGCACCAACGCGGCTCCGGGCCCACCACCCCCTGCCCCCGATCGCGACTCGGATGAAAGAGCTCCCGATTCTGATGGCCACGCCCACCTTGTCGCCACACCCGCCGGCGCACTCGCCTTCCCTGTGGGAAGCAGCCGAAGCCCTGGACCAGCGCAGCGCCCGTTCCCGGCAGACCCAGCTCGGTGCTTCGGACACCGTCTGCGCGCGGCGCGCCGCCTACATCACCTTCGGCACCACCCCCAGCGACCAGTCCCCGAAACGGGCCGCGATCCTGGGCACCTACCTCCACACCGGGTTCCTCACCGCCGCCCGTGAGGTCTTCAACTGGCTGACCGAGAAGACGGTCCACAACGAGCTCGTGCGCGGGCACATCGACACCGTCCAACTCGACCAGGCCACCGCCGAACGCCTCCCCGCCCGCCTGCGCCCGCACCGGCCCGCCGACCAGCTCACCGTCGAGGACCTCAAAACCAAATCCACCCGCGTCTGGGACCACGTCCTGCGCGAAGGCGCGACCGCGGCCGAACGCCGCCAGGTCTACCTCTACGCCGGACTGCTGCGCACCGAGGGCTTCGCCGATGTCGACGGCCAGCACCACCTGGCCCCGCTCGGACCGCTGGACGTGCAGCGGATCCGGTTCCGCTTCATCAACCGCGACAACGGCGAGGAGCACGTCCAGGAGCTCGCCTACGACCACGGCCAGGCCACCGAGGCACTGTGGTGGGTCGAGCGGATCCAGTGCCTGCCCTCCCCGCAGTGGGCACCGCGCGGCTTCGCGGGACCGGGCATCGACGCGATCTGCGACTCCTGCCCCTTCCGCAGCCTGTGCTGGCCGGCGGCCGAACCCGGCCGCACCCCGCAGAGCGCCCAGGTCCACCACGACGCCGACCGCGAGCAGGCCCTGGCCCAGTACGCCCAGGGCGCCGAACTGACCCGCACGGGCGAGCGCCTGAAGAAGACCGCCCGGGCGCGCCTGGACGGATCACCCAGCGGCACCTACGGGCCCCACCGCCTGGCCTGGACCGGCGGCACCCCCGTACGCGAAGTCGACACCGGGCAGCTCGTGGACCTCTACCGGCGCGCCGGGGTGCACGTCCCGATGCGCCCCGACGAGGTCCTCATGGTCGACCTGGCCAGGGAAGCCGGGCTGACCATCCCTCAGCGCACCACCGACCGGCGCACCCCACGCACCATCAAGGTCCTGCCCGCACCCGAGCCGCCACCAACCGGACCCGCTTCCGGACCCCAGACCAGCCACAGCCCCACATTCCTGGGCCCGGAAGCTGACCCCGCCACCTCGGCGACCCCGCAGTGAACACCCCTCGCGCACTTCGACCATGACCCCAACCCAACAACGCGAACGGACCCACACCGTGGACCACAGCCACAGCCACAGCCACACGCCCAGCCCCAGCACCAACATCCCGCGCGCCCGCTGGAGCGACCTCTACCGGGACACCCTCGCCGGTCCCGCCGCGCCGGACGGCGTCAGGATCCGCGCGAGCCTGCTGCCCGAGTCGGTGTGGGGCAGCAACGTGCGCGGCCTGGTCACCCAGAGCATCTGGAACAAGCTGCGGATCCCGGTCTGCGAGGCCGCCGGCAACCGCTGCCAGATCTGCGGACACCGGCCCACCACCCGGCGTCCCGACTGCCACGAGAAGTGGTCCTTCACCCCCGCCACCACCCCCGGCACACCCGGAGTACAGAAATTGGAGGCCCTTTTGGCCCTGTGCGCGGCCTGTCACCTGGTCCAGCACACGGGCCTGGCCCGGATCCGCGGCGAGCAGGACAGCGTCCTGGATCACCTCATGCGCCTCAACGGCTGGAGCGCCGAGCAGGCATGGGCCGATGTGGTGCGCGCCAGCAACCTCGGCGGTCATCTGTGGGACCTCGCCTGGGACCTGGACCTCTCCCTGCTCCGCGGACAGCTGCAGATCCCCGACTACCCGGACCTGCTGATACCCCACGCCGCCCGCGCGGGCCTCGGCAACTCCTACACACCCACGGCGCAGCGTCGCACCCGCAGCACCTGACCCCGGTCTCCCGCCAGCCAGTCCCACATGCCGACACCGGAAGGACCGCACCGACCCATGCACCCCACGCCGCCCGGGCCCCAGCACGAAGCCAGCACCCGCACCGGTCCAGCAGCCACGGCATCCTTGACCACAGCAGCGGCCCACCTCCTCCCGGGCACTATCCGGTTCGTCGCATTGGGGGAGCCGGGCCGGGTGCGTCTGGCCGGCACCGACCTGCCCCTGGAACGACTGCGGTCCGAACCCGAACGCCACGCCCGGCTGTTCGAGGACGCGAAGACCGCGCCCGGCCACGGGCTGTGCCTGTGCCGGGAGCAACCGCTGCCACTGGTCATCCGGCTGCGCAGCGGCCGCTACCACCTGGCCGGATGGCCCGGCCACGGCGCCGAGCACCACGCCGAGTGCCTGTTCTTCAAGCTGGCCGAGGACATGTCGGGCCGATCCGCCCTCAACCTCGGTGCCATCGTGGAGCACGAGGACGGCATCAGCATCCGCCTGCGCAACGCCCTCCTGCTCGTCCTGGACCCCCAGGCCCCCGAACTCTCCGACACCGACCACACCCCCGCGGTGGGCCGCGACGCCACCAGCCTGCTGGGGCTGCTGCACGTCCTGTGGGAGCAGGCAGGCCTCAACGTGTGGCAGCGTCACACCGGCGACCGCACCTGGAAGGCCGCCCACCGCCGCCTCACCGACGCCGCCGCCACCTGCACCCTGGGCACCCGGCCACTGGCCGACCTCCTGCACATCGTCCCCCCGTACCACCCCGACACCGCCACCCACACCAACGACCAGCTCACCCGCTTCACCAGCCGCCTGGGACGCCACCTCGACCGCCAGCACCGCGGCCTGATCCTGGGCGAGATCAAAACCCTCACCCCCGGCGCCACCACCACCCGCCTCAACCTGCGCCACCAACGCGCCTCGATCACCCTGCCCAACCCGCTGATCGAACGCGCCCAACGCTCCTACCGCCCCGTCTTCGCCCCCCACCGGCCCCGCTCGCGCCAGATCGCACTGCTCCTGGTCGAGCGCACCGGCCGGGACCGCCTGCACGCCGTCGACATGTGCGCGATGCTCACCAACACCGCGCTGATCCCCGGCGAGTCCGGGCCCGAGATCCTGGCCGCCGACCACCTGATAGCCCGCGGCCGCACCTTCGCCAAACCCCTGCGCTTCGACACCGCCGACGCGGTCTTCCCCGACTTCGTCCTGACCGACACCCGGCCGCCGGCCTACATGGAAGTCTGGGGAGTCCACGGCCGCCAGGACTACGAGGACCGGCGCCGCGCGAAAGAACTCCACTACCGTCAATCCGGCGCCACCCTGGTCAGCTGGGACACCGCCACCGACCTCCTCGCCGACCTCCCCCTGCCACCACGCCACACCGACAGCTGAACCCGGCGGCACCGCCTCGCCGGCACGTCACCCATCCACAGGAGTCGAGACCCATGACCACCAGTCAGCCAGTACCCCCCACCACCGCCACCCAACCTGCACTCGCTCTGACCCGGGCCTGGCAGGACGCCATCCGCGCCGGCGCCACCACACGCCAGGCCGCCATGGCCGCGCTGCAGACGCACGACAACGCCACCCGGCCCAAGACCCCCGAGACACCGCACCACCGCAACATCGAACTCCTTCAGGTAACCAGCCTGACCGAACTCATCTCCGACGCCCTGACCGCCCTGGCCACCGACACCAACAGCCCCCGCTGCGTCGAAACCGCCGACTGGCTCTGGGTCAGCGGCGCCATCACCACCACACCCGAACACGACCAAGCAGTCACCATCGCCCTCGCAATCATGCTGCTCGCCGAAGGCGCCGGCCTCGAGCACGACAACGTGCTCCCACCCAGCAGTCGCACCTCCTAATGAGTGACTCTGTCGGGAATCTTGAGGCCCTGGGGGCTATTTGCCTTGCCGCCACCACAGGGGGCGGGGCAGGCCACGTGTGTCGAGGTACTGCTGGAACGCCGTGGGAGGGCGGGGCCGGTAGGAGCTGTCGGCGGGTTCTTGAAGGCTCAGCCGCTCGACGTTGATCGCGAGTGCGGTCAGGACGTGCTGGACGTGGGTCTTGGCCCAATGCCGGGAAGTTTGGCGAATTGACGGTGTGTCAACCCCTCCGTCGGATGGGCTGGGCGCGGCAACGGAGCTCCGATAGAACGGGGGTCGA
>NZ_JBGCCS010000080.1:0-8099 GCF_041262645.1 Streptacidiphilus sp. EB129
GCAGGACTATGTCACGGATATGCGTTCGCTTGCACCCATGCGGACATCGGTTGCTCGCAGAAGTCGATTGTTTGCGTAAATTAGTTTCACTATTGCGCGGGTCGGAGGTGGCCCGTAGCTTGTGCTGCACGCCGGACCGAAGCCTCCGGCACCGGTGGACCACCGCGCGAGTGGCGCTGTCGCAGCCATTCCCACCTGCACCGCAGCGGGCGGACACCGCATCATAACCTCACGCCCAGAAGGACCTCAGATGACTGGTACGTCGACAGCCGGCAGAGCCAGGACCGCTCTCGCCATCGCTCTCGCGGCAGGTTTCGCGCTGACCGCAAGCGCCTGTAGCAGTTCCGGCAGCACCGGTTCCACCGCCGGCGGATCCGGCGGGGCGGTCACCGTCACGGTCGGCTGTGAGCCGCCCACCACCCAGGCCCAGCCGCGGGCGAACTGGATAGCGGACGTGGCCGCCTTCGAGAAGCTCAACCCGAACATCACGGTCAAGGGCGACGACAGCAACCCCTGCGACGACCCGGCCACCTTCAACGCCAAGCTCGCCAGCGGCAGGATGGACGACGTCTTCTACACCTACTTCACCGACGGCGCCAACGTCGTGGCCTCCGGCCAGGCCGCCGATATCCAGCAGTACGCGAGCCAGATCAACGGCCTGTCCGACATCCAGCCTGCGCTGACGGACATCTACCGCCAGGGCGGCACCGACTCCGGGCACCTGTACGGCATCCCGAAGGGCAACTACAGCCTCGGGCTCGTCTACAACAAGACGCTCTTCCAGAAGGCCGGACTCGACCCGAACAAGCCGCCGACCACCTGGGACCAGGTCGAGGCCGACGCCATCGCCATCAGCAAGCTCGGCGGCGGGAACGTCGGCTACGCCGACTACAGCTCCGCCAACACCGGCGGCTGGCACTTCGCCGCCGAGGTCTACTCCCGCGGCGGCACCATGGTCACCCCGGACGGCAAGTCCGCCGCCTTCGACGACGCCAACGGCCTGGCGGTGCTGCAGTTCCTGCACAAGCTGCGGTTCACCGACAACGTCATGGGCACCAAGCAGGGCCTGCAGTACAACGACCTGCTGCAGATGATGGCCTCCGGCAAGCTCGGCATGTACGTCGGCGACCCGGTCACCCTGACCACCATCCACGACCAGTACGGCGTCCCCTATGACGGCATGGCGGTCGGCCCGATGCCGGGACAGACGGCCACCCTGGTCGGCGGCGACGGCTACATGTTCAACAAGAAGGACAGCGCCGCCCAGATCCAGGCCGGCATCAAGTTCATCAACTACGAGTTCCTCACCTCCGGCCAGGGCCTGAACTTCAACTACCCGCGCCGGGCCGCTGAGAAGGAGCCGGTCGGCCTGCCCGAGCCGGATCTCTGGACCGGCGCCAGCGCGAGCGCCGACGCGACCACGATGGCCAAGTACGCCAACCTCCCCGTCCAGAACTTCGCCGCCTATGTTGCCGCGCTGCCGTCCATGAAACTGCTGGTCGAGCCGCCGCAGGCACAGGCCATCTACGCCCAGGGCGACAAGGCCATGGACGCGGTGCTGACCAACCCCAACGTCGATCCGCAGCAGCTGCTCGACACCTTCAAGACCTCGGTGAACGGCATCCTGGCCAACGCTCAGCAGTGACGTCCTGACAGTGGCATCCTGACGCCGAACCGCGAGACGAGAGCCCCACCCACATGGCGACGATCAACCTCACCCGCGCCGTGGCCCGCGACCTCCGCCGGGCCCGGTCCCCACGGCACGCCTCCCTCGGTCGCAAGCTGCGACGCAACGCCACCGCCTACCTGTTCCTGGCCGGAGCGGTCATCTGCTTCGCGGTGTTCTCCTGGTACCCCATGATCCGCGAAGTGATCATGAGCTTCCAGTACACCAACTTCGCCGGCAACACCAAGTGGGTCGGGCTGCACAACTACCAGCGGGTCATGGCGGATCCGGACTTCTGGGCCGCCTGGCGCACCACCGGCCTGTTCACCCTCTTCGCGTTGCTGCTCGGCTACGCGGTGCCGTTCGTGCTCGCCGTCGTGCTCAACGAGCTGCGGCACGTCCGCTCCTACTTCCGGCTGCTGGTCTACCTGCCGGTGATGATGCCGCCGGTGGCCGCGGCCTTCCTGTGGAAGTGGTTCTACACTCCCGACGGCTCCGGCCTGTTCAACGGCGTGCTGCGGTTCCTGGGCCTGCCCGGCGTCCAGTGGCTGCAGTCCTCGCACACGCTCGCGGTGCTCTGCCTGGTGCTCTTCTCCACCTGGATCAACATGGGCGGCACGGTGCTGGTCTACCTCGCCTCGCTGCAGGGCATCCCGGGTGAACTCTACGAGGCGGCCGAGATCGACGGGGCCGGACTGCTGCGCCGGGTCTGGCATGTGACGGTGCCACAGACGCGGCTCATCCTCTCGATGATGCTGCTGCTGCAGATCGTCGGCACCATGCAGGTCTTCCTGGAACCGTTCATCATCACCGGCTCCGGCAACGGCACCACCTCGGTGGTCTACCTGATCTACCAGTACGCCTTCAACTTCAACAACTACGGCAGCGCCGCCGCCCTCGGGGTCCTGCTGCTGCTCGTCCTGATCGCCTTCGCGGCCGGTTACCTCTGGCTCAGCCGCCGCGCCGAGGAGGAGTAGACCCGATGGCCACCTTCGACACCCCGACGCGCACCCTGGTCTCGCAGGCCCAACTCGCCAGGCCGCTGGGGCGAACCGCCTACTGGACCGTCTTCTGGGTCCTGGTCGTCCTGTTCGCCCTGGTCTTCCTCTTCCCGATGTACTGGATGGTCAGCGGCGGGCTGAAGACACCGCAGCAGATCATCCAGACCCCGCCCGCACTGCTGCCGAGCTCGCCCGCGGTCGGCAACTACGCCACCGCCTGGCGGGACCTGGACCTCGGCCGGCTGATCCTCAACACCACCGTCTACGCGCTGGGCGCGCTCGGCTTCCAGCTGGTCTTCGACGTGGCCGCGGCCTACGCGCTGTCCAAGCTGCGGCCGGTCTTCGGCAACGGCGTGCTCTTCGCGATGCTGGCCACGCTGATGATCCCGACCACGGTCATCGTGCTGCCCGCCTACCTGACCGCCAACGACATCCCGTTCCTGCACTGGAGCCTGCTCAACACCCCGTGGGCGATCTGGCTGCCCTCGGTGGCCAACGCGTTCAACATCTTTCTGCTCAAGCGGTTCTTCGACTCCATCCCCACCGACCTGCTGGCCGCGGCGGCGATCGACGGGGCCGGACCGCTGCGCACGCTGTGGTCGATCGTGCTGCCGATGTCGCGGCCGATCCTCGGGGTGGTGTCCATCTTCGCCGTCGTCGCGGTCTGGAAGGACTTCCTCTGGCCGCTGCTGGTGCTCACCGACACCTCGGCCCAGACCGTCAACGTCGGGATCAACCAGCTGCATGTCGGCGTCCCCGAGAACGTCTTCGTCGCGGCGCTGGCCATCGCCAGCGTGCCGACCGTCGTGTTCTTCCTGGTCTTCCAGCGCAACATCATGGCCGGCCTCACCGCCGGCGCGATGAAGGGCTAGCCACCGGACCCGAACCCCGGGTCCAGTTCCAGCGCACTCACCCAACTCCTCAGCCACCGACTGCCGTTCACGGCAGTGCGGACGGCACCACGCTGCCTTCGCGAAGGAGCCCGATCCGTTGACCCCCCACTCCCTCCGGCGCGGCAGACCGCGCCGATCCCGGGCCCTGCCCACCGTCGCCCTGCTCGCCGCCGCCGTCCTCACACCCGGCTTCCTCACCCCCGGCGTCAGCGCCGTAGCGGCGGCCCCCGCCGCCCCGCTCGCCGCGCCGTCCGCAGCCTCGGCCGGGGCCCCGGTCCCGTTCGCCGAGGAGAACGCGGCCACCAGTCCGCACGCACGGACCAACGGCACCATCCTCGGTCCGGACTACCAGTACGGTCACCTGGCCGCCGAGGCGACCGGCCGTCAGGCCGTCCAACTCGTGGGCCAGGGCCGGTATGTGTCGTTCACACTGACCAGGCCCGCCAACGCGGTGGACTTCCACTACGCGCTGCCCGACTCGCTGCACGGCGGCGGCATCAACGCCCCGCTCGACCTCTACGTCGACGGCCGGCTCAGCACGGCGCTGACCCTGACGTCCGAGTTCAGCTGGCTGTACGGCACCTACCCGTTCAGCAACACGCCGAGCGTGGGACAGCCCAACGGCCAGGTGCCGCACGACTTCTACAACGACGTGCGCTACCGGTTCCCCTCGACCCTGCCGGCCGGCAGCGTGGTCAGGCTCCAGATCGACGCGGGCGACAACGCACCCTGGTACGTCGTCAACACCGCGGACTTCGAGCAGGTCGCCGCCCCGAAGCCGAGGCCGTCCGGATTCGTCGACGTCACCCAGGCCCCCTACGTCGTCGACAACAGCGGGAAGACCGACGTCAGCACCGCTCTGCAGAACGCCGTCAGCGCGGCCTCGTCGGTCGGCGAGGGCGTCTACCTGCCGCAGGGCACCTACACCGTGAGCCGGCCGCTCAACGTCGACAACGTCCGCATCGCCGGGGCCGGCGACTGGTACACCGTGCTGACCGGCAAGAACGTCGAGTTCAACGGCAGGCAGAACCCGCCGAGTTCCCATGTGCAGGTCTCCGACCTGGCACTGTTCGGCAACGTCGACGTCCGCGACGACAGCAACAGCGAGGACACCGGGTTCAACGGCGGCTTCAGCGATTCCCGGATCTCGCACGTGTGGATCCAGAACGAGAAGGTCGGTGCCTGGATTGTCGGCCCCAGCACCAACCTGGTCCTGGACCATCTGCGGATCCAGGACACCACCGCCGACGGCGTCAACCTCAACGCCGCCGACGGGCCGATCACCCACTCGGTGGTCTCCGACAGCTTCCTGCGCAACACCCAGGACGACGGCCTGGCGCTGTGGTCCGAGCACTACGGCGACACCGGCGACACCCTCACCCGCAACACCGTCGACTCCCCGGGACTGGCCAACAACATTGGCGTCTACGGATCCGGCGCCGACGACGTGATCAGCCACAACCTGCTGCAGGACACCGTCACCCGGGGCGGTGGCATCGGCGTGGGCCGGCGCTTCGGCTCCGTCCCCATGTCCGGACCGCTCAGCATCCACGACAACACCCTGGTGCGCACCGGGCAGTGGGATCCCGGCTGGGACTACGGCGTCGGAGCGATCTGGTTCGACCCGCAGCAGGGCGACATGAGCGCCCCCACGGCCATCAGTGACAACACCGTCCTGGACAGCCCCTACGAGGCGTTCATGTTCCAGAACTCCAACGCCTACGTCGGCAAGGACGTCACCACGCCACCGGACTCCGGCTACCGGGTGACCAACGTCCGGATCGCCGGCAACGTCGTGCGCAACGTGGGCACCTTCGTCTTCCAGGACCAGGCACCCGGCTCGATCGCGGTGTCCGGGACCATCGCCAGCGGAGTCCACGGCGCCGGGGTGTTCAGCTGCGGCGCCGGATTCACCGTCGCCGGCGGCCCCGGCAACGCCGGCTGGCCGGATACGAGCTGCGGCATGCCGACCGGCGGACGGCTGTGGACCTACCCGGGCACCACCACCTTCGAGGCGGCGACGGTCGGACAGGCCACGCCGGTGCAGAAGGTCGTGGTGATGAACACGGCGGCCGCCGCGGCCGCACTGGGCGCCGCCCGTGCCACCAGCGGATTCACCGTCACGCCCGACCCGGCCCATCCCTGCGGCCCGGCGCTGGACGCCGCCGCACCGGCCGACACCGGCGCCTGGTGCGTGCTCGACGTCAGCTTCACCCCCAGCGCGGCCGGGATCACCCGCGGCACCCTGACCGTCCCGAGCAGCGAACCGGGCCACCCCGCCACGGTCCAGCTCATCGGCAGCACCGACCCCATCGGCGGCAACGGCGGCGTCGCCCCGCCCACCGACCTGGCGCTGGGCGCGACCATGACGGCCAGCAGCGCGCTGCCCGGCTTCCCGGCCTCGAACGCCAACGACGGGAACGACGGCTCGTACTGGGAGAGCCAGGACGGGGCGGGCTACCCGCAGACGCTCACCGCCGACCTCGGCTCGGCTCAGTCGGAGACGTCGGTGACGCTGACCCTGCCGCCCAACTGGGGTGCCCGCACCGAGACCCTGTCGGTGCTCGGCTCGGTGGACGGCAGCAGCTACACCACGCTCGTCCCCTCCGCCGATCACACGCTCGACCCGGCCACCGGCAACAGCGTGACCATCGCCCTGCCGGCCGGCACCGACGAGCGGTACCTGCGGCTCGCGTTCACCGGTAACACCGGCTGGACCGCCGCCCAGCTGTCCGAGTTCGAGATCTTCGGTTAGCCCCGCGAACCGGCGTCCGGGGCACGTGACCTGACCGCGCGTGCCCCGGGCGCCCCCCATCCCGCTGATGAGCAA
The DNA here is from genome assembly GCF_041262645.1 of Streptacidiphilus sp. EB129. Classification (NCBI taxonomy): domain Bacteria; kingdom Bacillati; phylum Actinomycetota; class Actinomycetes; order Kitasatosporales; family Streptomycetaceae; genus Streptacidiphilus; species Streptacidiphilus sp. EB129. Next base: position 6,391 of record NZ_JBGCCS010000080.1, read on the forward strand.
GGAGTTATGCGGCATGCCTCTTCGTCTGCACACCGCCACGCCGTCGAGTGGCCCGGCGTCCGGGGACGGGACCGACGCCTGGTGGCGTGACGCGGTCATCTACCAGGTCTACGTGCGCTCGTTCGCCGACGCCGACGGGGACGGCGTCGGCGACCTCGCCGGAGTCCGCGCCCACCTGCCCTACCTGGCCGAACTGGGCGTGGACGCACTGTGGTTCAACCCCTGGTACGCCTCGCCGATGGCCGACGCCGGCTACGACGTCGCCGACTACCGGCGCATCGACCCCGCCTTCGGCACCCTCGCCGAGGCGGAGGCGCTGATCGGTGAGGCCCACCGCCTCGGCCTGCGGATCATCATCGACATCGTCCCCAACCACTGCTCCGACCAGCACGTCTGGTTCCGGGAGGCGCTGGCGGCCGGTCCGGGGGCGGAGGCCCGCGACCTGTTCTGGTTCCGCCCCGGGCGGGGGCCGGACGGGGCGCTGCCGCCCAACGACTGGACGTCGACCTTCGGCGGCGCCGCCTGGACCCGTACCGGCAACCCCGACGGCAGCCCGGGCGAGTGGTACCTGCACCAGTTCGCGCCCGAGCAGCCCGACCTCAACTGGAACAACGCCAAGGTCCGCGAGGAGCACGAGGACATCCTCCGGTTCTGGTTCGACCGCGGCGCCGACGGCGTGCGGATCGACTCGGCGACCATGCCCGCCAAGGACCCGCTGCTGCCGGACTTCGACCCCGACCACCCGCCCGTGCCGCACCCGTACCTCGACCGCGACGAGGTGCACGACATCTACCGGGCCTGGAGGCGGGTGGCCGACGGCTACCCCGAGCCCAAAGCCCTGATCGGCGAGGTCTGGCTGGCGGACCCGGGTCGTTTCGCCGCCTACCTGCGCCCCGACGAGATGCACACGGCGTTCAACTTCGACTACCTCAACTGCGCCTGGGACGCCCCGGCGCTGCGCTCGGTCATCGACGCCACCCTCGACGCCCACGCGCCGGTCGGTGCGCCGGCCACCTGGGTGCTGTCCAACCACGACGTCACCCGCCACGTCACCCGGTACGGCAGGACCGACACGGCGATGGGACGCAGCCCCTGGAACCACGGCGTGTCGACCGACCTCGCACTCGGGACCCGTCGCGCCCGCGCCGCCCTGCTGCTCAACCTGGCCCTGCCCGGATCCTGCTACCTGTACCAGGGCGAGGAACTGGGCCTGTGGGAGGTCGAGGACATCCCCGCCGAGCAGCGCCAGGACCCCTTCCACCAGCGCACCCACGGCGCGGACCCGGGCCGCGACGGCTGCCGCGTCCCGCTGCCGTGGGCCGGAACCCACCCGCCCTTCGGCTTCAGCCCGGAGCGGGCGGCCGAACCCTGGCTGCCCCAGCCGGTCGGCTGGGCCGCCCTCACGGTGGAGGCGCAGACCGGCGTACCGGGCTCCGTGCTGACGCTCTACCGGACCGCCCTGCCGCTGCGGCGGGCCGAGCCGGCGCTGCACGGCGGCGACTTCGCGTGGCACTCCCCGGCCGGCGCTGCGGTGCTGGACTTCCGGCGCGGCCCGGATTTCCGTTGCCTGGTCAACGTGTCCGACCAGCCCCTACCCCTGCCCGAGTACGACCATGTGCTCATCGCGAGTACGCCGCTGCCGGCGGACGCCGGGACCCTGCCCGCGAACACCGCGGTGTGGCTGCGCACCGGGCGGGCCGGGACCGCGT
>NZ_JBGCCS010000081.1:0-7693 GCF_041262645.1 Streptacidiphilus sp. EB129
CCGTCGCCGCCCGCCCAACAACGACGATCCAGCAGCTGACCGCCTATCAGCAAGAGGACAAGGTCAGCGATCTCACCGCATTCGAGCTACACCCATCGAAGATGAGCTCTGTGGGTGGGCATTGGGCCAGGAACCGAACTGGTGCGACCTATGTCTCCCGCACCATGACTTCTGACGACCAGCAAGGGCAAGCGAGCCACACCGGAGCTGCTTCGCCGACTGCTGTGGCTGTGGATCCGCCGAGGGTCAACGACTACGACAGCTTCGCCGAGGCGTACTCGAGCGAGAACGAAACCAGCCTCGTCAATGCCTACTACGAGCGTCCTGCGATGCTGGCCCTCGCCGGGGACGTGGCCGACCGGCGGATCCTCGACGCCGGCTGCGGCTCCGGGCCGCTGTCCGCGGCGCTGCGTGACCGCGGCGCCGTCATGAGCGGATTCGACGCCAGCGAGGGGATGCTGGAGCTGGCCCGGCGTCGACTCGGCGACGGTGCCGACCTGCAGGTGGCCGCCCTGGGCGACTCCCTTCCCTACGCTGACGACACGTTCGACGACGTCGTCGCATCCCTGGTGCTGCACTACCTGGAGGACTGGGGGCCGGGGCTGAGCGAGCTGCGACGCGTACTCAAGCCAGGCGGTCGGCTGATCATGTCCGTCGACCACCCCTTCGCCATCCACGGCCTCGAGTACCTGGCCGGGAACAAGACTGACTACTTCGCGACCTACGACCGGATCGAGGAGTGGTCCATGGGCGGCCGGACCGCCCGGCTGCGCTTCTGGAACAGGCCGCTGCACGCGATGACCGACGCCTTCACCGCAGCAGGCTTCCGGATCGCGGTCATCAGCGAGCCAGAGTCCGACCCTGCCGCCCGTGATCTGTTCCCCGAGGTCAAGCCACGCTTCCTGTCCTTCCTGTTCTTTGTCCTGCAGGCGGATTAGTACGCCGGCCTGTTCGGTCGGGTGGAACCGCGCGCACTGGCGCAGAAGCCACCAAGCCTCGGCACGCCGAAGCCACTGCCGCCAGCGGCTCGCCCACGCATCATCCACATAGGCGCGAAACCGCACTGGAGTCCTGGACGAGTAGTTCCGACGGAACCCCGGCAGTGTCGCCAGTGGCGAGGCCCCGCGCGGTGCGAGGCCTCGCCGGTTCACCCATGGGCGAGCGACACGCCGGGCGGCGGCGGCTTCACCGAGAGCCGGAACCCGTGCCGCCTGTGCACTACGCAGCGCCCGTGTTCTCCCGGTCTGCTCAGGCGACGGCGTGTTCCACGTCGAGGACCGCGTCGATCTCGGCGAGTTCCTCGGAGGTCGGCACCCACTGCCCGGCGGCGGCGTTGGCGCGCACCTGCTCGGCACTGCTCGCCCCGGCGATGACCGAGCCGCAGCCGGGCCGTGCGGCAAGTGCGCCCACGCCGATCTCGAGGATGCTCCGGCCGTGCGCTTCGCCCCAGGCGGCGAGGCCTTCGACCGCGTCGAGGCCGGCCTCGGTCACCCGCTCGGGCCGCGACGCCAGGCGTGAGCCGGCGGGCACACCCGTAGCGCGGCGCACCTTCCCGGTCAGCAGGCCGTTGGCGAGCGGGAAGTACGGCAGTACGCCGAGGCCGTAGTGCAGCGCTGCGGGCACCATCTCCCGTTCCACGCCGCGTTCGAGCAAAGACCATTCGTTCTGGGCCGAGACGAACGGGACGGCCCCGGTCTCGCGGGCGACGTGCGCGGCCTCGGCGATCTGCCAGCCGGCGAAGTTGGAGTGCCCGATGTACCGAACCTTGCCTTCGTGCACCAGCTCGCTGAGCGCAGCGAGCGTCTCGGCGATCGGCGTACGCGGGTCGGGGGTGTGCAGCTGGTAGAGGTCGATGTGGTCGGTCTGCAGGCGTCGTAGCGACTCTTCGACCGCGCGGCGGATGTAGGCCCGGCCGCCCTTCGCCCCGGCAGCGGGCCCATACCCCATGTCCACCTGCTGGTGGCCGAACTTGGTGGCCAGCACGACCTGGTCGCGCCGCCCTTTCAACGCCTGGCCGAGCAGCGTCTCGGAGCCGCCCCGGGAGCCGTACATGTCGGCCGTGTCGAAGAGGGTCACCCCGGCGTCGAGTGCCGCGTGGACCACCGCGAGCGTCTGCGCTGCGTCGAGACGTCCGCCGAAGTTGTTGCAGCCGAGTCCGACCACGGAGACCAGGAGTCCGCTGTTGCCGAGCGTTCGATATTCCATGGGGTCACCCTAGTTCTGGCATGACAGCAAGACCGGCCAGCCTGTCCCCCGGTCGCTGATCGACCACTCAGCACATCGGAACCGCTCATCTGGACGAGTGATCCCAGGGCGGCGGGGGCGGGGTCCGGAGGGCCCCGCCGGGGAACCGCGCGGCTGGGAGCCTCACTGCCGAGCGGAGGGCATTGCACCTCGCCAGATCGGACGGAGCGAAGCGGGCGCGGCGCTGCCGGATCGGCCGAAGGCCGATATCAGCGCAGCTCAGGGCAGGGCAGACAGGCTCCGGGCATTGGGGGGCAACCCCTCACGAGTTCGAATCTCGTATCCTCCGCAGGTCAGAGGGCCCGCACCGTTCACCGGTGCGGGCCCTCTGCGTTCCCTCAGACCTCGTTGTCCTGCGTTTTTGTCCCCAGGGTCCAGACGCTGGGGACCCAGAAGGCTTCGGCGATCTTCCGAGCCACGTCCTTGAGCATGGTGTCCCGGTACATGGCGGTACCGCGCCCGCATGCTTGTGGAGGCACCCGGTTCCCATCCCATGATGATGGCGGAGGCCTGCCTACCGGCACGGAGTCCTTGAACGACATGACCGTTCGACGCCACGGGTGCCTCTTCCGACACGCTGGCTTCGGAGCAGTTCGCCAAGATCACTCCAGGCCTGGATGAGACGGCCCGCTTTCCGGATCACAGCAACCATCCGATCCAGCAAGATTGCCAGTGAGCCAAGGACAGCAGCGACGGCAAGGACCGCAACATTCACCTCTGCGGCAATGCTCCACATAGGCCGCTCCTTCGACTCCATCCGGACTTGGCTCCCAGACCCGGATCGTCCGGCCTCACCTGGCGGCCAGTTTCTGTGTTCAGTCGTGATGCACCCGGCTTGCGTGAAGGTCACTCGCTCCAGGCCAGCGCGCAGCACGACCATCGTGCTGCGCCACAAGATCGAAGTCTGCAGCTTAAATGCAGCATTTTTGGATCATGTGGCTCGGCCGGAGCAGAGCGATGCCGATCCACCGTCATTGCAAGCTAGATATACGGCGAGTATGGTCACATGTATGGCTTCAAAGAAGGTAACAGTGACCATCCCAGAGGATCTTCTTGAGGAGATCCGAGCCGAGGCAGACGAGCGGGGCATCTCCGCGTACGTCACCGAGGCGCTGCGCTCGAAGCGCGACCGGGATCGGCTGCTGGAACTCGTGCAATGGCTCGAGGAGGAGCACGGGCCGGTCACCGGGTCCGAGCGAGCAGCAGCGTACGACTCCTTGGACTCTCTGGACGCCGAGCACGAGCGCCGCCAGGCCGCTGCCGCAAAGCGCGCTGGCGAGGCTGCATGACCCCGAAGCGCGACCACGAGGCAAAGCCGCTCCGCGTCTTCGTGCTGGACTGCGAGGCACTATCGCTCGCCGTTCGCGGAGATCGCACGATGATCGGCTGGCTCGACCTCGCGTCACGCGGCGAAGCCGATGTCGTCACCTCCCCCATGACTCTGGTGGAGGCGTACGACGGTAGGACCACGGAACAACGTTGGGACTGGGTCCTCTCCCGGGTGAAGGTGGCCGACCTGGGCAAGGACGAAGCCCGACGCGCTCGCAGGCTCCTGGCCGACACCAAGTTGCACGGTCACAAGTACGCGATCGACGCCATGCTCGCCGTCGTCGCGCTCTCGCAACGAGGCCACGTCACCGTCTTCACCTCCGACGTGGACGACCTGGAGAAGCTACTGCCGGACCGGATCGTCGTCAGGAAGGTCTGCTGAGGTTGAAAGTGTGATGGCCGCCGTGGTGGTCACCAGGGTTCGATGACCAGGCCGGTCTCGGTGAGGCAGCCGTCGATCAGGTGCGGGCGGTACTGGATCTTCTTGAGTTTGCGTTTGAGGACCTTGACCAGGTGGTTGAGGTCGGCGGCGGCGAAGTTCGCCAGGCCGCGCTTGACCAGCGACCAGATCCCTTCCTGCGGGTTCAGCTCCGGTGCGTAGGAGGGGAACTGGAAGATCTCCAGCCATTCGCGGTTCTCGACGGCGAACTCGGCCAGGCCGTCGGTCAGGTGGGTGCCCAGGTTGTCCCAGCACCAGATGACCGGGCCGCCGAGCTGCAGGTGCGTCACCGTGATGAAGTCGCGGTAGTCCTGCCAGGTGAAGCTCTTCACCTCACCCTTGCGGGACCGGTAGACGTGCAGCTAGTAGAAGAACCGCGGGCGGTGCCCTGGCTTGAAGCACACCACGCCGGCCATGGTGACCCGGCCACGGCCGCCGGCGACCACCCGTACCTGCGGCGTGTGCCCGCGCGGAGCCCAGGTCCGGCCCCTGGGCGGCCTCATGCCCTGGCCGGCCTCGTCGGCGAAGCAGATCCAGGCGTCACGGGCCGCCGCGGTCCTTTTAACCGTGGCCAGACCTCTGCCTTCCACACCTCGACCGCCGCATCGTCGCGCTCCAGCGCCTTGCGCACCGGCACCTGCGCGGACCAGCCGTGACGGCGCAGCAGGTGCCATACCCCCTGCACCGTGTAGCCGACGTGGAACCGGCGCGCGATCACCAGCCGGATGCGCCCCAGCGTCCAGCACCGGTCCTCACTCCAGCCGTGCGCCATCGGACCGCGCTCCAACTCACGCACCAGCACCAGCCACTGCTGCGGGCTCAGCCGCTCCACCGAGTGCGGCCCCCTGGACCGTAACGCGTCCGCACCGCCTTGGCGCCAGGCCTGACGCCACTTGCGCACCTGCCGCTCGCCCACCCGCAGCCCGGCCGCGACCACCGCCGTCGACTCCCCGGCCGCGAAACGCTCCGCCGCCTCCAACCGCACCAGCTCCCGCTGCACCTGCCCCTTCGGGGACAGGCCTCCTCCTCCCTGCGCGTACCTCATACAACCGGCGTACCGCAGGGATCAAGGAACGTCAGCCACCGGAACCGGCCATCACCCTTTCAACCTCAGTGAATGCAGCTGCGCAATATGTCTGCCGGTGCAGCCGGACCTGGCTCCCAGACGCCTGGCAATCGCTGACCGAGGGGTTGCAGTTCGGGTTGCATTCAGCCCCCTTCACGACGGTCCATGCGAGCCATTGCCTCAGTCGGCCCTGCAGGTCAGGACCGTGGCGAACCCGCCCAACCGCCCGGACGAACAGTTGGAAAGCGTGTTGGGGGCAACCCCTCACGAGTTCGAATCTCGTATCCTCCGCCTCGCCCGCCAGGGCAAACGAGGGCCCCCGATCGCTCAGCGATCGGGGGCCCTCGTCGTTGCGTGGTTGCAGCTTTGGTTGCAGTTGGCTCGAAGGCAGCGGTGTTCGCAGCCCCGGCACTCCATCGGCCAAGGCCGTCCCATCCGGTCCACGGAACGAGGCAGGCACTCCGCACGGCACGCACCATGGACCTATGAGCAGAGCCGCCGGGCTCCCACCCAGGCGGCAGCGCCGGACCGTGCACCGCAACGCGGTACTACGTCTCCATGACCAGCCGCTGTACCGCGACTGGGCATTCTGGATGACCCTTGGCTTCGCGGTAGTGACGGCACTCTCCGTTGGGACGAGTGGGTGGTGCCGTAAATGCGTTGAGGGTCTCAGGTGGTTCATGAATGATCCGCTGCGTGACCATCTACCTGGAGACCGAGCGCCTGACGCTGCGCAGATTCACTGCTGACGACGCGGACCTGTTGATTGAGTTGGACAGCGATCCGGCGGTGATGCGCTTCCTGTCCGGCGGGGAGGGGACGCCTGCGGAAGTCGTCCGCGAGAGCCATCTGCCGAACATCATCGCCGGCTACGAGAGGTGGGGCGGCGAGCTCGGGTTGTTCGCCGCGTTCGAGAAGGACGGCGGGGCGTTCATCGGGTGGTTCTGCCTGCGACCCGAGAAGGATGGCCCGAAGGACGAGGCCGAGCTCGGGTACCGGCTGCGACAGGCGGCCTGGGGCAAGGGCTACGCCACCGAGGCCTCGCTGGCCCTGCTGCGCAAGGGATTCGGCGAGCTCGACCTACGCATGGTCTGGGCCGCGACGATGGTGCTGAACCGCAGTTCGCGCAACGTCATGGAGAAGGTGGGCATGACGTTCTCCCATCCCCTCCCCACCCCGGACGACATGCTGATGGTCGAGGGCGCCGACCTCGGCGGCGTGCAGTACGAGATCACGAAGGAGCAGTGGGAGCAGCGCTGACCCCCCCGCCCTGTTTGCTACGGGACGGGAGACCTTCCCATCCGTGATCACGATCTACGGCTGGAGTACTGAGCACCCCGATCGCGCAGGCTACCTACACCGGATCATGGTCTCAGTTCTGGTCTCATTCACCCCCGTCCAACGAGGTTCAGAGGACGACCAAGAGGCGCCTGCACCGCAGGTCAGAACATGTGCGGACCCCGCCGAACGGCGCCCCGCAGAATTGGAAAGCGTGTTGGGGCTCACCACGTCGAGTGATGATCGTCGGAGTGTCGTCCCGATGGGCGCGATCGATCACGTCCGCGGGGTGGCCACCGACCTCGGCCATAGCACCCTCAAGCGGGCGGGCGCTCACACAGGGATGATCTCGACGCCCTGCTCCAGCCCCTTGAAGTCATCGACATTCCGCGTGAAGAGCGGGAGTCCCTGGGCGGCGGCGGTAGCAGCGATCATCAGGTCCATTCGACGGGGGCGGGGGTTGCGATTCGCTTTGACGGTGAGCGCGACCAGCGTTCCGAACCTGCGGGCGGCCTCCCGGTCGAAAGGGATGGCCGCGAACTCTGCCTCCACGTCGGCCAGGCGTTGCGCTCGCGCCATCATCTCCGCCGGGTCCTTCGTCATCGCCACACCCTGCGCCAGTTCCGCCAGGACGATCGAGGAGACAGCCGCCTCCACGGGCAGGAGTCTCGAATCGATCAGCGGAAGATCGATGACGACACACGTGTCCAGCAGTCCGCGTGGCAGCCTGCCGGTCACGCCCGCTCCCAAGGATTGCCGTCGTCATCGATACGGTCCTCAGAGCCGAAGAACGCGTCTGCCTCCGCTCGTAGCAGAGCGGCGTCGACCTGCGGCGCGTGGCGCCACTTCCGCTGCAGTTCCTCCACCGGGACGAAGCGGCGCCTGCTGCTGAGCGGGCGCACCTCGGCGATCTCAGTGCCATTCCGGGTGATGTGGTACGTCTCACCCGCCTCCACGTCATCGAGTACAGCTTTGGAGCGCGCGGCGAGCTCCCGCTGGGTAATGGTCTTCATGGAACCAGCGTATCGCAGCGTAATGCATTGTGCTACGCCGTCCCATTCCGGCTGAACACTGTTCCTACCGTTCGTGCATGCCGCGCCTGTCGCCTTCGCTCGCCAAGCAGGTCAAGCCAGCCAATGCACCGAAGGGGAAGCCCCACCGAGCCGTCGTGTGGATGGTGCCAGGCCGGGGGGAACAGCAGTCGCCCCCGCTCCACGAGACGGAACGGGCCCGGCACTGCCGGATGGGTGTAGCTCGGATGCGGTGAGGTCGCGTTGTTAGACGGCGAGTTGGAATCGGTGCTGGTCGGCGTGGGGATGGACACGTTCGATCTCTCG
>NZ_JBGCCS010000082.1:0-7576 GCF_041262645.1 Streptacidiphilus sp. EB129
GGCCCTACTTGCATGCCTCGACCACCGGAAGTTCAGTCCACCGAGTCGACGCAATCGAACCCGCGCTCACCATGACCGATACGAAGACGGCGTCTTACTCTCGATCCTTTCCGAGTTGCTGGCGTTCACTGCCATCGGGCTGATCTCATCCTGGGGAGAGACATTCCCTCGTTGGATCCCGGTTCTGGGTGGGCGGAAGGTACCGGCCACAGCCGCGATCGCCACCGCCGGTGGCGGCGCCGTGATCCTGACAGTCCTATGGACCTCCGTCGCAGTCTCCGTTGCCCTCGGCCACACCCTGCGAGGCGGTCCCCTTCCCAAGGCGAATCCACTGGCGACCCACGACTGGCACGCTGTCGTGCTCGCCATCACCTATGCCCCGCTGCTGCTCTGGGGGCCGCTGCTGGGAGCAGTCACCATTGCCTACTGGCAGCGTCGGCGCCGCATCCCGGTCACCGCCAGGGACACCGTGCCGGTGGGCAGCGTGTCGTAACAAGCGCGCCGGGCCGAATGCCGAGGTCGCCTCACGGATGTGGGCGGCCTCGGGGGATGAACCTCAGCGGACGCCCGCCGTGTCCGCACCTTCGCGCACCCTCACTGGGCGTCAGAAGGAACGGGAAGTCGAACGCACTGCCTGCGCCGCACGGCCCGCAGGCCACACTGCTGGTCCACTGAAATGTGTTGCCCTGCGTGTTCGGGTTGGAGATGCTCGGCGGATGGAACCGAACGCTCCGGAGCCCGCCCTGCGCCCGGGCGACGTACCCGAGCGGATCGAGACCGACAGCCTGGTACTGCGCCGCTGGGAACCCGATGACCTCGACGCGCGGTACCGCGCGATCGCCGCCTCGTTTCGTCACCTGCACCCGTGGATGGAATGGGCGACCGAACCACCGACCGGGCAGGAGCACCGCGAGCGCTTCCACTGCGCTCTGCGGTGGCCACAGGCCAACGTGCGCAGCGCCGCCGTGCCCAGGCGGCTCGGTTACCGTCTGGACCGCATCGAGGGCGACGGGGTGAAGGCACCCGCGGAATCAGGCCGGGGCATGGTCTGGATCAAGGAACGCTGACAGCCGACAGTGGTCCCCCGCAACGCGAGGGCGGACCGCGGTGCCCGTGGGCCAGGATCCACCCCAGTTCCGGAGCAGGAGCGACCTTGTTGAGCCAAGACGAAGCGCTGCAGATCGCCCCCGCGTTCACAGAGGACAGTCAGCACGAAGCCGAACCCGTTCTGGCCGTCGATACCGCGCGGGTGCGCGAGAACAACGGCCTGTTGATCGTGCCCTACAACTCCGCGCAGTACCTGGCCTGACATGATGAGCGCCGGCGACTCCTGGACTGCTGGCCCGTCCTTGTGGACCTCACCACCGGCCGCGTCCGCTTCGGCAGGCTGGAAGAACGGCATCTGTGGAGTCACAACCGCGCGTGAGCACCGGCGCAGCCCAGCCCGAGCACCTCCGGGGGATGGGGAAGGTACCTGGAGGGAGGAGGGCGTGGCGCTGGGCGGACGCTGACCGCCGGTCAGCGAAGTCGGACACCCCCCCACGGGTGTCGCCCCGCCGCAGGGCGGGCAGCTAGGACTCGGCCGCCCCCGGGCAACACCCGGTCGAGGGTCCGGGGGCGGCACGTACATCCGCCCGGGCGCGCGCTCACGCGGCGTCAGCCGTGGGGCCTTCCGGCCCCCCTGATCCGACAGCAGACCTGGGACGCCTACGCGGCGGCGGTGCGGGGCTGCTGGGCGTGGTCGGCCTGTGCGGCTTCCAGCAGGGCGCGCCAGGACGTGACGGTCGGGCGGCGGCGCAGCAGTTGGCGTCGCTCGCGTGCGGTCTGTCCGCCCCAGACGCCGTGGTCGATGTGCTGGTCCAGGGCGTAGCTGAGGCAGGTGATGCGGACCGGGCAGTTGGTGCATATGGTCTTGGCGCGTTGCTGTTCGGCGTTGTCGGCGAACAGTGCGTCGGGGTCGGTGAGGTCCCGGCACAGGCCCTGTGCCGCCCAGTTGCCGGAGTCCTTGGTCATCAGCACCGTCCTCTCCCCTGCTTCGGGCTGTGGCCGCCACTCTACGCAGACCCGGCGACGGGAGGGACGACGATTGTCGTGGGGTGCCAGTGCCGTGGACGCTGGGCAGCCCCGGCGCTGCGCACCGCGGCGCAGGGCCGCTGCGCGGGCGGGCGGAGCGCTGTGCGTTGGCAGGCCCGGGGGTGGATCCGTGGGCCGGTGAAGCTGCGCGGGTGCGTGGGTTCGCGTCCGGGCGGCGGCAGTTGTGCCCCGGGGTGTGCCGCCTGTGCCGGGGCGGCGCGGGCGTGGGTCCGGGCCGGGGCGTGGACCGCCGTTTCGAGTGGATTGCCCTTGTTTGTCACTGGCTCCCTGTCACTGGTGACAACGAGCAGCGCGGTGGCCGGCGGGGGCGGTGATACTCGAATCCCTCGCGGCGGCAACGGAAGGAGCCCGTCTTGCTCGCCACACCTCCCCCGGGCGCGCTGCGGCTGTTGCTGCGCTCCTGGCGTGCCCGGACCCGCCCCGAGGACATCGGAGCCGTCCGCGGCCTGCGCCAGAGCCCCGAGGCCGGAGTCACCCAGGAGCAGGTGGCCCGCCGGGTCGGATGCACCCTGCGGCACTACGCGGCCGTCGAGGCCGGACACGCCCTGCCGGGCTACACCCTGGTGCACCGCCTGGTGTCCCTGTACCAGCTGGACGACCGCGAGCGGCTGCAGTTGCTCGACGCCCTGATCAGCGCCTCGCGCAACGAGACATCGGCGCGGCAGGCGTGCTGAGGGCCGGTCAGAGGGACGCGGAGCCGGTGGCGGGGGCGGGCCCGCTGCGGGTGCTGGCGCTGGACCCTCGGGCGCCCGATGCCGTGCGTGATCTGGTCGCGGCCGACGGCTGGGGCGGCGGCTGGCTGCCCGAGCCGCCCAGCGGCGGACCCGGTCCGCTGTGCCGGGCCGGGCTGAGGCTGGCGGGCGTGGTGCTCATGGTCGCGGCGCTGCAGATCGTGGACCAGGTGCGGCCGGTCACGCCCGGCGGCCCGGACGCGGTGGCCCGGCTGGTCCACCGGGCTGTGGGGGCCGCGCACTGGGCAGCCTGGGGCACGGCGTCCCTGATGCTGGCGATGACCCTGACGAAGACACTGGCCGCGCTCTTCGCCTGGCGCGGGGAGGTCACGGGGCGGCGGGCGGTGACCGGGGCACGCCCGTACCTGGTGCTGGAGGACGAGGTGGACCCGGCCGCGGTACGGCTGCTGGACCGGGCGCAGGCGGCCGCCGCCACCGTGCTCGGCTCCGGCCTGCACGCCGAGGACCTGCTGGACCGTCAACGCGGCAACACCGTGGTCCCCGCCGAGGTATGGGCCATCGCGCAGGCGCTGCGCGACAACACCCGGCTGGCCGGCCGCGGCCCCGGACAGGTCGAGCACCGGGCGCGGCAGCTGGCCCAGGCGGGGGCTGCGGTCGCCGGCCGGGTCGAGGCGCTGGAGGAGTACGCGCGGGCGGTACGGCGGGCCGACGCCGGATACCGGCGCTGGCAGCAGACCCAGGAGCCGGGCGATGACCCGCAGGACGACGCGGCGCGGCTGGCCGACGAGGACGCTGTCCTGGAGGTGCTGGCGGCGTCGGCCGGGCACCAGGTCGCGGCCCGGGAACTGCGGGCGATGACGGACAAGGCCGTCGAGCTGGCCGAGGTCCTGGACTCCCGCACCGACCGCGCCCCGGAGTGAGGCCCCGGTGCCTGATCCCTACGCCTGGGCGCGCAACCTCAACGCACGTCCGATGCCGGGTGCCGCGGGCCCGCCCACTCGTCAGCACCCCTGTCTGACACCGCACGCCGGCGCGGTCACGGTCACCGCGCGGTCCAGACCGTGCACCCGGTGGCATGGACCGTCAGCATGACGACCGTGCCGCCGGCGAGAATTTCCCGCGTGCGCGTGACCGCGCAGCACACGGGCGCTGCCCACACCTGCCGCGGGCCAGAGCGGTCCTCGTCCCGGTCCGGCAGCACTGTACGCGGCCACGCGGGCTCCACAGGCGGCGCCGGCCGCGCCGGCCGCGGTACCGGGCGGCGCCTGGCCTGCTCGATGGGCACCCCAAGAGCACGCGCCCGGGCGTGCAAGCGGCGTCGGTCGCGTCGTTCGGACATAGCCGACACTGTGCCCCGGCACACCCCGTCCGCGCCACCACCGCCCCCCGACCAGCCACACGGCACCACAGGGTCCTCGCAATGAGCGTGGGGGTCGGCGGATTCTCAGCGTCGAGTTGAATGGAGCCAGGTGAGACCGTCGATGACCGATAGGTCGCACTTGCGGGACCGGGCGGCGTCCGGCGCGGTGACCCGGAGGAGGACGGACATGTTGGGGTGCTCGTCCTGGTAGAGGTCGGCTTCGCCTTCGCCGCCGGGAATCGCGTTCGGCTGGACCTGGATGCGAGTACTGTCCGCGAGGGCGGCAAGGAAGTAAACGCCCAGGTAGGAGCTCTCGCGTTCGGTGAAGGCAATGCCGAGACGGTCCGTGAGGCGGCCGGCCAGTTCTCGGGCGGTACAGGCGTTGGTGCCGTAGGTGACGAAGACGGTCATGCTCACATCCCCCTCAGGCCGCTTGTGTCTCGTGGCGCTCGACCAGGAGTCCGCGTTCGAAGCGGGCTCCCGCACGGACGAGTGGCACCAGGTGGGCGCCGTTGACCGCGCGCCAGCGGGCCTGGGCGGACTCGGCCAGCTTGAACACTGCGCTATGGTGCGAGCCATGCCAGCCGAGAGCCAGCCGCCCGTATGCCCTGACTGTGGACAGCCGATGCAGGGCATCGGCTTGGTCCTCTGCTTGCGCGAAGATGACGGCAGACGCACGTGCCGTGCCACGTGGAAGTGCGGCAAGAAGCACGTCTGGTGGAACTGGGCCGACCGCGGGGGACCCCTGGAACGCTGCCCATATCCGCACATCTTCGGCTGACGGGCGGTGTTCGGGCAACGCTGACGGAAGCTCAACGGTTCGACCCCCCTGGCCCGGCTCGAACACGGCTGGCCCCCTCCACAACGGAACGGCACATTAGGGTCGTTATGCCGCTCGACGCAGGGCATGACCAGCCTATCCCCCCGGGCCGTCGTGGGGCCGTGCGAGGCTGACCAAAGCTGAGCAACGATGACAACCGCCGACTGCTCCCCCGCAGCTCGGGGGGTGCCCCTATGGGTTTGGTCAAGGGGGGATCTTCGGTGAGGGCGTCCTGTCTGGCACTCTGACGGGCATGGGAGTCGATGGTGCCGTCGAGACTGCAGCGGATGGGGGTATGCGCCCCTGCGACTTTTGTGGTCATCCGGTCGCTGTTGACTCGATCGATGAGTACGACTGCCCGATGTGCGGGGAATCGCCCCACCGCAGATTCTGAGGCAGACCTGGTCGCGGCTGCCGAGGCCGCCCTCGCGGATCCGGCGAGCGAGTGGGAGGAGTGCGGAACCTGGGAGACGGACGGCCCGGCAGTGCTCATGGACTCCGCGACCGCAGGGGCCGAGCTGAACGTCGAGTACCCCGGCGGCGGATTTCCTGAGCAAGCGGCCGTGCCCCTGCCCACCGGCAGGTGGACGGTGCGGGCCGCCCATGCCCAGGCCAATGAGCGCGCGTCGGTAGGCCTGGTTCAGCTGCTGCCCGCTGGGACCTGACCGTCGGTGCCGTCGAGTACCGTCGTGGCCGCGGTCGGCATCCGAGGAATCCAGCTCCGCAATGCGGCGGCCTCCCTGGTCTGTCCGAGGGTGGCCCGGTCACGAACCGGGACCTATTCGACGTCCAGGCACTGCAGAGGGGTAAGAGTGGGTCCTGCCAGCGCCGACCGCGGCCGGCGGGTAGGACGCCGTCGCGCTGGTCGCTGAGACGGACCGCGGGCCTGGCGCTGTCCACCCCGCAAGGTCGCGGCCCGGTGGCAGGACGACCACCGCCAGCACGCCGTCCTGTCCAAGGCCGAGAACCAGCGCCGCTCCCACGGGTGACTGGCGGCGTAACCGGTCCGCGTGCGGGTCGTTGGACCCGGTGCCGGACATGCGCCGGCCCGCCCCTGCACGGGTCGCGGTGACGCGTCACCGCGGCGGCCTTCGCCTCGGGGGATTTCATGGGAATGCAGTCATGAACCCCCCCGAGGCGAAGACGGCTCCCCCGACTCCCGAGAGCACGGCCAGCTGTCACACCGCCGGGAGCAGCGGGTACTGCGGGTGCCCGGCCCACGGCTCGGCCAGCGCGGCGGTGTAGCGGTGCACGGCATCCGAGTCGCCGACCGCCAGGGCCTGCGTCCACTGGCCGTGCAGTTCCTGCGCCTGCCGCAGCTCGGCTGTCCCATCCGCGATAGGTATGGGCAGGACGGGGCCTGTGAGTTGCGATGCCTGAAGTGGCGCCGGAGGTACGGCCTACGACCGTCCGGATTTACTCCGGGCCTTCACCCATGGGCACGGCCGGCGCGGACGGTCGAGGCTTCGGTGGAGAGGTCGACGACCCGACTGGTCGGCCTGTGCCGGCTCATTGTCACTGCGGTGCGCCAGACTCGGCATCATGTCTCCTGCAGCTTCAACGATTCGTGCGTCGTGGAGTCGAATCGACGCATGGCTCCTCACCCATGCCCCCGCCTCATACGCGCTGCTCGCTCCGCCCGCCGACCCTCACGAGGTCGAAGCAGCCCAGGCAGAGATGGGAGTGCGGTTCCCGCTCGATCTTGTCGAGTCACTCGCGTGTCACGACGGACTCCTCGCATGGGCCAATATGTTTCCAAGCAAGCCTCCGCTGCCCGTCGCACAGATCCTGGCCTACTGGCGTATGAGCGAGGAGATCGCCGGGGACGACCCCGATTTCCGCGAAGCGCACGGGGAGGACAGCGAGCCCGGATGGCACCACCAGTGGATCCCGTGGGCCCAAAGCGACGGCGATGCTCAGGTCATCGACATGCGTGACGGGCCGCATCAAGGCCGTGTGGGAACCGCGCCTCATGACGACACAGGTTCCTTTGACAACGGATGGCCGTCCTTGGCCGCATATCTCCACGACGTCGCGGAGGCGCTCGACTGCGGCGGCGAGGTCCATCAGTTGGCGCCGTTCCTGACCACAGACCCGAAGCTTTGGTGGTCCTGCCCGGGGGAAACCGAGCTGAACGGCGAGCCGCTGACTCCGGCGCCGACTTTGCGACCGTAGGACGCCTGGTCCAGCGGTAGGGCCGCACTATCGGCGTCGCAGGCCGCCACGTTGGCGCATCGGTCCGGCTACACGGGGTGCCCAGCGCGCGCTCCGAGCTGTCCTTCAAGCCCGGGAGGGTCACAGGGTGCGTCCGTCGCTGCCGGGGACGTTCGGCGGCACGGGCGGGTCACTCGGCGCGGTCTCGGGCGGGGCGGCGAGCAGCACGATGCGCACTTCGGGGGGCGCGGTGGCCGCCAGTGCCTGGTACTCCTCGCTGGTGCCGACGAGGAACTGAACCAGCTCGACGCACTCGCTTAGTACTGCAACCGCATCTGGGGGTTGTGGCCTCGGCGTTTGTAGTGGGAGTTGCGTGCGCGTGCCTGGCTTCGTCGTCGGAAGCGTGACCAGTGCAGATGGTGTTCGTTGGCATGGTGGTGGGGTACGACGACGATG
>NZ_JBGCCS010000083.1:0-7150 GCF_041262645.1 Streptacidiphilus sp. EB129
GCCAGCGGCAGGGACGGGCGGGCGCGCTGCCACAGGTCCTGCAGCCCGGCGTAGGGCTGGCCCGCCGCCAGGCGCTGCACCTCATCGTCGCAGGCTCCCTTGACCGCCGACAGGGCCAGGCGCACGCCCCAGCCGGTGTCGGTCTGTTTCTTGTGCCACCCCTGGGGATCACCGGGCTCAGCTGCGGCCAGCAGATCTTCCAGGGCATTGAGTGCGAAGGCAGCGACAGGATCCGTGTCCTCGCGCAGCTGCCATCCGCGCACAGGGTGCCTGTCACCCGCACTCGCCAGCCAGCGTGTCAGCACCGGTCGCAGCGGCTCCTGGGGAACCGTCGCGGTCTGCTCGCCATCGTCATCCACTTGCGGGTCCTCACTGTTCGGATACACCCCGAACGGGCCGCGCTCGCCCGGGTGACGCGCCCCCAGTAGGGGGCCACCACCCTTGCGCAGAAGAGGGTTCGTCAGCAAGTACAGCGCCTGTCTGCGGAAGCCGCTGGGACGAAAAAAGTCTCCCACCACCTCACAGGTGAAATGTGATCTGCGGGGCGGGGAGCCCGGCGAAGTCGGCGACGCGTTCCCGGTAGATGATGCCCAAGCCCAGTGCGGTGAGCAGGTGCTGGCAGGACTGGTTCAGAGTGGACTCTGGGGTGACCGGTTTGGTAGAGGCCGGGACGGTCGGTCGGTCCCCGGGTGGCGAGGCGGGGCTGGTCCTGGACGTACTGGGCGTAGCCGAGCAGGTGGGCGTGTCGGGCATGTCGGCAGTCGGGCATCGCTGCCCGGCCGGTGGTCTGCAAACCGCGCTTCCGCTGCTTTGGTTACCGCTGGAACAGGACCTCAGTACGCACTCCACCTGCCCAGCGCTCCACCCGGGTCGTGAGCGCAGCCGCGTCAGGGAGGGCATCCCCAACAGTCAGTTCGACGACGGGCTCTGGTCGACGTCGACCGCTGGCATTGCGGCTGGGGTACGCGTAGTCCTCGACGTCCTCGAACACGCTCTTGCCGCGCGGGGGGCTGTTGTCGTAGATGAAGCTACCGGTGTTGATCGGCGCCAGTTGTACCCGATCGCCGTGCCGACGCAGGAGTTCAGCCGTGTCGAGATACAGAACCAACTGCGGACGTGCCCGGTAGTTCCTTGCTACGAGCAGGCCCTGCAGGCGCTTGAAGCTGAGCCAGAAAAAGACCCGGCCGTTGAGGCAATCAAGGTACTCCTGCGGGGTGGTATCAGGAGTGAGGAACTGCTGAAACTTCGTCAGCGGAAGCTGGTCACGGACAGTGGCCCGCCCGAGCTCAGGGTGCTCCATGGTGACGCTCGAACGCCGCACACCTTCCAGAACGGCGCTGCGCACAGGCTCCACGGGATCGTAGAGGTCAACAAGTGCTCGCGTACTCAGCAGTCCGTGACGCTCGATGGACGGCCACGCGCCGTCGTCGGTCATGTGAAACAGCGTCGGATGCGCACGGACGAGCTGAGTTCGATCCACTGTACGAAGGTAACGCCGGGCTCATCAGACGGACAAGCGAGCGCTCGTCTCGTTCGCCTGTCCTTTGGGTCAGACACAGGCCATCAGCTGTGAGAAAAGGACATCAGATACAGGAACCTACAAGGGGGTGCCGGGGTCGAGGGTGACCTGGTAGGCCGTCCGGCCCGGGCCATAGTCGTGGCGTTCCCGGACGACACCGATTCTCCAGTGGCCCTCGATCCGCACCTGCACGACAGGCTTGTGTCCGGTGGCGTAGACGAGGATCTCCGGCGGGTTCGCCTTCGCCTCGGGGCGGGACCTCCACCGCTTCCGGCAGCCGCTCCCCTGCGTCCGAGCTGCTCATAGCTCGCTGGTCTCGGTGACCGGCCGGATCCGCTCCCGCGGATCCAGGGTCCCCTTCATCCCGACGACGGACAGGAACAGCCGCCACCCATCGTCCGCGCAGTCCACGGTGGCGCCGAACCCCACGGCCGGCGGGACCGGGCGGGTGCTGTAGCGGTCGTAGCGCACCACACCGGGCACGGCCGCCACCACGGCGAGCAGCGCCTGCTCCACCGCACCAACCGGGACCTTCGCCGCGCCCAGGTCGGGCACCGGCATGGGGTCCGGCTGTTCCCGGCCGACCGCGGCCGGTGCGACGCCGGACGCACCGGTGACCATCCAGCACACCCAGCTCTGGCGCCCGGCCAGTTGGACGGCCAGACCGTAGGGGCGCTCTTCCCAGACGTCGGCTCGGGCGATGCCCGGGGTATTCGGCAGCCGGGCATGGAGCAGGTCGCGCAGTGCGAGGGGGGTCATGGCCGAACCGTACCGGCGGTCGCTCGTTTGTCCGGGTGACCACGCCCTTCAGACCGAGGACCGGACCCACCACAGCCCCCTCCTCGACACGGACAGTCCCGGATTCACCGCGCCGGGTACGGGCCGCGGCTCATGACGCGTGGCGTGCCCGCTTGGCCGTCACCTTCCGGGCCGGCTTCCCGGGCTCAGCATCGCCGCGGCCTCGCTGGGCGTCCTCGACGCTGGCGCTGAGCGCGGCCATCAGGTCCTGCACCGGCCCGGCCGGCTGCCGCACCTGCGCGCGCGGCGGTGTCTCGCCCTTGAGCCGGGCATCGACCAGGGCCCGCATGGCGGCGGCGTAGTCATCGTGGAGCGCCTCCAGGTCGAATCCCCGCGACATCGACGTCATCAGGGACCGGGCCATGGCCAGCTCCTGCCGGTGCACCGTGACATCGGAAGGCGGGGCCAGGCCCTCGGGCGAGCGGATCTCATCGGGCCACAGGGCGGTCTGCAGCACGATCAGGTCCCCCACCACCCGCAGCACCGCGAGGGATTCGCGGGTGGACAAGGTCACCTTGGTGACCGCGATCCGCCCGGACTCCCGCATCGCGTCGCGCAGCAGCACGTACGGCTTGTTCGGGGTCTTCGCGGCCGGCGTCACGTAATACGGCGTGCCCAGCCGCAGCGGGTCGATGCTGTCCGCGTCGACGAACGCCAGCACGTCCACCACCTTCTTCGACGGCAGCGGCAACTCCTTCAGATCCTCCTCGGTGACCACCGCGGTACGCCCGTCCGGGGTGTCGTAGCCCTTCGCGATCTCCGCGTACGGAACCTGCGCGTCCTCGAGTTCACAGAACCGCTTCAGCTTGATCCGCCCGCCGTCGCGCTCATGCACCTGGTGCGCCCTGGGACCGGTGTGCTCCTCCGTCGCCCGCTCCAACGAAACCGGCACAGACACCAACCCCGAACGTGATCGTTCCCTTCCACGCCATCGCCGCCTCCAGGTCAGATCCGGGGGGCCTTCCACGCTACGACCGGTCCCGTGACCACGCAGCATGGGCCAGGTGCGGCCGTCCCGCGCCGGGCCCGGGGGCGGGCAGGCGGCCGCCGTACTGCTACGGGCGCGTCATGACGCTGCCGCGGACGGGCAGGCGAGCAGGCTGGCCAGCGGGATCGTGCTGGCCGGGTCCTGCAGTTCGGCAGCGGCGGCGTAGACGCGGACCGGGTCGGCGCCCAGGTGGTCGACGGCGGCCTGCACCAGGCCCTCCGCCAGCAGTCGGTGGACCCGGCTCTCCCGCAGGTGCTCGGCCACCGCCAGGGTCAGCGCCTCCAGCGAGGGCACCTCGATCCTGCGGATGCTCTTGCCGCGGCGCTGCTCGATGGTCGCCCACAGCACCACCTGGCCGCTGTCGGCGTCGAACGCGATCCGGAACGGCAACTGCTCCGCCTGGTCGCACGACGGCCGCTGGTCTGCTGGATCGGACATGGCTGGCTCCACTCGCATCGGACGTGTCGGGCACCGCGGCCTGATGCCCGTGGTGACACTTCGTCACGGTCCTCCTGCCCGGTCCCGCTCCGCGAGAAGGTTTCACGGTGTTGCACGCGAGTTCAGCGCAGGGCGTCCAGGGCCTCCTCGATCCGGTCGCGGGCAGTCTGCCCGTAGACGGCCATGCGGCCCAGTTCCACGAACGCCCGCTCGTACAGGTCGATCTCGCCGGGGGCGGTGATGGTGATCAGCGCGGACAGCGTCTCGACGATGACGCGCTCGCGGTCGAAGAGGTAGAACGGCTCCACCAGCCACATGTGGGGCCGGTCCGTAGTGAAGGGGATGACGCCCAGCGCGACCGAGGGCAGCTGCATGACCTGCAGCAGGTGCTCCAGCTGCTCGCGCAGGACCGGGGCGGAGCCGATGCGGTGGCGCAGCGCGGATTCCTCGGTCAGCACCACGAAGCGGTGGTCACCCTGGTGCAGGGCCTGCTCGCGGCGCCGGCGCGAGGCCACGGCCTGCTCCACGTCGTCCGGGGTGCCCTGGAAGCGGGTGTGTGCCTTCATCGTCGCGGTGGCGTAGGCGGTGGTCTGGAAGAACCCGGCGATGCCGCTGCCGGTGTAGACGCGCTGGACGCGGGTGCGGTCGTGCAGCTCCAGGATGTCCTCCTGGGTGCGGAGCATCCCCAGCCGCTGCCCGCGCCGCCACTCCACGTACAGGTCCTCGGCCTGCCGGACGGCCGCGATCAGGTCCGCCACCTGGTCCGGGACCCCGCACGCCCGGCACCAGGCCCAGATGTCCGCATCCGAGGGCGCGGTGGTCGCACTCTCCAGCCTGGACGTCTTCGCCGGCGACCAGGCGCAGCGCCGCGACAGCTCGCGCCCGTTGATCCCGGCCTGCCGCCGCAGTTCGCCCAGCCGTCTGGCCAGGCGTTCGCGGGCCTGCTGCGCGGATGAGGAGGATGAGCGTGCCACAGTCGCGTCGCGTCAGGGGCCGGTCAGGGCCGGTAGTCGGCGTGGTCGACGGCGCGTTCCCACGCCGACTCGAACGCCGTGGCGCAGAGCTTGATGACAGCCGGTTCGGTGCGCAGCTCGAAGGGGTCCCCGGTCCAGTCACCGTCGCCGGTGAAGTGGTTGAACAGCACCGTGTGGTCGTCGATGACCCAATAGTCGTTCCCGGGCAGCGCCAGGTCGGAGGCGTTCACGCGGGGCAGCCAGCGCACGAGCTCGCCGGAGGCGAGGTTGCCGCCGGTGGTGGCGTGCAGCCAGCGGGTGTACTCGGTGATGGGCTCGGAGACGATGCGGGTGCGGCGCACCACCACGCCGGAGGAGACAGCGTCGCGGATGATCCGGGACCAGTGCGCCCAGCCCGGCGAGTCCAGATCGGTGTCCGCGATGCCGGTGGAGCGCCAGAGCCCGAACGCCTCCTGTTCCTGCTTGACGGCGTAGCTGTCGCGCATCTCCATGTGGACAGCTGAGACCCGGGCCGAACCGATCAGCTCAGCCCAGTCGATCTGCTTCATCGCACGCCCTCCGCAGTGTGGGGATCAGTCGGGCGGGCAGACGCACGACGTCCTCGCCCCGCGGGATGCCCGCCAGGTGGTTCGGGGCCGGCGTCGCGGTGACGCGCTCACGCAGCTCGGGCCCGGCAGCCCAGCCCTGGATCACGATCTCCCGCGCCTGCGCGTCGACCCACACTCCCAGCGCACCGCCGTCCTGCGCCTCGGAGCCGACGGCACCGAAGCGGTCCGCCTCCTCGCAGGCCTGCCGCAGCATGGGGCTCAGCCGCGCGGCGATCCGGACCACATCCTCGCCCCGGCCCAGCGTCGCGGAGATGCGCTCGCGCAGCTGCGGCCCGGCAGCCCAGCCCTGGATCACGATCTCCTTCACGTCCTCGTCGACCCACACCGTCGGCGAACCGCCGTTCTGCGTCTCAGGGTCGATCGCGACAAACCGTAACGCCATGGGAGCCTCCCGAACCAGACCGGTTGCACAACGTTCCACGACCATGACCCTGATCATGACCAGGCGTCAACAGTACGTAACGGCCCACGGTGAGACGCCCACTGTCCCCGTGGCCGCCTTCAACGGCCCCCCTTCCGGGTCCCGAAGGAGCAGCCCGCCGGCCGGACCTTCCCGACAGCACGGGGGGCTTGAGGTTACGGGCGGAGGTCGGCGACAGGGCATCCTCCAGCGCGAGCAGCTGATCGCACACGGTGGCAAGCGCGGGTGAACGGCAGACCCTGCTCGCTGAAGAGACGGCTCGTCTGCAGGGTTCAGGCGGATCTGATGGTCTCCACGGCGAGCACCGGGTCAAGCGGCTCTACGAGCTCCTCGGCGGCGACGGCGACGAGGCGCGCTGGAGCGTTGCCGTTCACCAGGGCGGCTGCATATTCGATCGCCTCCGCGGGGGACAGTGCAGGGAGGCGCCGGCGCAGCTCACGGACGCTGGCCATGCGCCCGCAGTCAGTGCCGATCCGGAGGATCTCGTCGTGGAGATCGTCTACCGCGTTACGGACAGGTAGCCTACGGATGCGGGATCTGTAGTCGTCTTCCCAGGCTCCCTGCATGGCTGACACAACGCCGATTAGGTGCAGTCCGCGGTCGACCAGGTATGGCCCGCTGCCGACGAGCTGGGCCTCCGGGTTGCGTGTTCGGACGAACTCCTCGGACTGGTAGTGGACCATCCAGACGAGCTCGTGCTCCTCAGGGATGCTGCGCCGATGATCGAACGCAAGGCAGCAGCCCAGCTGGTCAACGAAGAGCTGGATCGCGTAGAGAGGCGGGTGTCTGCCCGCCCGAACAACGTGCGCATGGTCGTCACGCTTGCCGCACTTGGTCGAGGTCTGTCACTGCGCGGGTCACGAGTACTGGAACGGGCTGCGCCCGCGACGGTCAGCGCGAAACTCGCTGGCCTGATCGGGGCCCGTGAAGGTCGAGTCGGTACCGGTCGTTCTCCTCCGAATGGGTGATCCGCCCCCTGCCTCAGGGTGAGGCGCGGGGAGCGAAGCCGTTGTTACGGTCCAGGCAGAACAGGCCCACCTGCCCTGCGGACCGGAGGATTGCACGTGTCCACTGCCACCAAAACGTCACCCACGCCAGGACGACTGGGCGCCCTCTGGGCCGCAATCCACGCCCCCGTGGCCGGGGTGCCTCGTTGGGCCAGGGTCGCCGCCTGCACCGTCCCTTTCACCGTCTTGCCGTCCAGTGCCTGGCGGATCGCGGCAGTGGTCTTCCACGCCTCACTCGATGACGGCAGCGCAAGCGACGCGGGAAGCCTCCCATCCTGGATGCCGATCCAGTTGTACGTGGTCTTAGACGCCGTTTTCGTACCGAACTTGATCGACTGTTTTCGCAGGTCAGGTATGGCGTTGTCGTTTGTGCGGAAGAGCTGAGCCATCGGGGATT
>NZ_JBGCCS010000084.1:0-7090 GCF_041262645.1 Streptacidiphilus sp. EB129
GCTGAGTAGTACTTGTGCACCATCGGTGCCATCTCTTCCTCTGAATCCACGAGATCCAGTGTCCGTGATGTCCACCGATTGGGGGGAAGCCCCCTCCGCCACCGAGCTCGACCTCGGTGAAGCCTCCCTCGGCGGCGTGCTCGGGTGGTGGTCACTGTTCAACCTCCCCCGCGATGTCCTTCCACAGGTCCTCGCCCATTTCGCGCACGCCCTGAAGCCGGGCGGGCACTTCATCGCCGCCACACACGTCGGCGACGAGGATGCGGTGCGCACCGAGGCCTACGGCGGAGTACCCGTTCGTTGGACTACGCACAAGTGGCGGCCGGAGCAGCTCGTGGACCTGATCGAGCAGGCCGGACTGCACCCGGTCGCCGAACTCCGGCTCCCTGCGGATGAGCAGACCGGGCCGGGTGTGGTCGTCATGGCCAAGCGCTCCGTCTGAGGACCCAGGCCCCGGAAGCGGCACGCACTGGACTGCGCCTGCGCCTTCGACCTCCCAGCCTCCGACATCTGACCAGCCCCACACGACGCCGCCTCCGGAGTCAACCCCCGAAGGACTTCCGGAGGCGACCACTTAGCCATGACCCCACAGTAGCTACGTACCGATACCAGATGCTAGCAAATGCCGGAATCGACCCCGCGAAGCCGCTCATCGCTGGCATGGATGCGGCGCCTTCAGGCGAGCCGGCCGTGCTGACGGGTTTCAGGGCCCCTCGGCGAGCGCGACGGCCGGCAGGAAGGAGTCCCCTTCCAGCTCGTCCGCCCAAGTGAACCGAGCGTCTGCGTCAGCCATGCCATCCATACTGGCGCCTGCGTTGTTGTCGTCCGGGGTCGTGTGGGCGGTAGCCCGTCGATAGGCGTCCGGCCATACCCGGCGACGTTCATTGCGATTCCCTCTCGATCATGTCCATTTGCTGCAGCTTTGAGGTGGCCTCACGGCCCGCGCCTACCGATCGGGCCCTAAGGTGCCCGCATGTCCCTACGTGTGAAGAAGACGCTCCTCTCGCTCCTGCGGGGTGTCGTCCTGATGGCCGCGCTCACCGCATACGGCCTGTCCAAGCCCCACACCCACTTCGCGCTCACCCTCCCCTTCGTGTTCTTGAGCGTCTTCTGGATCGCGATCACCGTGTACACGTGGTGGTGGTACGGGGACTCCGAGAAGGCAGTCGCACTGCGCGCCCGGGCCGAAGAGAAAAGGGTGGCACCGCGGGCACGCTGAAGGCCGGTCACCGATACAGGCGCCCTTCCCGGTGCTCGCCCGGGTACGAGCGGTCGCAGTGGTCGCCGGGCTGGACCTGATCCCAGCCCGGGGCTCCGGCAGGGTGGCGAACCAGGAGGCGAACTCGGGGGAGGCGGCGAGGGGCACCCCGTGCCGAACCAGCCACTGCGCGCCGCTGTCGGTCATGCCGCCCCTCCCGCCCGGTCGATGACCTCAATAGTGGCCGCACCCGGCAGCACGTCCCAGCGGGCTCCGGGAGCATGTACCGGCCGGTCGGGTCACGCTTGCCGAACGTCGTCTCGAAGGACACGCGGACCCGGTCGCCGAAACGGGACACGCGATCACCCAGCGGCTCCGCTTCGCCGCACTTGGCCCACGCGTCATCAGCCAGCCGCTCGATGCACTCCGTCGACGCTACCGGGCACGATGACACGATGCCGCGCACGGCGTTCCGGGTCAGCGGTTGGACGGACGGTGTCCGGTCATGGCCGACACTTAGACACACGGAGGGCCCCGTTGGAACAGCGCTAACGACAAGCTCGCCCAGATCGACCGCCGTGCGTACGGGGCGGTCAACCGGGTGAACGGCTCGGCGAACGTGCGACGCGGACAGTCCGCTGCTCGACGTCCAGGCCGTCGATACCGTCGAACACCAGCGATTCCCAGAACGATACGTCGGTCCGCATGACCAATACCGTCACCGGCCACAGCAAGTCACGACAGAGATGGCCAGAGACCCGATGGAGCGTCACTTGGGCTGGCAGAAGTCAAGGCGTACGCGGTCTCACGCGGACCTGCTCCTCGCAATCGAACACCGAGGTGACGCTCCGCGACCGCTCCCCGAGATCTGTGCCAGAACCGAATACCGGGAACAGATGTTGGTCAGCGACGAGAGCACCATGTGGAGCCAAGAATCGGTGTCGTCGAGAATCGAGAGCACTCGGGTGCTTGTCTCGGGGCCGCGGTTGTGCTTGGCCTTGAACGTGGGCTGTCGCCTTCTGAACTCCGCTGGTTATGGGCCGCCCGGCGTGGTGCCCCGCTGACGAGGAAGACCCTCAGCCGTGAGAGGCCATCGACCGCGCCGGACGGCCCGGCCAGGCCCTATGCCTCGGGCAGCGGCTGGACGGTCAGGTGGTAGTCCTGCAGGATCCGGCCGTCGTCGTCCAGAACGAGGAAGACCCGGGCCGCGAAGGCCACCTCGTCGGCCTGGGGGCCCTTGGCGTACGTCAGCTGGATGGTGAACATAACGACGTCGTCGTGAACGGTGACGTGGTTGTCGTCCGTGACGTGGTAGTCGCCGGTGGCGACGAACAGTCCGTGCGCCTCCGCGACCCGGTCGACCAGCCCGGCGCGGCCGCGGAACTGAGCGCCTTCGACGAACTCGACGCCGTCCGGAACCCACAGCTCGGCCACGGCGCGCTCGCGTGCGGCCGGGTCCGGCTCGCTCCACACGGCGATGTAGCGCTGCACGATCCGGTCGACGTCGATTGCGGTGGTCTGCGACATGGTGGGTCAACTCCCCTGTTCGGTGCGTGATCGGCCGGGTTCCGGCCGTGGGCACCAGGCTCCCGGTGGCCGTCGCGGGAGAGTCAAGGCAACAGTGCGGCCGAACTCTCCCCCTGCGGGAGGCCGCACAATCGACGGGTGATCAGCTACCTGTCGATCGGGGACTTCTCCCGCGCCACCCACATGACCGTCAAAACCCTGCGCCACTACCACGAGATCGGGCTGCTGGAACCGGCCGGCGTCGATCCGCAGAGCGGCTACCGGCGCTACTCGGCCGAGCAGATCCCCACCGCCCAGGTCGTGCGCCGCTTCCGTGACCTTGGAATGCCCCTGGAGGAGATCCGGACCGTCCTGGCCACCTCCGACGTCCCCACCCGCAACCAGCACATCAACGCGCACCTGCACCGACTGGAGGAGGAACTGGGCCGCACCCAGCGCGCGGTGGCGGCGCTGCGCGACCTCCTGTCTCCACCAGTCGCCGCGGACTCGCCCGCGATCGAGCTGCGCAGCGTCGGCGCCGTCCAGGCCGCGGCGATCACAGCGACCGTCGATGCCCAGGACGCCGGAACGTGGTTCCAGGGCGCCCTCGGCGAGCTGTTCGCGACCGTGGCGGGCCAGGGGCTGAGGGAGACCGGCCACGCCGGCGGCGTGTACACGGACGAGCTGTTCACCCTGCACCGCGGGCAGGCCACCGTCTTCGTGCCCTGCGACGGCCCCGTCCGGCCGGTCGGCCGGGTCACACCGCTGATGGTCCCGGCGGTGGAGCTCGCCGTGCTCGAGCACTGCGGGCCGCCCTCCGAAGTCGACCGCGCCTACGGCACGCTGGCCGCCCACGTCGCGCGCCACGCGCTCGCCGTGACCGGCCCGATCCGCGAGTACTACCTGGTCGGCCAGCGCCACACCTCGGACAGCGCACTATGGCGGACCGAAGTCTGCTGGCCGGTCTTCCGCACCGGCGTCGCCGACCCGCAGGCAGCATGCTGAGCTCGTGCGCCGACACGCAGGTACTGCCACTTCTCGGCAACGTTTCCCGATCCCGAGGCAGGATCCGCTCTCGGAACCCGCCGACAACTGCTCCCGGTCCTGACCTACGCAGCCAGTCAGCGAGCTTCGGTCGTGGCGGCCCCGTGGCGCAAGAACGACCTTCTGGACTGGGTGCGGTCAGCTGGCCTGGAGCCGCCCGCCCTGTACGGGCTCGGCTTCGAACACAACAACTGCGGGGGCCGACGCGTCAGGGGAGGAATCGGACACTGGCGCCAGCTGCTCGAACAACTGCCCGCACGCTACCGGGAGGCCGAGGAACTGGAGCAGGAGCTCCGCTCCACCCTGGGCAAGGACGTGTCGATCCTGCGCGAGCAGCGCGGCGGCGAACGCCGCAACCTGACGCTGAGGGAACTGCGTGAACGCTGCGAGTCCGCCGTCCGGGCCCGCTGAACGTCTGCTGCTGCGTGTAGGCCTGACCCCGGGGACGTTTCGGCGGCCCCGGGGCTGCCCGGGGCCGCCCGCTGGTCTTGATGAGGGACAGAACTCGCGGTCGGCACCGGTCCGGTGCACCGGTGCCGACCGCTGCCGCCGGGTCGGGCAAGATAGGCGTCATGGCCAGACCGAGCGCCGCCAAGGCGGCGGCCCTGCACCAGCGCCTGACCACTTATGCTCGACGCTGGCCGCAGATCACTGAGATCAAGGTCCGCTACCGGGCCGGATACGCCTGCATCGACGCCACCGTCGAGGACGAGGACCGCGACGTGTGGCCGAGGACGGAACGCTCGCGGCCATGATGGCCACCAGCAGGTACCCGCTGCCGGTCGCCGACGACGTGGTCAACACCGACGCCCTGCTCGGCCACGACGGATTCGTCGGCATGAAGACGGGCTCCGATGACGCGGCAGGGGGCTGCTTCATGTTCCGGTCCGAGCTACCCACCGAGAGCGGCGGCGTAACGGTGATCGGCGCGGTGCTCGGGCAGCGAGGACGCGACCTGATCGCCGCAGGACTGTCCGCGTCGAACAGACGAGGAATAGGACGATGCACAACCAGGAACAGCCCATCGCGACCCAAACGCGCTCCGACGCCGCGTCGGCGGGGCTGAATGCCGGATCGGGTCGTCGAAATGAGTCGGCCTCGCTCCACGGGCGGGTCACCCGACTGAAACCGGCCCTGTGGTTCCTGCTCGCGCTCGCCGGCCTCTACGGCCTGGCGGTCTGGAGCGTGATCGGGCAGTCAACGGAGAACGCGCTGGTCGCCGGGCAGACCGGCCGGGCGTCGATCCTCCACTGGAGCCTGGCAGCCGGCCTGCCGCCGCTGAAGCGGGGGTCGGCGGCGATGGCCGCGGGCGTCGTCCTGATCGCGGCGGCAGCGCTGCTACGCCGACGTTGGCGCCAGGGCGTCGCCGGTGTCGGGATCGCGGTGGCCACCGTAGCGACCGCGATGACGTTGCACGCCGTCCTGCCCCGTCCCGGGCTCGTCTCAGCGTCGCAGGGACTCACCGGCGCGAGTTTCCCCAGCGGTACCACCGCCATCACGGCCGGACTCGCTCTCGGGGCCGCAGTCGTGGTTTCCCCAAGTGCCCGACCGTACGTTGCGGCCCTCGGCGCACTCTGGCTCGCCGTCACCGCCGGCGCCGTGCAAGCACTCTCCTGGCACCGGCCCAGCGACGTCCTCGGCGCCACCCTGCTGGCCTGCGTCTGCCACGCCACGGCCACCGCCCTGCTCCCACGCGGCGAGCAGGGCGAGCAGGGCGCACAGGGTGAGCGGGGCGCGCAGGGTGAGCGGGGCGAACGTGGCGAGCGGGGCGGCACACGCCGCTCCCGCGCGTTGCCGCCGCTGGCCCTCGCCGCGGCAGGAGCGCTGCCGGCGAGCGGGCGGGAGGATTCCATCGCGCGCCCGCTGGTGTTCGCCGGTGTGGCCTTCACATGCGCGGCGCTCGTCTGGCTCACCGCGACGGGACACTCCTTCCGCCCCGGCCGCAGGACAGAATCCACGAAGCCTGATACCGCGGCCGGTTCGAGCCTGTGACATCCTCCCGCCCGGGGTTGCGGGCGAGCACCGTCGCACGTGGAGCGGGTCGGCAAGGGCTGTCCGGTACCGGTCGGAGTCCGCGGGCCGCCCTGGCCTGCGTCCCGCGCCCGCTCCATCCCGCGCCCGCTCCATCCCGCGCCCGCTCCATCCCGCGCCCGTCTGCCGCCGCGGGCCTGCCGCCTGCCGCTTGCCGCCGCGCCCCCGCACCCTCGCGCCCCCGCGCCGGCCGCCGCGCGCCGGGCCCGCCTCCGCCCCGCCGAGACCCGGTCCACCGACCTGTTCCAGCTCGCCACCGAACTGCCCGCCGCGATCCTCGCCCGCACCCACCCTCGGTATCCACATCACCGTCGCCGTCAAATGGCAGTGAGCCGCCGGAGACTGGGCGGCCGGTGCGTTGACAACATCAGCCAACGCACCATCAAGGCACGGGAGAACACATGAGAGTTCAGATCCGTCATCTCCTCACCCCGGACATCGACCCGACCACCTTCGCCCCCGAAGATCCCGAACGGTTCATGTTCATGGTGCAGATGCTGGCCCGGCCATCCGATGGCCCGGGAGAGGAGTCGTTCCAGTTCATCGTCTGCACCCCAGGATGGCTACAAGATCAGGTCGACCGCGACGGCCCGATGCCGGGTGCCCATCACGTGATCGTCGGCACCTTCGACTGGCCCGCACTCAAGACCTTCTTCCAGCGGCTGGTCTCCCAGTGTGCCGGAGCCGACTGGAACGAGGCCGCCACCAAGCTCAGCAGATACAGCCTCTACGAGTTCGCGCACCGGACTGCATGATGTGACCTCGCAGGATGCATTCGGACAGTTGGTCACAACACCCTCAGGAAGGTCCACACGGCGATCCTGGCCGTGACCATCCCGTTCCAGAGCGCGCTCGCTGCGCCGTTGCCTGCGCACCCGCTCTCTGCCATCCGGTCCGGTCCCGCAGTACCAGGGGGCCGGGCCGCACCGCGTTGACCCCGGCCGAGCCGGTCGCCGAACCACGAGCCCAGCCCCACCCGCCAGGCTCCGCCACCGCGCTGCGCCGCGCTCCACCGCCAGCGCACCGCCGCCGCGTCCCCTGGGGCCCCCGGGCGAACCCGCGCCGGGCTTCTGCCGGTTGGTCGCGCGGGGAGGCTCCCATCGGCCGTGTCGGATTCCCGTCGGGAATGCCGCCCGTCGAGGCTGCTCCCGTCACTGCCCGTCGCCGCGCCCCCGCTGGGCCGACGCCCCGTCCTGGCGGCCTGACGGGCCACCGCCCCGCTTTCCGCACCACCCTGTCGGCGGCCGTCTCAACTGCGCCGATTCAGTTGGATCAAGTCCCAGCGGTTTCCATACAGGTCTCGGAACACCG
>NZ_JBGCCS010000085.1:0-6677 GCF_041262645.1 Streptacidiphilus sp. EB129
TCTACACCAGCGGATCCACCGGCACCCCCAAGGGCGTCATGATCGCCCACCAGGCCGTCTCCCTCTTCGCCGAGGCCTACCGCCGCACCTTCGACTTCGGACCACAGGACCGGCTGCTGCAACTCCCGGCGCTGAACTTCGACATGTCGCAGGGCGAGATGTGGACCGGCTTCCTGGTCGGCGCCACCGTGGTCGCCGTCGCCCCCGAGGACTCGCAGTCCCCCGAGGCGCTGACCGCGCTGATCCGCGAGCAGCGGGTCACCTACGCGGGCCTGCCGCCGGCCATGCTCTCGGTGCTCGAATCCGAGCCCTACGAGGACCTGCGCTATGTCATGGGCGGCGCCGAGGTGCTCCCGCCCGAGCTGGTCAACAAGTGGAACCTGCCGGGCCGCACCTTCGTGAACCTCTACGGCCCCACCGAGGCCGCGATCGCCTGCACCGAGTACACGGTGGACCATGTCGAGTGGCACAAGTCGCCGCCGATCGGCCGTCCCGAGGTCAACCGCCAGGTCTACGTGGTGGACCAGTGGCAGAACCTGGTGCCCAAGGGCGTCGGCGGCGAGCTGCTGATCGGCGGCGACGACGGCGGACTCGCCCGCGGCTACCTGAACCAGCCGGAGCTGAGCGCGGAGAAGTTCGTCACCGACCCGTTCGACCCCGACCGCACCGTCTACCGCTCCGGCGACCTGGTCCGCTGGAACGCCGACGGGCAGCTGGAGTTCATCGGCCGGGTCGACAACCAGGTCAAGCTGCGCGGCCTGCGGATCGAACTCGGCGAGATCGAGGCCGCGTTGCAGGCCCACCCCGGCGTCTCCCGTGCGGTGGTGCTGATGCGCCCCGACCGCCAGGGCGAGAACCGGCTGGTCGGCTACGTCACCGCGGAGGGCGACGCCCCCGAGAGCGACGAGCTGCGCAGGCACCTGGCCGAGTCGCTGCCGGAGTACATGGTCCCGACCGCCTGGGTGGCTCTGGACGAGTTCCCGATGAGCTCCGGCTGGAAGATCAACCGCAAGGCGCTGCCGGACCCGGTCGAGAACGAGAGCGGCCAGCAGTTCGTCGCCCCGCGCACCCCCACCGAGCAGGGCGTCGCCGACATCTTCGCCGAGGTGCTGGCGCGGCCTCAGGTCGGCGCCGAGGACAGCTTCTTCGGCATCGGCGGCAACTCGCTCCAGGCGATGCGGGCGGTCAGCAGGATCAACAAGAGCTTCAAGATCAAGATCAGCATCCGGCTGCTCTACAGCACGTCCACGGTCAGCGGCGTCGCGGCCGCGGTCGACCAGAAGGTGGAGGAGAAGACCAATGCCCGCTGATCCCGACCGGATCGTGCCGCTGCGGACCACGGGGGCCAACCCGCCGCTCTACTGCGTGCACGCGGTCTCCGGCTCCGCCTACTCCTACACCGGGCTGACCCAGCTGCTCGGCCCCGAGCAGCCGGTGCACGGCTTCGAGGCCCCCGGCTTCGACGACGACCGCACCCCGCTGCGGTCGCTGCCGGAGCTGTCGGCCGAGTACGTGGCGACGCTGCAGGAGTTCCAGCCGGAGGGCCCGGTCCAGCTGCTGGGCTGGTCGATGGGCGGCGTGATCGCCTTCGACATGGCCGAGCGGCTGACCGCCGCCGGCCGGGAAGTGGCAAGCCTGGTCCTGGTCGACGTCGGACTGCCCTGGGTGGCCGAACTGCCCGCGGAGAAGGAGATCCAGCGCCGGTTCATGCTCGACATCATGGGCATCGCCGGCGAGTCCGCGACCGGTCTGGCCGCGGTCTTCGACGGGCAGCCCGACGACGTCGACCCCGACGTGGTCTTCGCGGCGGTCGAGGAGTCCGGGATCCTGCCCGAGGAGCTCGACGCCGACCTGCTCGCCGACCGCTACGCGGTCTTCCGGGCGCACATCGAGGCGCTCTTCGGCTTCGAGGTGACCGAGCCGTACCACGGCCGGGTCACCCACATCATGGCGGCGGACTCGCTGCCCGAGTACATGCGCTGGGACCGGGTCGCCACCGACCTCAAGGAACACACCGTTCCCGGGACCCACCACTCGATCTGGACCGGCGACAGCCTCACCACCATGAGCGAGCTCGTCTCCCAGTCCCTGAGCAGTCGGAGCGCCGACCGATGACGACCACCGAAACCCCGAGCCCGGCCACTGCGGCGCCGCCGCAGTCCCTCTGGCACAACACCAACTTCCTCAAGTTCTGGCTGGGCGAGTCGCTCTCGCTGCTCGGCACCCAGGTCACCAACCTGGCGCTGCCACTGACCGCGATCATCGCCTTCAAGGCCACCGACGCGCAGGTGGGTCTGCTGCGCTTCCTGCAGCTGGTGCCCTATCTCGGCCTCGCCCTGCTGTTCGGGGTCTGGGTCGACCGGTACCGGCGCCGCCCGATCATGCTCGCCGCCAACATCACCCGGCTGGTGCTGCTGCTGCTGGTACCGGTGCTGCACTGGCTGCATGTGCTCACCATGGGCCCGCTGCTGGTGATCGCCTGCGCGATCGGCGTCGCCTCGGTGCTCTTCGACGTGAGCTGGATGTCCTACGTCCCGACCCTGGTGAAGGACTCCAAGCACTACGTCGAGGCGAGCTCCAAGATGGGCATCAGCTCGTCCACCGCCGACGTCGCCGGGCCCGGCCTGGCGGGTGTGCTGATCAGCGCGCTCACCGCGCCGGTGGCGCTGCTCGTCGACGCCGGTTCCTATCTGGTCTCGGTGGTGTCGCTGCTGCTGATCCGCACCGAGGAGCCGGCCCCGCAGCCGGCCGGCACCAAGCGGCACCTGTGGACCGAGCTGCGCGAGGGCGTCGGCTTTGTCTTCGGCGACCGGATCCTGCGCCCGCTGGCCCTGGTCGCGCCGTTCTGCAACTTCTCGCTGGTCACCGTGTGGACCATGTTCCTGCTCTACGCGGCGAAGGACCTGCAGCTCAACGCGGCCACCCTGGGCGTCGTCTTCGCCGCGGCCTCGGTCGGCGGCCTGGTCGGCGCGGCCGTCTCCAAGAAGGTGATCGACCGCTTCCCGATCGGGCTGGTCTACGCGATCTCGATGGGCGGCGTCTTCCTCGGCCCCGCGCTGATCCCGTTCGCGACCGGCCCGCGGCCGGTGCTGGTGGGGATGTTCATCCTCTCCTTCTTCATCAGCTACCTGGGCCTGGGCGTGGCGGGCGTGGTCATGGTGAGCCTCCGGCAGACCTGCACCCCGCAGTCGATGATGGGCCGGATGAGCGCCTGCTTCCGGACCATGCTCTTCGGCGGCGGCTCCCTGGGCGGCCTCTTCGCCGGCCTGCTGGCCGGTGGGATCGGCGCCAAGTCCGCACTGACCTGGGCGGCCGCCGGCTCGGCGGTCGTGGTGATCGGCCTGATCGTCTCCCCGGTCAGCCGGCTGCGCGAGCTGCCGACCGCGCCGGTCGAGGGAGCCCGCTGAATGTACGTCAAGGAACTGTGGCGCTTCCCGGTCAAGTCGATGCGCGGCGAGCAGTTGCAGACCGCCGAGCTGACCGACGACGGCGTGGCCGGTGACCGCAGGATCCACGTACGCGGGATGCGCGGCGTGCTCACCGCCCGTACCCGGTACGGGATGCTGGGCCTGGCCGCGACCACCGCACCGGACGGGCAGGTGCTGATCAACGGCGCCCCCTGGGACGGTCCCGAGTCGGCCGCCGCGATCCGCGCGGTGGCCGGCCCGGACGCGGAGGCGGTCCGCTACGCCGGCCCGGAGCGGTTCGACGTGCTGAACCTCCTGGTCGCCACCGACGGCGCCATCGCCGAGCTGAGCCACCGGAACGGCCGCCGGCTGCGGCCGAACATCGTCCTCGGCGACGTCCCCGGCCTGGCCGAACGGGCTTGGCCGGGACGGGTGCTGCGGATCGGCGAGGTGGTGATCGGCATCCTCAAGCTGCGCGCCCGCTGCATCGTCACCACCCTCGACCCGGACACCGTCGAGCAGGACCTCGACGTGCTGCGGGAGATCCACCGCGACTACGACGGCCGCTTCGCCCTGGACTGCTGGGTCGCCACGCCCGGCACGATCCGGGTCGGCGACCGGGCCGAGATCATCGACGCCGATCTGCCCGCACCCCGACCCGGCGGCTGGATCGTCGGCGCCCCCTACACCGTGGCCTGATACCCGAGGCCCGATCGGAGCGACTCCCCATGAACAGCGACCCCCGACCCACCGAACTCCGCGTCTACAACTACGAGCCCTCGGCGATCACCCCGGCCCAGGGCGGCGACCAGAACGCGATCATCATCATCCGCCAGCTCTTCAAGGGACTTGTCGAGTTCGACAAGGACACCGGTGCTCCGGTGAACCTGATCGCCGAGTCCCTGAAGTCCACCGACAACCGGGTCTGGACGGTCACCCTCCGGCAGGGCTTCCGCTTCCACAACGGCGAGCCGGTGACCGCCGACTCCTTCGTCGACGCGTGGAACTTCGCCGCCGACGAGGCCAACGCGCAGACCAACCGCGGCTTCTTCGCCCGGATCGCCGGATACGGCGACGGCCGGACCCTCTCGGGCCTGCGCCGGCTGGACGACCACCGCTTCGAGGTCACCCTGACCGAGCCGTACTCGGGATTCCCCGCGATGGTCGGCTACTCGGCCTTCTTCCCGCTCCCCCGGGCCTGCTTCGACGACCTGGCCGCCTTCGAGGCACACCCGGTCGGCAACGGCCCGTACCGGTTCGAGTCCTGGGAGCCCGGCGTCGAGGTGGCGCTCAGCCGCGCCGACGACTGGGGCGGTCCGGCCGCGCGGACCGACCGGCTCAGCTTCCGGCTGTACCCCTCGCTGGACGCCGGCTACGCCGCCTTCGAGGCGGGCGAGGTCGACCTGATGGACTTCATCCCCGCCGAGAAGTACTCGGAGGCCAGGGCCCGGTACGGCGACACCATCTTCGAGCAGGCCAGCAACAGCTACAGCTACCTCGGCGTCCCGCTCTACCTGCCGGCCTTCCAGCAGAAGCTGGTCCGGCAGGCCCTCTCGCTCGCCATCGACCGGCGGGCCGTCATCGACGCGGTGTACGACGGGCAGTACCTGCCGGCGAGCACCGTACTCAGCCCCAACTTCCTCGGCTACCGCGAGGGCGCGGGCGAGTTCTGCGTCTTCGACCCCGAGCGGGCCCGGACGCTGCTGGCGCAGGCCGGCGGCTGGCAGGGCGGCACGCTGGCACTGCACGCCAACCTCGGCGGCGGCCACGAGCCGTGGCTGGCACTGGTGGCGGAGCAGCTGAAGCAGAACCTGGACATCGACTGCGAGGTGCGGGTCGACCTGGCGTTCGGGGACTACTTCGCGCAAGCCAAGGAGAAGGGCTACGCCGGCCTGTTCCGCCGGGCGTGGGCCCCCGACTACGCCTGGGCCGAGAGCTACCTGCGGCCGATCCTCGGCGCCGGCGGCTCGGCGAACCAGCAGTTCTACGAGAACCCGGCCTTCGACGCCCTGGTCTCGCAGGGAGACGAGGCCGCCGGCCAGGCCGAGGGCGTGGGCTTCTACCAGGCCGCGGAGGATGTCGCGCTGGAGGACATGCCGATCATCCCGCTCTGGTTCCAGAAGACCTCGGTGCTCTACAGCAAGCGGGTCGGCTCGTACGTCCGCAACATCATCAACGGCTCCGACTACGCCGCCGTGGAGGTGGACCCGTCATGACGCTTCCGCTGGAGCGGCCGGTGGCCGCCGAACCCGGAAGTCCGCTCTCGTTCGGGCAGGAGCAGCTCTGGTTCCTCGACCAGCTCGCGCCCGGTGAGACGACCTACAACCTGCTGCTCGCCTGGCGGCTGCGCGGCGCCCTGGACGTCGGCATCCTGCGCCGCTGCCTCGCCCTGGTGGTGGAGCGCCACGAGGTGCTCCGGGTGACCGTCCGCGCCGTCAACGGCACGCCCTACCAGGTGGTCGCCCCGGCCGGCGAGGTGGAACTGACCATCGTGGACCTCGGCGGCCTCACCGCGGAGGAGCAGCAGGCCGCCGTGGACGCGGCGATCGCGGACCAGACCAACCAGCCGTTCGACCTGGAGACCGGCCCGCTCTACCGCTACCGGCTCTACCGGCTGGCCGACGACGACTACGTCTTCTGCCAGGGCTTCCACCACCTGGTCACCGACGGCTGGTCTTCCGCGGTGATGAACGCCGAGATCACCGCCGCCTACCAGGCGCTGCTGACCGGCGAGGATCCGGTCTTCGACGACCTGGAAATGGACTACCCGGAGTTCGCCGACTGGCAGCGGCAGCGGCTGCAGGGCGAGGAACTGGAGGAGGAGCTGACCTTCTGGCAGGAGAAGCTGGCCGACCTGCCGGTGCTGGAACTGCCGACCGACCGACCCCGCCCCGCCGTCCCGGACCACTCGGGCGCGACCGTGATCCGGCACTTCCCGCCGGAGCTGCTGGACCGGGCGCGGGCGACGGCACAGGAGCACGGTGTCTCGCTGTTCATGGTGCTGGCGGCAGCGTTCACCACGGTGCTGTCCCGCTACTCCGGCCAGGAGGACATCCCCGTCGGGGTACCCATGCTGGGCCGGGTGGAGCCCGAACTGGAGGACGTGGTCGGCCTCTTCATCAACATGGTGGTGCTGCGCTCGGACCTGTCCGGCGATCCCTCGTTCTCGGAGTTCCTGGAGCGGACGGCGGACGCGAACCTGGAGCTGTACGAGCACCAGGAGGTGCCGTTCCACCAGGTCGTGGACCGGGTGCAGCCGGTACGCGAGCC
>NZ_JBGCCS010000086.1:0-6515 GCF_041262645.1 Streptacidiphilus sp. EB129
ACCGCGTCCACCCAAGGGCGAGCGAGTTCTGAGGTCCGCCGTCAGACCCGCGGTGACCTGGAACTCGAAGTTACCTTTTGCGTTGTAGGAGTCTGCACGAGATAGCCGGTCCAGCGGGTGTCGCCGCGCCGTGTCCAGCGTGCCTCGGTCTCGTACGGCGACTCGATCCGCACCCGGGAGGGCGGCTGGCCGTCGCGCTCGGTGCGCGGCCGGAACCTTCCGCGCCCGTCCACCCAGAAGTGCTGTACCAGGATCTGCCGGAGGACTTGCGCCTGCGGCGGAAGGGCGCGGCCGGGGAAGCGGGTGCAGAGGTGTTCGAGCAGTTCGCGGGCGTCGGCGCCCACCCGTTCGAGTCGGGCGACGGGGTGGCTGGGCTGGGAGCACAGGCGTACCTGTCGGCCGTAGCGTTCGGCCCACTCGGCGGTGACCAGGTCATCCAGCAGCTCCGGCACCTCGCGGGCCACGACCTCCAGCACGGCGCGGACCGCCTCGGTCACCAGCTCCAGGCGGGTCAACGCCCGGGCTGCGGAAAGGATGTGGGTGGAGTCGGTGCGCTGCTTGCCTCGCCCCTTGAGCAGGCCGGCTCGCCGGATCCGGGTGAGCGCGAGGCCCAGCAGCCGGTCGGCACGGTCGCCCTCGGCGAACCGGTCGCGGAAGTCGGACAGGACGCTGTGGTGGAAGCCCGGGTCTTCCAGCTCCAGCCCCAACGCGTATTTGAAGTCGAGGCGGCAGCGGACCGCCTCCGCGGCCTGGCGGTCCGACAGGTTCATCACGTACTGCAGCACGCAGACGGTGGCCAGCTGCGCGGGCGAGAGCCCGGGGCGGCCGTCACGCGGGTACCACGCGGTGAAGTCCTCGTCGGTCCACAGGCCATCGAGACGGTCGCGGATCCACATGGCGGTGGTGCCCTGGGGGTTGCTGGCCCGGGCGACCCGCACGGTCAGCGGCGGGATCTCGGCTCCGGGATGAGACTGGAGGGACATGTCGGGCTCCTGGGCAAAACGAGCGGAACGATCCTACGAGCCTGACGCAACGTCACGATCGTTTACTGCCCGTTCTCAAGATTCCCGACAGAGTCGCTCAGGGAGAGTCGGTCCTAGGAACGATTGTCATAGAGAGCTGTGACATGCCCTGGTGGCACGGACACTTCGAGCCGGCGCCACCTTTCGAGTCGGTACGTCCGCTGTTCGATGAACTGGCACGGTCGGTCGACGCGAAAGAAGACCCCGCTGCCATGAGCGAGGCCTTCCAGGCCGTGGTGCAGCTCGGTCTCTCGATCGATCGGGGAAGCAAGGAGCCGCCGCTCACAGAGTTCTTCCTCTACATCAAGGCCGACCGCTTTCGGTTGCGCTACTGACTGCTGCGCCGTGGTGGTCCGGGCCGTCAACGCTGGGGCCGCGCAGCCGCGTGCCCCCAGCGTGCCCTGACGAGCGGGAAACGGCGGTAAGGCGCAGTCAGTCACGGCCCGCCCAAACAAAGCCAGCCCCCAACCAGTCTTGCTGGTCAGGGGCCGGTTTCAGCTCCTTGGGCGGAGAGCGTGGGATTCGAACCCACGGTCACAGTTTCCCGTGACGACAGTTTTCAAGAATGAAGGCGGCCGCACTGCCATAGGGGCTGTGACCTGCTGTGCAGAGGGA
Organism: Streptacidiphilus sp. EB129; assembly: GCF_041262645.1. Classification (NCBI taxonomy): domain Bacteria; kingdom Bacillati; phylum Actinomycetota; class Actinomycetes; order Kitasatosporales; family Streptomycetaceae; genus Streptacidiphilus; species Streptacidiphilus sp. EB129. The sequence goes on from NZ_JBGCCS010000086.1 coordinate 1,638, forward strand.
AGCTCGCCCGGGGGTGCCCCCCCCGTGGCCCCGGCCCAGCCCCGGAGCGGGCCTTGCGACCGCCTGACCCCCAGGCGGATCCATGGGGCTCTGACGGCAACGATGGACGCCCTCGCAGCACCCGTCCTGCGGGCCCTGCGGCTGGCCAGTCCGAATCCGTTCGTATGCGCCAATTCGCCGCTGCGCGCCTGCGTTGTTGTCAGCGGCTGTAGTCAGTGAGGAGCTGCCTCCAACACGCTTTCCAACTGTCCGCAGGGTCGTACGGCACGGTCCGCAGTCGTTCGCGCAGCAGCTCACACGGTCTGCCGTACGACCGTGAACTACAGCGCCCTGCGGCGCACAGGACAAAGACCAGGACAACCTCCTTGGTCGGCTACCTCGGTCTCGCCTTCCCGTTCGAATTGACCCCAATCGCGGTGGGGGGCGTCCGCGATGGGTGCGCGAGATGGCGGCGGAGTCTGCGTGATTGAGCGCTGCTTCCGGCAGGACCCGTGCGTTCAGCTGTCCTTAGCGTGGCCCTGGGAGTCGGCGCGGTGGGGGGATCAAATGGCGGTGGAGCGCGAGAGCGTCGGAACGCTCATGGAGTGGTTTGCGGACGGCGGGCCGGTGCGGTCCGCCGTCACCGGGGCCGACACCTTGGTGGAGAAGCTGGCCGCTGTCGTCTTCCAGGGCGAGTGGGACTGGCCCGGCAGGGCCGACCGGATCGACGCCTATCGGGACGGCCTGGGCGAGTGGTTTGCCTACGACAGCGGCCGCGAACAGCAGTTCATGGAGCTGACCTCGCCGAACACGGATCCAGGCGTGTTCGTCGCCTGGTTCCTGCCGGTAGTCCTCGAGTGGGAGGGCCGGACCGCGCGGAACGGCACCGATGGCACCGCGGAGGGCCAGGAAGCGACCGGTTGGCCCAACCCGAACCACGACGGGACCCCGGACACCGAGTTCTACCGGCTTGACGCTGCGGGCCGGGAGTACCTGTACTCGGCGACTGCCGACGGCTTGGACTGGGCGACCTACGAGCAGCGCCGCTACTCCGAGCCCGTCAGGCACGACGAATACGGCCTCGATTACCGCTACGACCGCCGAGACGAGGCCTACGAGTGGTATGACGAGGCCTCGGGGACGTGGAACGACCAGGCCTGGGCCGACTTGCAGGTGGCGGGGACAAGTTCGGTAGCGGCATCCTCCGGCGGTCGTGAAGCCGAGTGGGACGAGGCCTGGGCGATGTTCTACCGCGTGGGCCCGGGCGGCGTGTACGAGTTCTCCGGCGCCGTGGTTCCGGGCCAGCCGGCCAGCGGCTGTGACGATGCCTGGATCAGTCACGCGCAGGTGCTGGCCCGGAGGACCGCCTTCGAACCCGACCCCGTGGAACCCGACCCCGTGGAACCCGACCCCGTGGAACCCGACCCCGTGGAACCCGACCCCGTGGAACCGGGCGGCGTGGAAGCGGGCACGGGGCGGCCGGACGTGTTCGAGCGGGACGCTGAGGTGCGCGACCCTGCCGCCGTCGCGGACGTACGGAAATCCATTGAATCGCTGATCGACCAGGACCCGGCACTCCGGGAGTTCCTGGACGACGAGGATATCGAAACGATCATCGCGGATCTGTCAGGAGGACGACGTGAGTGATGCTTTTGGCACTGCTACACCACTAGACCAGCCGAACAATACTGCGCCGATTTCAGGGGACGAGGAGTACGCTAGACGCAAGGCTCTTGGCAAGGCTCGGGAAAGGTTCGCGACACTACGGGATAGACTGGATTTAGAAATGAAGGCAGCGACCTTTCTTGCCGGGCTAAAAGCAAACAGGCACGGCACGCAAGCGGAAGGGATTCGAGGGGGAATTAGTTGCATAGACCCACTACTTAAGGCCGTGGATGACTTCCTGGGGCGTACTGCACAGAATCCCCCAGCTCATGCACTGAAGGATGCAGTAGAGGAGGCTTTGGCGCTGGAAGACCGGCGGAAATCCATGGAGGAGTCGGATGGTTACAAAAAATTCTCAAAAATTCTGGAAGCCTCAGAAAAACAGAGGGAAGAGGGGGAGCGCAACCGGAAGGATGCCATACACCGACAGTCTCTGCCAACAGCCGGAAAATGGCCAGAGAATAAAGATAAAGATGGCAATATAACCAAGGCAAAAGTATGCGTGGCCATGCTGGGTGCCGTAAACAAGACAGGGATTTCCGGCGTCACGCATCATACAGGGGAACCTCACCCCGCGATGACCAGTTTGCTGGATGGCCGCGCATCGGTAGAGGCTTGGAAGGTCCATGTGTGCGCCGAAGTCGATGCAATGCACCAGCTGCTCCATGCCCTCATACCCAAGGGGAAGACCAAAGCCGAAATACCGCAGAGGATTGAGTTTAAGACATTCAATATAACCCCTCGGGGTGCAGTTACTCCAATTTATCCGTGTAATAATTGCCTGTCTTGGATCAAGGAGATTGGCGGCATTATCATTGCCTGATCCTGATCGCGTCCATGGAGGTGAATCCGCCCGTCATCGCCGGTAAGCATTCAGGTGCTCTGCCCGTCGGTGGCGAGTTGACGATGTGACAGGTTGTCGGGGTCTCTGGCACGCTGCGGGATCATGTCTGCTGCCGCCGAGCCTGCTGCGTCGCGCGAGGACCTCCTCGCGCTGATCGCGGTGCTGCGCGAGCAGAACGTGGCGCTGGCCCAGCAGTGTGCCCTGACTGAGGAGCGCAACGCCCTGCTGGAGAAGCGGGCTGCGCTGCTGGAGGACAAGAACGCGCAGCTCGCTGCCGCCAACGAGCGGCTGGCGAAGCGGGTCGCGCAGTTGGAGCGACGGCTAGGCCGCAACTCGGGCAACTCCAACTTCCCGCCATCGCAGGACGTGTTCGGCCTGCCCGCGGACGGGAAGCCCGAGGCGAAGCCGAAGAATGAGACCAGACGGGGCAAGCGCAGGGGCGCGCCCGGCGCGGGGCTGGGGATGGTCGAGCGGCCGGACAAGGTCAGGAACCATCGCCCGGGTGCCTGCGGGGACTGCGGCACGGGGTTGCGCGGCGTGCCCTCGGTCGGCTTCGCCCGCCGGCAGGTCCACGACATCCCCTTGGTCACGGTCAAGGTCACCGAGCACCGGTTGCATAAGGTGCGCTGCGACTGCGGCCACACCACGACCGCCGAAGCGCCCGAGGGACTGGCGGGCTCGCCCGCGTCCTACGGCCCGAACCTGCGTGCACTGGCGGTCTACCTGGCGGTGTTTCACCACGTCCCGGTCGAGCGGACAGCGCAATTGATCGCCGACCTCACCGGCGCCGTGGTATCCACCGGCTGGGTGAGTGGCATGGTCGCCGAAGCCGCCGACCTGACCGCCGGCTCGCTGAACCTCATCAAGGCCCTGCTGATGCTCGGGCACATTGTGCACGCCGACGAGACGACCACCAGGATCAGCGGGAAACGTCGCTGGCCGCACGTCGCGTGCACCGATCTGCTGACCTACCTGGCCCTGGCTCCGCGCTCACGCGAGGGCGCCAACGCCCTGGGCGTTCTGCCCGGGTTCCGCGGCACCCTGGTCCACGACTCGCTCTCGCTCTACGCCGGCTACCGCGACGCCGCACACCAACTGTGCGGCGCACACTTGATCCGCGAACTTACCGCCGCCGAGCAGGACCATCCGAAGCAGAAGTGGCACCAGCAGATCCGCTGGGCGCTGGCTGGCCTGAACCGGCAAGCCCTACGCGTGCGAGGCGGCGAGATCCCCGAGATCAGCCCCGAATCGCTGCTGTTCTACCAACAGCACTACCACCGGGGCATCGCCGCCGGACTGGCACTGCACCCCCGAGCTCCCGAACGCAAGCAGTCCACGGCCCGCAACCTGCTGGAACGGCTCCGCGACCAGGCGAACGACGTTCTCCGCTTCGCCGACCACCCTCGCCAGGTCCCCTTCACCAACAACAGCGCCGAACGCGCGCTCAGACCGATCAAGACCCAGGTGAAAATCTCCGGCTGCCACCGTCCGATGCTGGTGCCGCGGCCTGGCTCGCCGTGCGCTCCTACCTGGACTCCGCCCGCAAGCACGGCCTGAACCCCTTCGACGCGATCCACAGCGCCTTCACCGGCAGCCTCTGGATGCCACCCATCGCCTTGCCCGTATGACCAGCAGACATCACACTGCGTCACATATCGGGCCGCATTCCTTCTGAATGCGTACGATGAGTCTGTGGTGGTCGCGGCCAGGTACTACAGCCTCAGATCTTGTGACGTTTGATCGTTCCTGTCGTTGACTGAGCCCGGGGCGACTCCGGCGAAGCTGGCAAGGCGGTCGGCACTCCCGAAGCGGGTCATGTCGCCGGAGGTTGCGGCGAGGAACTCGGCGCCCAGGAGCGGGCCGATGCTGGGCATGCTGGCGATCACTTCGGCGAGGTCGTGGTCTCGAAACCGGGCTGCAATGAGCTTGTCGATCTCCGCGATCTGCTCGTTGAGGTCCATCACCTCCTTCGCCAGGGTGTGGATCACTTGGGCGGCGATCTTCTCCCCGGGGACGGTGGTGTGTTGGCGCTCGGCCGCCTCCAGGGCGGCCTGGGCCAGAGTGTCGGCGCCGCGGACCTTGCGGTTGCGCAGCCAGGTCTCCAGGCGGCTGCGGCCGACCCGTCGCAGGGCGGCCGACGTCTGGTAGCCGGTCAGCAGGACCAGCGGACCGACGTTGCCCATGTCCAGGACACGCTCCAACGCGGGGAAGATCCCAGTGAGTTGGCCGCGCAGGCGGTTGATCCTGCGGGTGCGGTCGGCGGACAGGTCGGAGCGCCGGTCGGTGAGGATCCTCAGAGGGCGTTTGAGGTAGGCGGATTGCCCTTTATGTCTTAGTAGGTTCCTCGCCAGCTTGGTGTGGTTTCGTCCGTTATGCGCTTGGTTAGGTTG
>NZ_JBGCCS010000087.1:0-6352 GCF_041262645.1 Streptacidiphilus sp. EB129
CGCTTCTGTGCATCCGACATCCCCGGACGACCCATCCTTGCCATACGCCACACCCTCTCCTACCTGGGGTGTTGCGCTGACCGGTTGAGTTCACCACCGCCTCGCTGAGTCCCACCCCCAACTCAGCCGCCGCCAACCCCTTCGCCTACGTTGACGACGACCCCCTGACCCGTACCGACCCCACCGGCCACGGCTTTTTCGGCGACATCGGCAACGCCATCTCCTCGGGCTGGCACACCGTCACCCACTACGCCTCCGAGGCCTGGCACGGCTTCACCCACTACGCCTCCGAGGCCTGGGACACCGCCAGCAGCTGGGCCGACCACGCCTGGCACGCCACCACCAACTTCGTGACGTCCACCTACGACTCGGCGGTGGCATCCGTCGACAGCACGATCGCCAGCCTCGACCGCCTAATCAGCGAGATCAACCAAGAGATCGCTGACCTGAAGATAGAGATTCGAAGAATCGCAGCCCGGGCCTGGCATGCGACCACCAAGATCGCCAGCCATGCCTGGCATGCCACCGTCCACATCGCCAGCACCGCTTACCACGCCACAGCCGCAGCGGTGCACACCACCACCACGTTCTTCAAGAACCACGCCGCAGCCATCGCCTCCTTCGCCGCTTCCACCGCAGTGTTCTTCGGATGCGAAGCAGCCGTAGGAGCAGTGACCGGAGGAGTCGGGGCCATCGCGGGTGCCGTCGGCTGCGGCGCACTGGCCGGCGCGGTCGGCGGAGCCATCGACCAGGGCGCCAAGTGCGTCGACGGCCAGCACGGCGCCTGCTCCGTCAGCGCCTTCGCCGGATCCACCATCCTGGGCGCCGTCGGCGGCGCGATAGGCGGCGGCATCGGCGGCGCCCTGGGCGGCAAACTCGCTGCGTCCGTCGTGGGCGACGTCCTGCCCCAGCTCGTGACAAGCACCCTAGAAGGCGCGGCGATCGGCGGCATCGGCGGCGGCGTCACCGGCGCCGCCGACTACGGCCTGACCTGCGCCGACAGCCAGACCGGCTGCAGCTGGTCCGGCCTGGGCGACGCCACCGCTAGCGGAGCAGCGAGCGGCGCCATCGGCGGGGCCGCCGGTGGAGCCGTCTCCTCGCTCGCCGGATCCGCTCTCGGCAGGATCCGCAGCAACTCCGGCGAGGAAGACCCCGCCGCGAGCGGTTGCGCCAGCGGGCCACACAGCTTCACCGGAAACACGCCCGTCCTGATGGCCGACGGAACCAGCAAGCCCATCGACCAGGTCAAGGTCGGCGACCAGATCACCGACGCCGTCCCAGGTAAGAAGGGCACCCAGAACCACACAGTCACCGCCGTCATCGTCACCTACACCGACCATGACTTCGCCGACGTCACCATCCAGCCCATCAGCCAGCAAAGCACCACGAGCACCGCGAAGGCCGCGAGCATCCCGCTCAAGACCCGCGTCCTGCGCAAGGCCGGCCTCGGCCTGGCCGCCTCCGCAGCCGGCCTCGCCGCACTCCTCGGCCTCGCCCACCACACCCCCGGCACCACCAACCAGGCAACCCCGGCCGCCTACACCACCACCGCCAGCCCAACCGCTGCGCCGACCGCTGAGGCCACCGTCGCTGCGCCGAACGGCGGAACCCTCCACACCACCTTCCACCACCCCTTCTACGACCAAACCCAGTCCTCCTTCGTCGAGGCCCAGAACCTCCACCTCGGCGACCTCCTCCAAACCCCCACCGGCACCGCCCAGGTCACCGACCTCCACCTCTTCCACGCCAACACCACCACCTACGACCTCACCATCGGCGACCTCCACACGTACTATGTGATGGCCGGATCCGCGCCGATCTTGGTGCACAATACTGATGGCCCTTCTTGTGAGATATTTCCGAACCTGGAGCCGGAAAATAGGGGGGTCGATCTGGCTGAAGCTAAGGACGCTGGAGTGTCGCCCACGGTGCCAGGGACTCCGGAGTTTGATTCGTATATTGCAAATCCCACCGGCGAGATCAAGTGGGGTGTGAGGCCTGATGGGTCGCTGCGCATTGTACCGACGGAAGCTGCTGATGGTACTGAGATATTCCATTCAACTCTCAATGGTGACGTATCGGGGTACGACTATATGCGCGCCGCTGGAACTGCCGAGATAGAAAAGACTGAGACTGGCTATATTGGCAGGCTGATAACAAATTACAGCGGCCACTATCAGCCAAGCGAGGGATCTACGCAGCTTGGAGAGACCACGTTTGCAGAGTACGGGATAGTATTCGAGCGGGTGGAAACACTATAGAATAGGCATTTCGCGTGACCTACAGGAATTCTTTCTCGGAACTCAGTCCCGTCGAGTTGCTGCACTTTGCAAAGTGCCAGGCTGGTGCAGCACTCGGGGCTGATGGTAACGCGTGGATCCGACTGGTGGACATTGCTGCCGCCGGAATGAGGAGGAGTGTCGCCCTAGAGGATCGTGATGCCTTTGCGGAAGCCGCGATGGTGGCGCTCGATGAGATGCGATCTGGCGGGTTTGTTCCCGAGCGTCGATGGGCGATCATGGCGCTCAAGGTTCACGTCGATCGGGTGTTGATTTGTGACCCTTTGGATAGTCAGAAGCGTGTAGGTGCATCTATCGCGTATCAAATCTTCTTCGGGCAGCTAGCAGGTCTTCCGAGGGTGCTGCCTGGCCTCCCCGAGAAGCGATTGGGAGCGGATTTGGATCGAAGTGATTTGCAGTATGCAAAGCGCCTCGCGCATCAAATTTGCCGCATTGCCAGCTATCTCAGCGTGGACCAATCTGCGCTTATTGAGGAGTTGCTTTCGGTAGATTCTGACTAGGTGATCAATTCCAAGGGATGCCTGCGGAGGGTGTGGGGTGGGCGGCGGCCGAAGCCACCGCGAGACGGTCAGGTGGCGGGCGGCTGGCCCTGGTTGTCGAGGTGGCAGCGGGCGGTCAGGCGTCAGGGTCGACTTCGGGGTGCGTGAACCGCACGGGCTTGCCCAGCGACCGGGCGTAGGCGATTTCGGCTCGGGTGCTGTCTCCGATGTAGTTGCCGACTACGAGCACCTCATCAGCGAGCCGGATCTTCGCCCGGTGCAGATCGTCGAGTCGAACCTTCAGCGCCTCGGCCTCGACAGGATCGGACCAAAGTTCGTGCGGCGACTTCATGTCACAGCCCGGTTTGACGACAATCCTTCCGGCTTTGGTCTCCCGCAGGTCGGCCTCGTTCATCTCGGTCATGAAGCGGGTGGAGCCGCAGATCACGACGATACGCGGGAGGCTCAACAGCTTCTTCGCGTCGGCGAGCTTCTCCGCGGGGGTGAGCAGATACGGGTATGACACTGGTTCCTCCTGGTGGTGTGGTCCAAGGGGTGCCCGCGGAGACGAGAACGAGGGTGTCCAAGATCGTTTTGTGACGAACGACGTGGACACCCAATGCCGGAAAGTTGGGGTGTGGGCTTGTTTGTCAAGCGGCTTGGCTGGGTGATTGGTCGGTTCACTCGAGTGAATGAGTCTGATTCCTGATGATTGGTTCTGGTCTATCCAGGATCTTCAGCTCTCTCGGGGCCTGTGGCGCCGGGAGGGTACAGGGTCAAGCTGAGATGGCGGGCGGGCGGCGCTGGCTTTCAGATGATCAGGACCCGGCGCCCTCGCGTGTGGCCTGCCTGGCTGTCGATGTGCGCCGCCGCGGCCTCGGCCAGCGTGTACGACTTCTCGACCGGGATCCGGAGCTTTCCCCGGGAGATGAGGCCGACGGCCTCAGCGAGCGCTTCCGGTACGCTCCCGGCCACGCCGGAGAATCGGACACCGAGCGCCGGCGCACCGAGATCGGCGATGGAGATCACCTTCTGCGGATCCCCGGTCAGCTCGACGAGCTCGCGGATCACACCCGAGCCGGCCAGGTCGAGAGCTGCGTCGACATGGCCGAGCTGCCGCACTCGCTCGACCCAGCCCTCGCCGTATGTCGTGGCGAGGGCGCCCAGGCCGCGCAGATAGCCCTGGTTCGCGGCCCCAGCTGTGCCGATCACCGTGATGCCGCGGTCGTGGGCGATCTGCAGCACCGCCGATCCGACTCCCCCGGACGCTCCGCTGACCAGTAGCGTCTGCCCGGACTGCACGCCGACCTCGCGGATGATCCGCAGCGCGGTCTCCACCACGGAGGGGTACCCGGCCGCCTCTTCGAACGTCAGCCCCTCGGGCATACGGGCCCAGGCCGACAGCACGGCGATCTCGGCGTAGGTGCTTGAGCCTTCGCCGAACACATGGTCGCCGACCTCGACCCCCTCGACACCCTCACCGACCTCGTCCACCACCCCGGAGGCGTCGAGCCCGACTCCGGAGGGCAACTCGATCGGATGCGCCCCCAGGATCTGGCCTTCGCGGATCCTCCAGTCGACGGGATTCACGCCCACCGCCCGCACAGCGATGCGTACCTGACCGGGGCCCGCGTGGGGCTCCTCGGCGTCCACGAGTCGCAGCACGTCCGGACCGCCGAACTCGGCGAAGCTCACTTTCTTCATGCGACAGACGGTAACACTAACGGTTAGCATTTGGAATCCGTTTCGTTTTCGCATCTGGTAGTGTTAAATCATGACAGTGCCGTCCGGACGCCGCGAGCGCAAGAAAGCCGCGACCCGCCAGAAGATCGCCGACACCGCCCTGCGGCTCTTCCTGGAACGCGGCTTCGACGCCGTGGGCATCCGTGACGTGGCCGCCGAGGCCGACGTGGCCGTCACCACGGTCTTCTCCCACTTCGCCTCGAAAGAGGCCCTGGTGTTCGAGCAGGATGAAGACTTCGAGCTACGCCTCACGCAGGCGGTCACCGGCCGGGCGCCGCACGAGCCACTCATCCCCGCACTGCGCCGCGAGGTCCAGGCCCTGGTGCGACACTGCACGGCGGACGGCGCCACCCCGATCTGGCGCATGATCGACGCGTCACCCGCCCTGCGGCAGTACGAGGAGTCGATGAGGCTGCGCCATGCAGAGGCGCTGGCAACGGCCATCGCCGCCGATCTTGTCCTGTCACAGACCACCACGGCCTGCCGGACCATCGCCAGGTTCGTGATCGACGCCCATTCGCTGGCCCGTGAGGCGGCCGATCCGCAAGCCGCGGTGGACGAGATCTTCCGGATGATCGAGGCAGCATGGGCCGTCACCCGCCCCTGCGGAAACCCCGCCGGCGCAGCCGGACCGTAGCCGGCTGCCGGGGCGGCCCAGCGCGCGCCGAACCTCGACGGCAGAGCGGATCAGTGCGCTCACTTGCCTCGAAACCCTGTAGGTGGGGCGTTTCCCCTTGATCGACCCTGCTGGCCAATTCACACAGAGTGCTGCGGTGATCGTCCTGGGCATGGGACTGTGTTGCTACGTGCACGTCCTTTGGGTGGGGGGTGGTCTGCGGTGTCCATGTGGCCGAGATCGATGGGCGAGGTTCCGGTGCTGACGTCCCAGGTCGCGCATGCCGCCTTCCCGAAGGGGTGCGTGGCGATGCGGATGCGCGAGGTGCTCGGGGAGGTGTTCGCCGACGCGCGGTTCGCGGAGTACTTCGCGGTGCGTGGACATCCGTCGCTTTCCCCTGCGCGGTTGGCCACGGTGCTGGTGCTGCAGTTCGTCGAGGGGATGACCGACCGGCAGGCCGCCGATGCCGTCCGGGGCAGGGTGGACTGGAAGTACTGCCTGTCGTTGGAGTTGGTCGATCCGGGCTTCGACGCCTCGGTGCTCAGCGAGTTCCGATCGCGTCTGGCGCACGGTGACCGGGCGGACCTGCTGTTCAACCGGATGCTCGAGGTGCTGCGGGAGCGCGACCTGCTGGTCAAGGGCGGCCGTCAGCGCACCGACGCGACACACGTCCTGGCCGGCATTCGCTCGCTCAACCGCCTGGAGTTCGCCGCCGAGACGATGCGGGCGGCTCTGGAGTCCCTGTCGGTGGCGGCCCCGGTCTGGCTGGTCAACCACGCACCGGCCCCCTGGTGGGACCGCTATGCCCAGCGGGCGAGCGACTACCGCTTGCCGAAGAGCGAGACGGCCCGCTCCGAACTCGCGGTCACCTTCGGCACGGACGGCTTCAAACTGCTCGATGCGGTCCACTCTGCACGCGCGCCCGGCTGGCTGCGGGACCTCCCCGCACTACAGGCCCTGCGCAGAGTGTGGGTGCAGCAGTACTACCGGGACCACGACGGTCCCCGCCCGCGGGAGAAGGGTGAGTTTCCGCCCGGCGCTGTGGCGATCAAGAGCCCCTACGATCTCGATGCCCGCTACGGCATCAAGCGTGGCATGGGCTGGAGCGGCTTCAAAGGTCAGACTCCTACAACGCAAAAGGTAACTTCGAGTTCCAGGTCACCGCGGGTCTGACGGCGGACCTCAGAACTCGCTCGCCCTTGGGTGGACGCGGT
>NZ_JBGCCS010000088.1:0-5533 GCF_041262645.1 Streptacidiphilus sp. EB129
GCTGCGCGTGCCTCCCCGCGCCCCCCCCCCACCCCCCCCCCCCCCCCCCCCCCCCCCCCCGCGCCCCCCCCCCCCGCGGGCCCCGCGGTCGTGTGTCCGGACCACGTCCCACCTGCACGGGACCGTGTCCGCATCCGGACAGCAGCGGTCTGGCCACGCTGAACCCTGGTGTGCCGGGGTGCGGCTGACGAGGATTACCTCTGTCGCCGGATCACGGATATCCGAGTCACCGCGGGACTCGAATTCCGGTATCGGTCGGTCGTCGGTCTCGCGCTTCCTGGCCGCGGCGACGCGGAACGCGTCACCACGCTCCACGGCAGCGCGTAAAGAGGGGCGACAAGGCCCCGCACCCACTCGACGGCCACCCCCCACAAGGTTGGGCATCACCACGGGAGAAATTGTGTTCGTGCACGAAGAAACTAAAGCAGCCGGCCGTCCGACGTACTCGGCACTGGTCGACGAGATCTCGTCCCTGCTGACGGTCGCCGCCACCGAGGTGGACCGCACCCTGGAGGGCGACGATCGGGTCAGACTGGTGGCCTCCGTGGGCGCCATGAACGACCAGGCGGCGGCGGGAGACCGGGTTGCCTTCTACCACCAGCAACTGCTTCTCGCCCGCATCTACGGCATGTACACCACGATTCCGCACGCGCACACCGCGGAGGGGTCTGTCGTCCTGCACGACATCACCCGGTCGCTGGAGGTCGCCACGCTGGCGGCCGAGGACCGGTGGATCGAGCCGGGCTCGATCCAGGCGGCGCCCACCGAGGGCAAGGCCTTCCTCTCCTGGATCAAGACGATGGCCCGTCAGCACCGGGTGTTCAAGCACCCCTACTACGGGGACTTCATCAACCACCACGCCACCGCCGACGATCTGCGCACCTACGTCATCCAGGAGTCGCTGGTCGACGGCCGGTTCGACGACCTGCTCGCGCTGATGCAGGTCGGTACGGCCGGCCAGGCCAAGATGGAGATCGCGTCCAACTTCTGGGACGAGATGGGCAACGGCAAGCCCGAGGAGGTGCACACCCACCTCTTCAACAAGATCTACGAGGTCTTCGCCATCACCGACGACGAGCTGGAGTCGGCGATGACGGCGAGCGACCTGCTCGCCGGCAACCTGGCGCTGCTGGTCTGCCGCTACCGCTCGCTGTACCCGGAGGCGGTCGGCTTCCTCGGGATGACCGAGTGGCTGGTACCCGACCGCTTCACCAACGTGATCCGCGCCTGGGAGCGGCTCGGCCTGCCCGACGTCGGGATCACCTACCACCGCCTGCACGTGACCATCGACTCCGTCCACGCGGCCGGCTGGTTCCACAACATCGTTCTGCCCGCGGCCACCTCCGACCACATGCGGCACGGCATCGCCCGCGGCACCCTCTGGCGGCTGAACTCCTCGGCCCGCCACCTCGACGAGCGCCTGGAGCAGGCGTCCGCCCACGGCATCCGGAAGGTCTGACCATGGCACTGAACACCCAGGGATACGCGATCGTCGACCTGCCGCCGATCTCCGAGGAGATCATCGCCAGCTACGACAACTGCCCGCACGACCCCTACATGGGCAACCTGACCCGCTACAAGCGGTTCGACCAGTACCGGCTGTCGTGGACCGAGGGCACCGGCTGGGGCTTCGAGCTCCTGCCGCACCGCGACTACACCACCTTCACCGACTTCAACCCGGTCGCCGGCGGCATCCGCCGCACCTACGAGCCGCTCGAGGCCGACTTCACCCCGCTGATCCGCATCGGCGCCGAGGCCATCGGCCTGGACACCACCGAGGACTGGCAGATCAACGTCCACCAGAACCGGACCAGGGCGACCCCGGACAAGCCGGGCCAGCTCACCCCGGAGGGCGTGCACCACGACGGCCACGAGTACGTGATGATCTCGGTCTTCGTCCGCGACAACGTCGAGGGCGGCGAGACCCGGCTCTGGCTGGACGGCGCCGAGGAGCCCTTCTGGGCCGGCACGGTGTCGCCGGGTCAGGCCGTGCTGCTCGACGACCGGGCGATCGCCCACGACGTGACGGACGTGCTGCCGAAGGACGGCAAGCCCGGCCACCGCGACATCCTCATCGTCGCGTTCTCCCGCTGGAAGGAGAAGTGGTACGGCGACGACCACGACGCCGCCGCGCTGGCTTCCGGGGCCACCTCGTCCGCCATGTGACCCCCCGTCCGCGGCCGGCCTCCTGACCGGGGGCGGCCGCGGACGGCCGACGATCGGCCGTTCCATGCCTGAATTCGCCAAGTACCACGCCCTGGGCAACGACTACCTGCTCATCGACCCCAACGACTCGGAGATCGCCCCGAACGGCGAGTCCGCCCGACTGCTGTGCGACCGCCACTTCGGGATCGGTGCGGACGGCGTGCTCTTCGGCCCGATGGCGCCCGTCGAGGCGGGACGTCCGATCGAGCTGCAGATCTTCAACTCCGACGGAAGCACCTGCGAGAAGAGCGCCAACGGCATCCGCCTGTTCGCGCTCCACATCGCCGACAACTACCCGACCGGGACCGCGGCCGGGACCGAGTTCAGCGTGCGGACCCTGGCCGGCGACTCGCCGGTGCGGATCCGCGACCTGGACGCGGGCCTGGTCGAGATCGGTATGGGCCGGCCCTCGTTCGACGTCACCGACGTCGGCGTGACCGGCCTGGAGGGTTCGACGCTGAGCTGGCCCCTGGAGGTCGCCGGCCGGACCCTCACCGTGACCTCCCTCCACAACGGCAATCCGCACACCGTGGTCTTCGCCGACGAGGTGACCCCACGGCTGGCCCGGGAACTCGGCGAGGCCGTCGCCGGCCACCCGCGCTTCCCCTCCCGTACCAACGTGCAGTTCGCCCAGGTGATCGACCGGGCCACGATCCGGATCGAGATCTGGGAACGCGGCGCCGGCTACACCCTGGCCTCGGGCAGCAGCAGCTGCGCCGTCGCCAGCGCGGCGCACGCCCTCGGCCTGGTCGGCGACCGGGTCACGGTGCGGATGCCCGGCGGCGAGCTGGAGCTCGCCATCGGAGCGGACGGGGAGGTCACCATGACCGGCCCGGTGGAACAGGTACTCGTCGGCGATCTCTCCCCGGTGTTCCGCGAGCGGCTCGGCATCCGCCGGCCGTCCCGACCAGCCAGCGAGGTGCCGGCATGACCCAAGCCCTTGAACGCGCGCCAGAAGTGGCGCTGACCTATCCGATGCGCAAGTGGGTGTTCGAGGACTCACTCGGCCGCTACGACATCGACCTCGGCGACAGCCACGTCCAGTGCGGCACCATGAGCCAGCTGCACGTACCCGCCGACCTGGAGCTCAACTACGGCGTCGACCGCGGCAGTCCGGACCTGATCGAGCTCGTCGCCGACCGGTACCTGGGCTCCTCGGACCGGGTGATCGTCACCCACGGCGCGCAGGAGGCCCTCTACCTGCTGTACTGCACCCTGCTCAAGCCCGGCGACCGCGTCATCGCGTTCCGTCCGGGCTGGCAGCAGGCGTGGGACGTGCCGGAGAAGCTCGGCTGCGACGTCCGCGTGCTCAACCTCGCCGAGGACTTCAGCATCGACCTGGAGACGCTGCGCGAGGCCGCCGGTCCGAACCTGCGGCTGATCACGGTGAACACGCCGAGCAACCCGACCGGCCGCCGGATCCGGCACCGCGAGTTCGAGGCGCTCTGCGCGGTCGCCGAGGAGTCGGACGCCTACATCCTCCTCGACGAGGAGTACGTGCTGGACCTGGCCACCTCGCCGGCGCTGCGCGGCGACCGGTTCGTGTCGGTGTCGAGCCTGTCGAAGATGTACGGCTTCCCCGGCCTGCGGGTCGGCTGGATGTACGGACCCCCCGAGGTCGTCTCGGCCTGCGCCGAGTACAAGCACCTCACCTCGATCGCCAACTCGGTGCTCTGCGAGCACCTCGCGGTCGACGTGCTGCAGCGCTGGCAGGAATGGGCCCGGCAGTACCACCGGCTCACCGACGAGGGCCTGCACATCCTCACCCAGTGGTGCGAGCAGTACCCCGACCAGCTGCGGCTGGTCACCCCGGAGGGCACCCCGTTCGCCTGGATCCACCTGACCACGGGTGAGTCCTCGCTGTCCTTCGCGCGCCGGGTGCTCGACACCGGCGTCCTGGTCATGCCCGCCGAGACCCTCGGCGCCAGCCGCGGCCTGCGGCTGGCCTTCGCACGCGACCCGCAGATCCTCCACGAAGGGCTCCGCCGCATCGGCGAGGTCCTCGCCACCACCCCCGAAGGGAGCTTCACGTCATGACGACAACCACCGGAACACCGCTGTCCTTCGGGCAGGAGCAGCTCTGGTTCCTCGACCAGCTCGCGCCCGGCGAGACGACCTACAACATCCTGCTGGCCTGGCGGCTGCACGGCCGGCTGGACGTGGACGTGCTGCGCCGCTGCCTCACGCTGGTGGTCTCGCGGCACGAGGCGCTGCGCGCGACGCTGCACACCACGGACGGCACGCCGTTCCAGGTGATCGCGGAGCCGCCGGCCGAGGTGGGGCTGACGGTCGTGGACCTCACCGCGCTGGACCCGTCCGGGTGGCAGCAGGCGATCGACGCCGACATCAGCGCGCAGACCAACCTGCCCTTCGACCTGGAGACCGGACCGCTCTACCGGTTCCGGCTGCTCACCCTCGCCGATGACGAGTACGTGCTGGTCCAGGGCTTCCACCACCTGGTCACCGACGGCTGGTCGTCCGCGGTGATGAACGCCGAGATCACCACGGCGTACCAGGCGCTGCTCAACGGCGACGAGCCGGTCTTCGAGCAGGACGACCCCGGCTACACCTCCTTCGCCGGCTCGCAGCGCGAGCGTCTGGACGGCGCCGAGCTGGAGGAGGAGCTGACCTTCTGGCAGGAGAAGCTGGCGCACCTGTCGGTGCTGGAGCTGCCCACCGACCGGCCGCGGCCGCAGACGTCCAACCACCGGGGCGGCTCGGTGATCAAGACGCTGCCGGACGGCCTGCTGGACCGGGCCCGGGCGACGGCACAGGAGCACGGCGTCTCGCTGTTCATGGTGCTGTCTGCGGCGTTCAACACGGTGCTGGCCCGCTACTCCGGCCAGGACGACATCGCCGTCGGGGTACCCATGCTGGGCCGCGTCGACCCCGAACTGGAGAACGTGGTCGGCCTCTTCATCAACATGGCCGTGCTGCGCTCCGACCTCTCCGGCGACCCGACCTTCACCGAGCTGCTGGAGCGGACGGCGGACGCGAACCTGGAGCTGTACGAGCACCAGGAGGTGCCGTTCCACCAGGTCGTGGACCGGGTGCAGCCGGTACGCGAGCCGGGCCGCAACCCGCTCTTCCAGGTCGCCGTACAGCTCCTCGGCGGCGCCACCTCCGGTGACAACCTCTTCTTCCCCGGCGTCACCAGCGAGTACATGCTGCTGCCGTCGGCCGGCGCCCGCTTCGACATCTCGCTGAACTTCATCGAGTCGGACGACACGCTCAAGGCGTCGGTGGAGTACAGCTCGGAGCTGTTCGACCAGTGGCGGATCGAGGCGATGCTCGGCCACATCGAGACCGTGCTGACCGCCGCCGCCGA
>NZ_JBGCCS010000089.1:0-4886 GCF_041262645.1 Streptacidiphilus sp. EB129
CCCGCGGAGCGGGTACCCCAGCGCTGACGCGCTGGGAAGTGAACGCCTCCCGCTTCGCTCCGGCACATTTCCGCGCAAGCGCGGAAATGCGAATTCCGCAAGCGGAATTCCAGACAGGCGGGAAGGCGCGCAAGCGCGCCTTTCCGGATTCCCGCAAGCGGGAATCCCAACTGCGCGACTAGGGGACGAGTGCATCATTGTGGGGACTGTGTAGCGTCAGGGATTCCGGGCCACCCTCAGAGTTGGACGACTAGTCAGCCGACACACCGTCAAGATCGACCCCGGGGGCCTGGGCCTGGCTCCGCTAACGCTCCGCCCTATCACGAGCACCAGCAAACCGGCTTGACCATCCCGCCAGGGAACAGTGTCAACTCACCCGGCAAGCAGTTCCAGCGAACTCGTATCCGAAAGATTGAATCAGGCCCAGGGGTGATACATGCCAATGATGCACTGTGTAGCATCAGGAATTTTTCAGGATATGCCTCCCTGGCGCTTTGCGGGTTCGTTCCAGCAACCAGTGAAGCTGCGCAATACCCAACCAACCTGCGCAGCTGGCAACGCCAGCCGGATAGTCACAGGCCAGCCAACTGAACTCCCCTACTCGTGCGCAGAATAACTGGACAGCACCAACCCCAGCCAGACCCAATCTAATTGCGAAAGCTGACGCGCCCACTGAAACACCCAACAGCCGCACCGGCGTCACCAACTGACGCGAAACCGCATCAACATGACACTCCGCCAGCACCATGCGGGACGGCGTCCCCAGCAGGGCAGGCGCCACCGCAGACCTGCTGGGGTCGACGATTCCAGCCTGACACGAGATCACCCGCACAGGACCCGCAAGCCGCGCAGCGCCCCGCCGAACCGCACGGCATCGCCGGGCGCCACCCCACCCACACCAGCCCAGCGCAGCGCTGTCGCAAGCTCCGACGTGCGCCCAGACCCGCCACTCCTCACCAAACAAGTACAGGGGGAGGGCTCACAGAGGGGGTTGTCAGCGTTGGCGACAGCCGGAAAGGCCGTCTGAGCTGCGCCTTTGATGGGGTGTCGCCTTGAGTCACCGCCCGCAGTCCGTACCCCTGTCCGTATCGCTATCCGTACCCCTATCCGTACCTCTAAGCGTCCCGGTCACCCGTGGTCGAGGCGCGGCACGGCGTCGCCATGGGGTCGCGCTGACAGCTGTGCCGCAGCGAAGAGGTGCGGGGTGCTGGGCGGGCAACCGCAGCACTGATCCGATCGGGTGAAGTGCTGGTCAAGGTGCTGGATTTGCACACGCGAGACCGTCAAACAATGTATTGTTGGTCATGTCGGAAGGGGTTGGCCCCCCGCCCGGTGAACTCGAACCGCACGAACCGAAGGGCAGCACTGATGATCTCGACCGATCTCAAGATTGAGGCTCTGGACGTGGAGGCCGAATTCCAGGCCCTGCGTGCCAGCCTTGCCGACGCGAAGGCGAAGCGTGACCGCGTGCTGTACGCGGCCTGGCGCGAGGTGAAGGACTCCCGCGTGGTCGCGTCCGATCTGCCGCGCACCATCACCGCTGCGACGGTGCGCGGCGCGGTGCTGCGGCTGGCCCCGCCGTCCGACTTCGTACAGCTCTCCCTCCTGGAGCTCGCCGGGGCGAGCTGACGCCCCTCGCCGGATGGGGTCGCATGGCCCCATCCGGCACCCAACCACCCACCCGCACACCTGCTCTGGAGCCCCCGTGATCGCCACCATGCCCCGAATCCGCGCCAAGTCCGCCCATCGCCGCGCCGTACGCGCAGCGGAGCGCAGCCGCTGGACCGTCCTGCTGGACTTCACCGACGGGAACGGGGGCCTCGGCCCCGTGATCCGCCGGGAGACCGCCGCGAGCGCCCTGGAGGCTCTGACGCAGGCGTACGGCCATGCCGGCCGCGAGTTCCAGGCGTACATCCCGGAGCTGCGGGGGCTGGAGGGTGAGGCGCTGTTTGACGAGGCGTTCGAGCGGCTCTGTCACATCGCCACTTTCCCCGGATGGCTGGAGCCTGCTCCGCTCACCATCGACTGACGATTTCCGCCCCGCCGGGCGGCGGTTGGCCCCGCCGCCCGGCAACCCCTCGAACCGCACGCACCGTACGAAAGGCCCCGCCCATGTCGCACAACACGAACGCCCGTGAGCAGTACCTGAAGTGGTTCGCCCCGACGGTGGCCATGGTGGCTGCCGCGCTGGAGTCGTCGGTCCCCCGTGGCCGTGCCCGGCTGATGGCCGCGCCCCCGTCGCCCGAGTCCGTCGAGTCGCTGCGTCCGCTGGTCGCGCTGCGCGCCGAGGCCGCCCGGCGCCCCGGCATCTGCACCGAACTGGAGGCTTACCGCCGACGCTGCGCAGTGGAGGCGGTCGACCACCTGATGAAGGCCGTTGATCGGGCGCAGCGGGGGCGGGCGGATCAGGGGCAGGGGTTGTTGGAGCTGGCGCGTCGGGAGGCGTGGCGGGCGGCTGACTGACGGTGCGTCATGGCAGGGGTGTCGCCCGCCCGTGGGTCAATGGCGTTGACTTTGATGTCGGCTACGGAAAGTGACGGGGGTCTGGTCGGGACTCAGGTTCGCCGGTGCGTGTCTACGATCCCTGGCGTGAGAGACAACGGTCAGGTTCGGGTATCGGTGTTACAGACAGGGATTTGGGGACTGTCGGCCGTGGAGGTGGTTCGGGGCCAGCCGTGGGTGGCGTTGGCAGCCGCTCTGCCGCCAATGCTGCTGTACGGCCTCGTGGTTTGCGTGGCGGTGCTGGGGCGCGACGTTGACCGGCGCGTGGCGGCCCTCAAGGTGCTGAGATCGTGGCGACGCCT
This sequence comes from Streptacidiphilus sp. EB129, assembly GCF_041262645.1. Taxonomy (NCBI): domain Bacteria; kingdom Bacillati; phylum Actinomycetota; class Actinomycetes; order Kitasatosporales; family Streptomycetaceae; genus Streptacidiphilus; species Streptacidiphilus sp. EB129. The sequence goes on from NZ_JBGCCS010000089.1 coordinate 2,805, forward strand.
GGAAGCATCTCAGGCGATGCGAGAAGGGCGGGACGGATCGACGAGCCACCGCCCTCAGTTCGTTCTGAAGATGCACAGCCGTTGTGATCTCGCGTGTCACTACTGCTACGTCACACGGCGCAGGGTCACTGGTTGTCACGACAAACAGTACCGCCGCTAAGTCCGACTGAAGGCAACGCCATTGGCCCGTGGGTGGGCGACACCCCTGGTCCGATCGGGTGATGGGTGCGAAAACACTCAGCGTTGCATGTCAATGCTTGTATTGTTGGTCATGTCGGAAGGGATTGGCCCCCCGCCCGGCGAACTCGAACCGCACGACGCAGGAGGAACCATGAACGACCGCACTACTCCCCAGCAGCCGGCCGCCACCCGCGAGGCGTGGGAGACCGGCCCGGACGCCGCCGTCTGGGGCGCGGAAGAGCAGCCGGAGGAGAACACGGTCTGCCTCGGGGACCTGTTCGGCTCCGTGATCGACGTGTACAGCCGGGCGCAGGCGCTGGCGGACGGTGTGCTGGTCGAGGCGACGCCGTCGCTGTGCCGCGAGGCGGGTCTGACCGTGCCGGTCGCACTGACCGCCGCCGCGTGGGCGGACTGTGTGGCCTGGACCGAGGAGGACGACGAGCGGCAGGGCACGGTCCAGGACCAGACCGGCCGACTGTGGGACGTGCTGTTCATGACCCGCTACGCCATCTCCCCTGCTCGGGGCGGCATCCGGACCACGGTGGAGCTGCACCGTGTGCCGCGTGATGGCCGGTCGCACACTGCCCGCCCGGTCGAGTTGGTCGCGCAGATCGGCCCCGGCGACGAGCGCGAACCCGTTCTGACGATCATGCAGCCGCACGAGAGCTGAGACACCCCGCCGGGCGGCGGTTGGCCCCGCCGCCCGGCCCTCGAACCGCACCCGCGCAGAGCTCCCGCCGCTCTGCCTCCACCCCCAGGAGCCCGCCGATGTCTGCTGTCGTCCACACCGAGCCGCCGACCGAGACCCACGCCCTCTACAACTTCCCTGACTGCACCTGTGCGCGCGGTGCGTGCGGCGGAGCCATCGCGGAGCAGGCCGACGAGGCGTGCTCCTGGCACGGGTCGGCCCGTTCCCCGATCGCGGGCGAGTGGCACCGCGTGGAGTACTGCCCCGCCCTCCAGCCGGCCCCGGTCCCGCTGGTGCGCCACGTCGGGCGCTCCTGGAGCGGCACCTACCTGGAGGACCCGTGTCCGTGCCCCAAGGCCGCATGCGGGCTGGTCATCCAGGAGGAAGCCGACCCCGCGTGCGACCAGCACCCCGTCAACGCACGCAAGACGATGCGCCAGCGCCACGCAGCCGGTGACTGCCCCGGCCACGCGCGCCCCACGCCGCTCCCGGAGCTGTCGCCGCGTGAGCAGGCCGAGCGGCGCAAGCGGCGGCTGGAGCGTCTGTGGGCGGACGAGGAGCGCCAGGCCAAAGCGCTGGACCGCACTCGCGAGCTGATCCGCGCCGAAGCGGACCGGCTCGTCGAGCTGACCGACCGCCTCACCCGCTGAACTGACTGATCGCCGGGCGGCGGTGGCCCCGCCGCCCGGCCCCTCGAACCGCATCCATCCGCGATCGGGAAGGCACGCCGTGATCCCCGAGATGCCCGGAACGCTCATCACCGCCGAGAACTACGACTCCACCACTTTCTATGCGCTCTACCGCCGTCAGCGCTGGGACGGCGTCCAGTGGCGCTCCCTCAATTCGTTGTGCAACGGCAACGGCATGTTGGCCCTGGCCCGCACGGCGCAGCGGTACTGGCACGAGCGCCTGTCGATCACTGAGGACGGCACCGCGTACTACACGTCCGGGGGCGCGGTCGTGCGCGTTCAGGACCGGTACCTGCCCGAGGCGGCCCACGGGATCGCGGTCCACCGCCGCGAGCTGATCACCGCCCCGGCCTGGTTGGCCGACGGGCATGCGGAGCCGATCTCGCTCGCCCAGATGCGGGACCGGGCCGCCACGGACTTCCAGGACACCGGGGGCTTCACCCCGGATGGTGGACACGGGTTTGTGTGGTTATGCGGCGAGTGTCAGGGTAGCTGATTGGCGCTGCTCGTAGGCGACGGGGCTGA
>NZ_JBGCCS010000090.1:0-3930 GCF_041262645.1 Streptacidiphilus sp. EB129
GGGATGGCTGCGGGTGTGGGGGTTGCGGAGCGTCAGCGTCGTGGTGGGGTGAGGGGTATGGACCCGGAGCTTGCCATTCAAGCGCTGGGGATGGTGGCGGCCGGGCCGGACGCCACGGTGATGGTCGCGGACATCGACTGGAGCCATTTCGCCGCCCGCCCGACGCCTTTGCTGAGCCACCTGATCCCGTCTGCTGGGGCCGCGGCCCCGGAGATCCTGCCAGGCCAGGCCGATGACCTGGCCGCCCGCCTGAAGGACCTCACACCGCCGCAGCAGGAACGTCTGCTGATCGATCTGGTGTGCCGGCAGGCGGCCTCCGTACTCGGCCATGGGGCCGCCCACATGGTGGAGGAGACCCGAGCCTTCAGCGATTTGGGCTTCGACTCGCTGACCGCGGTGGAGTTCCGCAACAGCCTGTCGGTCGCCACGGGTCTGAGGCTGTCGCCGACAGCGGTGTTCGACTTCCCGACTCCGGTCGCGTTGTCGGGTCATCTGCTGGCGGAGCTGACCGTCACCGAAGAGCCGGGCCAGCCGCCCGTCCTGGACGGCCTCGACCAGCTCGAAGCAGCGATTCTGGAGATTTCCCCAGATGATGGCCTGCGAGCCGCTGTCCGCACCCGCTTGCATGTGATGCTTTCGAAGCTCGACAAGCCCGGTAGCGACGAGGCCGACTCGGCCTCCACGAGGCTTGAGTCGGCGACGGACGACGAGATCTTCCAGTTCATCCACGAGGAGCTCGGCCGCTCGTGAGGTGAAGTGGGCGAACACGGTGAGGTGGCCCATGAACGAGGACAAGCTTCGCGACTATCTCAAGTGGTCCACCAGCGAACTTCACCAGACGCGCCAACGAGTACGAGAGCTTGAGGACGCGCAGCGGGAACCGATAGCCATCGTGGCGATGAGCTGTCGGTTCCCGGGCGGCGTCACCACCCCCGAGGCGCTGTGGCAGCTGGTCGCCGACGGTCGGGACGGCATTGTCGACTTTCCCTCCGACCGCGGCTGGGACCTCGACCGCCTTTTCGACGCCGACCCGGACCAGCCGGGAACCTCGTACACGCGCTTCGGCGCCTTCCTCGACTCGGCCGCCGACTTCGACGCGGACCTGTTCGGGATCTCGCCGCGCGAGGCGCTGGCGATGGATCCGCAGCAGCGCCTGCTGCTGGAGACCGCCTGGGAGCTGTTCGAGCGCGCAGGCGTGGACCCCCAGTCCGTTCGTGGCAGCGCGACCGGCGTCTTCGTCGGCACGAACGGCCAGGAGTACCTGAACCTGCTCACGAACGCCGAGGAGAACGTCGAGGGCTACCTCGGCACCGGCAACGCGGCCAGTGTGGTCTCCGGACGCCTCTCCTACACGTTCGGGCTCGAAGGCCCCGCGATGACCGTGGACACGGCATGCTCCGCCTCGCTGGTGGCGCTGCACCTGGCGGTGCAGGCGCTGCGGCGCGGCGAGTGCTCGCTCGCGCTCGCCGGCGGCGTCACGGTGATGTCCACGCCAGGCGTGTTTGTCGAGTTCAGCCGACAGCGGGGTCTGTCCGTCGACGGGCGGATCAAGGCGTTCTCGGACGACGCGGACGGCACCGGCTGGGGTGAGGGCGTCGGATTGCTCCTGGTCGAGCGTCTGTCGGACGCGCGGCGCAACGGGCACCCCGTGCTGGCCGTCCTCCGTGGCTCGGCGGTCAACCAGGACGGCGCGTCGAACGGCCTGACCGCCCCCAACGGTCCGTCGCAGCAGCGCGTGATTCGTGCCGCGCTCGCCGATGCCGGCCTGTCCGCCACTGAGGTGGATGTGGTGGAGGCGCATGGTACGGGGACGTCGTTGGGTGATCCGATTGAGGCTCAGGCGTTGTTGGCGACGTATGGGCAGGGTCGTGATTCGGGCAGTCCGTTGTGGTTGGGGTCGGTGAAGTCGAATCTGGGTCATACGCAGGCTGCTGCTGGTGTGGCGGGTGTGATCAAGATGGTGCAGGCGATGCGGGCTGGTGTGCTGCCCAAGACGCTGCATGTCTCTGAGCCCTCGACGCACGTGGACTGGTCGGCGGGCGAGGTCCAGCTGCTGACGGAGGCCCGGGCCTGGCCCGAGGTGGACCGTCCGCGGCGCGTCGGTGTGTCGGCTTTCGGTGTCTCCGGTACTAACGCGCATGTCGTGCTCGAACAGGCCTCCGAGCCGGAGGTCGTTGAGCCCGTGCAGTGGACGGGCGCAGTCGTGCCGTGGGTGCTGTCGGGGCGTACGGAGGAGGCGTTGCGGTCGGCTGCGGGTCGGTTGCGGGACTCGGCTGGCGAGTTGGATCCGGTGGATGTGGGGTTTTCGTTGGCGTCGGGTCGTGCGGCGTTGGAGTATCGGGCGGTGGTGCTGGGTGGGGGTCGTGAGGAGTTGCTGGCCGGGTTGGGTGACCTGGCGGTGCGTGGTGTGGTGCGTTCGGGTCGGTCGGCGGTGTTGTTCACGGGTCAGGGTGCGCAGTGGGCGGGGATGGGGCGTGAGCTGTATGCCGCGTTCCCAGTGTTCGCGGCTGCGTTGGATGAGGTGTGTGCGCAGTTCGGCCCTGACTTGCGTGAGGTGATGTTCGGCGGGGTGGGTCTGGATGAGACGGGGTGGACGCAGCCGGCGTTGTTCGCGTTCGAGGTGGCTGCGTACCGTCTGGTCGAGTCGTGGGGTGTGGAGGCCGACTACCTTCTGGGTCATTCGATCGGTGAGTTGGCGGCGGCGTATGTGGCGGGGGTGTGGTCGCTGTCGGACGCCTGCCGGGTGGTGGCTGCGCGGGGTCGGTTGATGCAGGCGTTGCCTGCGGGTGGTGCGATGGTCGCGGTCGAGGCGAGCGAGGACGAGGTACTGCCCCGGCTCACCGACGGGGTGAGTATCGCTGCGGTCAACGGTCCCACCTCGGTGGTGGTTTCGGGTGACGAGGACGAGGTCGAGCGCATCGCCGCGCACTTCACCGCGATCGGCCGCCGGACCCGGCGGCTGCGGGTGAGTCATGCGTTCCACTCCTCCCGGATGGACGGGATGCTGAGTGACTTCCGTGCGGTGCTTGAGGGCGTTGAGTTCTCGCGTCCGCGGATCGACATCGTGTCGAATGTGACGGGTCGTCTGGCTACGGCTGACGAGTTGATGTCGCCGGCGTACTGGGTGTCTCAGGTTCGTCGGGCGGTTCGCTTCGCTGATGGTGTGGGGGTGTTGGTGGAGCGTGGGGTGACGCGCTTCGTGGAGGTCGGACCTGACGGGGTGCTGGCCGCATTGACGGCTGACCTGGTCGACGGGACAGCTGTGTCCATCGCCCGGCGTGAGCGTGAGGCGGAGCGGACCGCGCTGGAAGCCCTGGGACGGCTGTACGTGACCGGCGCGCGTGTCGATTGGACGGCGGTGGTCGGTGCGGGTCAGCGCGTTGACCTGCCGACGTATTCGTTCCAGCACCAGCGGTACTGGCCCACGTTGAAGACGGGCGCGGCCGAGGACGGGTTCTGGAACGAGGTCGAGGACCAGGACTTGGTGTCGTTGGGTGTGGAGTTGGGTTTGGGTGGTGGGGTGTTGGAGGAGGTGGTTCCGGCGTTGTCGGCGTGGCGTCGCCGGCGCGTGGAGCGCGGGCGGGTGGGGTCGTGGGTGTATCGGGAGGTGTGGCGTAGCGTGGAGTCGGCTGGTGGGGTGGTGGGGCGTTGGTTGGTGGTGGGGGGTGCGGGTGTTGATGTGTCGGATGCGGTCGGTGGGTTGAGTGCGTTGGGTGAGGTTGTGGTTGTTGGTTTGCCGGAAGGTGTGGATCGGGCTGGCGTGGTGGGCTTGTTGGATGGTGTGGGTGAGGGGCTCGTCGGCGTGATGTTGGTGCCGGGGTCTGTGGTTGAGGCCTTGGTGGTGGTGCAGGGGTTGGGTGATGTGGGTGTGGGTGTGCCGTTGTGGGTGGTGACGCAGGGGGGTGTGTGTGCGGTTGAGGGTGATGTGGT
>NZ_JBGCCS010000091.1:0-3686 GCF_041262645.1 Streptacidiphilus sp. EB129
CCCACCAACCCACCCACACCCGAACCCACCACCACCGCACGCTCACCCAACAACGCCCGCGACCCCACCAACGACCACGCCACATCACCCACACCCATGTCGGAACCAGTACCCGGCCCGGAAACCGAACCCGAACCCGGCGCAACCTCCGACCCCAACCCACCCACCACCGACACCAACCGACCCGCCTGACCAGCCAAACCCCCACCACCACACCCCGACACCACCAACGGCACCACCTCACCGCTGAAGACGGCATCCCGGGGCAGCACGGGAGCACTCGGCTCCACCGCAGGCTCGTCCGGCGCCGCCTCAAGCACGACGTGCGCGTTGGTACCGGACACACCGAATCCGGACACTCCCGCCCGGCGGGGCCGGTCCACCTCGGGCCACTCCCGCGACTGCGTCAACAGCTCCACCGCACCCGCCGACCAGTCCACATGCCGCGACGGCTCACCCACATGCAGCGTCCTCGGCAGCACGCCACGGCCCATCGCCTGCACCATCTTGATCACACCCGCCATGCCGGCGGCGGTCTGGGTGTGGCCGATGTTGGACTTCAACGAGCCCAGGAACAACGGACGCTCCGCGTCCCGCCCCTGCCCGTACGTCGCCAGCAGCGCCTGCGCCTCGATCGGGTCGCCCAGCGACGTCCCCGTACCGTGCGCTTCGACCACGTCGACGTCCGCCGCCGACAGGCCGGCGTCGGCCAGGGCCGCGCGGATCACCCGCTGCTGCGACGGACCGTTCGGCGCCGTCAGGCCGTTGGACGCACCGTCCTGGTTCACCGCACTGCCACGCACCAGAGCCATCACCCGGTGCCCGTTCCGCCGCGCCTCGGACAACCGCTCCAGCACCAGCATCCCGGCACCCTCGGCGAGGCCGAAGCCGTCCGCGTCGTCGGAGAACGCCTTGCAGCGCCCGTCGGCGGCGAGTCCGCGTTGGCGGCTGAAACCGACGAACTGCGACGGGGTCGACATCACCATCGCCGCGCCGGCCAGAGCCAGGGTGCACTCCCCGCGCCGCAGCGCCTGCACCGCCAGGTGCAACGCCACCAACGACGACGAACACGCCGTATCCACCGTCACCGCCGGACCCTCAAGACCAAACACATAACTGATCCGCCCCGACGCCACACTGGAGGCGCCACCGGTGACGAAGTAGCCCTCGAAACCGTCGGCGCCACCCTGCCGGGAGGTCGCGTAGGCCTGGTCGGCCATACCGACGAAGACGCCGGTGCGGCTGCCCTTCAGCGACTGCGGAGCGATCCGGGCCCGTTCGACCGCCTCCTGTGCGACCTCCAGGAGCAGGCGCTGCTGCGGGTCCATCGCGAGGGCCTCACGCGGGCTGATGCCGAAGAACTCGGGGTCGAACTCTGCCGCGTCGTGCAGGAATCCACCGGCACGCACGTAGGAGGTGCCGGGCTTGTCCGGATCCGGGCTGTACAGGGCGTCCAGGTCCCAGCCACGGTTGGTGGGCAGCGGCGAGACGACGTCGGCCTCGTCCATGACGAGCTGCCAGAGCTCGTCCGGGGTGGTGACGCCGCCCGGGTAGCGGCAGCCCATGCCGATGATGGCGATCGGGTCGTCGTCCGCAGCCGCGAGGCGCTGCTCGGCGGCGTCGGACGCCGGGCCGGTGGACTGCGGGGCGCCGAGCAGCTCGCCGAGCAGGAATCGAGCCAGGTCGGTGGGGGTCGGGTAGTCGAAGACCACGGTGACGGGCAGCCGCAGGCCGGTCGCCGCCGCGATACCGTTGCGCAGCTCGACGGCGCTGAGCGAGTCGAAGCCGAGCTCCATGAACGCGCGGCGGGCGTCGACCGCCTCGGCCGACGCATGGCCGAGCACCCGGGCCGCGTGACTGCGGACCAGGTCGAGCAGGTTGCGTTCGCGGTCCTGCTCCGGAAGCGCGGCGAGCTGCTCGGCGAGGGCGTTGCCCTCGGTGCCTGCGTCGGCACCGCTGGCGTCTCCGGAATCGCTGCCGAGGGCCCGCTGGACCTCGGGGATGTCGGCCAGCAGCGGGCTGGGCCGGCTGCCGGTGAAGACCGCGGCGAAGCGGTCCCAGTCGACGTCGGCCACCGCGATCACGGCTTCGTCGCGGTCCAGGACCTGTTGCAGCGCGTGGATCGAGGGTTCCGGCTGGATCAGCGGTACGCCTCGCCGTCGCAGCGTGTCCTCCAGCGAGTCGGCGATCATGCCACCACCGGCCCACGGGCCCCAGGCCACCGAGTGGACCGCGAGGCCCCGGCCACGGGCGCGCTGCGCGAGCGCGTCGAGGTAGGCGTTGGCGGCGGCGTACGCGGCATGGTCGCCGACGCCCCAGACGGCGGCGATCGACGAGAACAGTACGACGGTGTCCAGGGAGGCCGGGTCCAGCAGGTCGATCAGGTGTTCGGCCCCGGCGACCTTGCCGGCCGCGACGGTGGCGAGCTCGCCCACTGTGAGGTCGGCGAGCGGAGCGAGGTCGGCGACGCCCGCGGTGTGCATGACGGTGCGGATCGACTCGCCCCTGGTCTCATGGTCCCGGACGAGTGCGGCGACGGCGTCGCGGTCGGCGAGGTCGCAGGCGACGGCGGTGGCGTGGGCGCCCAGGTCGGCGAGTTCGGCTAGGAGTTCGGCCGTGCCGGGGGCCTGGTCGCCGCGACGGCTGGTGAGCACCAGACGGGTGGCGCCGTTGGCCGCCAGCCAGCGCGCGACATGACCGCCCAGTGCCCCGGTACCGCCGGTGATCAGCACCGTCCCACGCGGACGCCAGCTGCGACCCGACACACCGTCACCGGCACGCGCCCGCACCAGTCGACGGCCGAAGACACCCGAGCGGCGCACCGCGACCTGGTCCTCACCATCACCGCGAGCCAGCACCGTACAGAAACGGTCGAGAACCGCGTCGTCCGCATCGGACGGCAGGTCGACCAGACCACCCCAGGCCCGCGGGTACTCCAGCGCGGCGACCCGGCCGAGGCCCCAGGTCTCCGCCTGGAACGGGTGCTCCAGCGGCTCATGGTCGCCCACGGACACGGCTCCGCTGGTGACACACCACAGCGGCGCCGACACCCCGGCGTCGGTGAGCGCCTGCAGCAGGGTGAGCGTGGCGGCCAGGCCGAGCGGGACGGCGGGGTGCTCCGGGTGCCGGTCGCCGTCGCGCGCGAGCAGCGACAGGACGGCGTCGAACTCCGGCTGCCCGCACAGCAGTCGTGCGAGCACCTCGCGGTCGAGGGCGGTCGCCGGGTCGAGGTCGAGCTGCTGGACGGTGCTGCCGTGACGCTCCAGGGCCGCGCGGATCGACGGCGCGGTCGTGTCCTGCGCCGAGGTGACCAGCAGCCAGCGAGCAGCGGGGCGGGGCGCAGCGGCGTCCCGCAGCGGCTGCCAACTCACGGTGTAGCGCCAGGAGTCGACGGTGCCGAGCATGCCACGGCGCTCGTCCCAGGACCGCAGTGCGGGAACCAGCTCGGCCAGGGCCGCTGGTTCCAGCGAGAGTTGGCCGGCCAGCCCGGTGACGTCGTCGGCACGGACGGCGCGCCAGAACGAGTCGTCGACGAGGTCACCACTGCCCGAGACGGCGGCGCCCTGGACGGTCGGGCCGAGGTCGGGGGCGTCGAGCCAGTAGCGGGTGCGTTGGAAGGCGTAGGTCGGCAGGTCCACCATCCGACGACCCGAACCGATCACCGCCTTCCAGTCCACCTCCACCCC
>NZ_JBGCCS010000092.1:0-3444 GCF_041262645.1 Streptacidiphilus sp. EB129
GCCTCAACTTGTTTGACCGTCAGCTCATCAGCACACAGTCAGACCAACGAGCACGCACGCTCACAGTCACGCCCAGATGCGGTTGCAGTACTAGGAGGAGGGTCGGTGTGATGCCGAGGACGTAGCCCCGGGCCAGTGTCCATGGCCTGTCTCCGCTCGGACGTGCGTCGCTGGTAACGGCGGGGTGCGAAGCTCCGGGAAGAAGCCCAAGGGCCTCCGCTCCACTCGGAGGCCACAGGCAAGGAGAAGACCGGACGGGTGAATGTGAATGAACCCTCGACGATGCCTCGTGATGGCAAGCCCCGCAGGTGGAATGCAGTGGCGGGGTGCAGGACTGGCCGCTGAGAAGCGGCAGGTGCCGGTCGCAGACACCGAGTCGGCCGGGAGGACACCACCGTCCCGGGGTAATGAGGGCGCCCACCCCGGTCGCACCTCACACGTGTGGAACGTGACAACCCCGTTGGGGTCCAGACGGCTTGTCGCCTGGTCAGCCGACCGCAAGGAAGGCCCAACTCCCCAGCGGGAACAGGACGGCCCAAGAAGCCAACGCCGGTGCGCCGAAAGGCAGCAGGAAACCGGGGCAGACCATCGGCTCCTCCGCCGAGCCCCGCATAACTGACCGGATACGGGCGTATGCCCGATCCCGAAAGGGAGCTGACGTGGGCCGGGTGAGCCCGTGAAGAACGCGACTGATCAAGGATTCCGGAACCGAAGGGCAAGTTGGACACCATGAGGACCGAGGCGACTGCTGTTGCGACGCCGCAGGTCCGCGCGGTGAACGGACCGGAGGGCACTCTCCCCGATTGGAACGCCATCGACTGGCGCGCCGAAGAGGAGAGCGTACGGCGTCTTCGACAGCGGATCTTCACGGCGTCGCAGGCAGGGGACCTCAAGAAGGTCCGCAACTTGCAGAAACTGATGCTCCGCTCGCATGCCAACACGCTGGTGAGCGTGCGGCGGGTGACGGAGATCAACGCGGGGCGCAAGACGGCGGGCGTCGACGGGCAGGTCGTACTGACCTCCCGGGGCAAGGCGGAGCTGGCCCACTGGGTCCAGCACCGCACCGGCCCGTGGCAGACCCGACCCGTCAAGCGCGTGTACATCCCCAAGGCAGGCGGCAAGAGGCGCCCGCTCGGCATTCCCGTGGTTGTGGACCGGGTGCAGCAAGCCCGCGTCTCACAGGCACTGGAGCCCGAGTGGGAAGCGCGGTTCGAGCCGAAGTCGTACGGCTTCCGGCCCGGCCGCAGCTGCCAGGACGCGATCGCGGCGATCTACTGGACGGCCAAGGGTAAGAGCGCCCTGCGTCGGTGGGCGCTGGACGCGGACCTGGTGGCGGCGTTCGACCGGATCGACCACGCCCACCTTCTCGCCCAGCTCGGCTCCTTCCCCGCCCGGGGAACGGTCGAGCGGTGGCTGAAGGCCGGCGTGGTCGAGGACGGCCGGCTCACCCCGACCGGTGAGGGAACTCCTCAAGGCGGCGTGATCAGCCCTGTCCTCTTGAACATCGCCCTGCACGGAATGGAGACGGCCGCGGGAGTGCAGTACCGGCAGACGGGCCGCCGCGCTGGCGACACGATGCCGGGCTCCCGGCTGCTGGTTCGATACGCCGACGATCTTGTCGCCCTGTGCCACTCGCGGGAACAGGCCGAACAGGTCAAGGAACGGCTCGCCCAGTGGCTGACGCCCCGGGGCCTGGCCTTCAACGAGGACAAGACGCGTGTCGTCCACCTCGAACAGGGCTTTGACTTCCTCGGGTTCACCGTCCGCCGCTATCACGGCAAGCTGCTGATCAAACCCAGCCGCGAGGCCGTCAGACGGATCCGAGACAGGCTCGGCACCGAAGTGCGCGCCCTGAACGGGGCCAACGCGGCGGCGGTGCTGCACCGGCTCAACCCAATCATCCGGGGTTGGGCGGCCTACTACCGGAACGTGGTCTCCAGCGAGGTCTTCGCCTCCTCCCTGGACGACTACATGTGGAAGCTCGCCTACAAGTGGGCCACCCGCGCCCACCCGAACAAGTCGAGGCACTGGGTCACCGCCCGCTACTTCGGCCGGTTCAACAAGTCCCGGCAGGACCAGTGGGTGTTCGGCGACCGCCACAGCGGCGCCTACCTGCTGAAATTCGCCTGGACGAGCATCCTCCGACACCAGATGGTTCAGAACGGGGCGTCCCCGGACGACCCCGCCCTGACCGAGTACTGGGCCGATCGACGGCGCAGAAGCGCACCTTCGCTGGTCAACCGCGCCACCTTGCGCCTGCTCAACGCGCAGGACGGGCTCTGTCAGATCTGCCGCAGGCCGCTGCTGCCCGCCGAACGCCCGCCAGCGGACCCCACCCAGTGGGAGACGTGGCTGCGGGCGACCCGCCAGGCGATCACCGAACGGATGATCACCTATCACGGGATCGGCACGCCGGACGGAACACAACTCCGTCTTGTCCACGCCACCTGTCAGCAGCTCAACACCGCTGGCAGCAAACCCGCAACATCAACTCTGCACGCCCGCACGCCTCCAGGGCTTGCTTGAGCCGTGGTGCCCGGAAAACGGGCATGCCCGGTTCTGAGGGGGCTCCGGCGCAGTAATGCGCCGGAGCTACCCGACTCTTCGCCGCCTACGCCTCCACCCGGGGCCGCGCCCTGGTCGACCGGGAACTGTATTTGCCCAAGTCCTGGACCGAGGACCGGGACCGCTGCATGGCGGCGAAAGTCCCCGACGAGCGGGACTTCCGCACCAAGAACGACCTCGCCAAGGGCATGGTGCTGCGCGCGCTTGCGTCCCCGCTGCCCATCGCCTGGGTCACCGCGGACGCCGCCTACGGGCAGGAGGGCCGCTTCCGTCGCCTGCTGGAGCAGTCCGGTGTGGGCTACGTCCTGGCGGTGCCCAAGTCCCAGTTCAGCGTGGGCTGCAACCGCATCGAGACCCTGATCGAGCAGGCCCCGCAGGAGGCATGGGAGCGGATCTCGTGCGGTGACGGTGCCAAGGGCCCACGTCTCTACGACTGGGCGGCGATCCGGCTACGGGCGGTGGTCGAGTACGACTACCGCGACGAGGTTCCGGTCCGCCAGCGGTGGGCGCTGGCCCGCCGCAGCATCAGCAAGCCCGACGAGATCGCCTACTACCTCGCCTACGCGCCGCTCGACACCACGGTGGAGGAACTGGTGCGCGTCGCCGGGACACGCTGGGCGATCGAGGAGTCGTTCCAGGCCGCGAAGAACGAGTGTGGCCTGGACCAGTACGAGGTCCGCCGCTATGTGGGCTGGTACCGGCACATCACCCTGGCGATGCTCGCGCACGCCTTCCTCAGCGTTATGGCGGCCGACGCGGCTTCAAAGGGGGCTGCAGAAACGATTTGGGTGTAGCTCGGATGCGGTGAGGTCGCGTTGTTAGACGGCGAGTTGGAATCGGTGCTGGTCGGCGTGGGGATGGACACGTTCGATCTCTCGC
>NZ_JBGCCS010000093.1:0-3356 GCF_041262645.1 Streptacidiphilus sp. EB129
CGCTTCTGTGCATCCGACATCCCCGGACGACCCATCCTTGCCATACGCCACACCCTCTCCTACCTGGGGTGTTGCGCTGACCGGTTGAGTTCACCGGGGCTTACTTCGCCCCGTCGAGCGTTGGCTCGGCGGGGCGAAGTGCTGCGAAGTGGCTGATGCGTGTGCGGGCCCGGGGCGTGTCGGTGAGGTGGGCGTCGATGCGGGCGAGGTTGATGGCGGCGCCGGTGAGCTGGTGTTGGAGGCTGGTTTTCGCAAGCCCTCGGTATCGGGATCTGCGCAGGCCGCAGCGTTGGACGCCCTGGGAGATGGTTCCTTCGACTCCAGCGCGGATCTTGTAGCGTTCCTTCCAGCCGTCTGTCTGCTGCAGAGCACGGGCCTGGCCGATGGCCTGGTGTTCTTCGTGGTGGCGGAAGGTCAGCTGACGGTATTCCGCCTTCGGCGAGTCGACACAGTCTCGAAGGTGCGGGCAGGGTCGGCAGGCGAGAGACGAGAACCTCACCCGGACCACGGGGGTGCCGGGGTCGAGGGTGACCTGGTAGGCCGTCCGGCCCGGGCCATAGTCGTGGCGTTCTCGGACGACACCGATCCTCCAGTGGCCCTCGATCCGCACCTGCACGACCGGCTTGTGTCCGGTGGCGTAGGCGAGGATCTCCGGCGGGGGTTCGCCTTCGCCTTGGGGCGGGACCTCCACCGCTTCCGGCGGCCGCTCCCCTGTGTCCGAGCTGCTCATACACGGCAGCTGTAGATCGTGACCTTTGCGGGTCGGTGCTGGTCAGCTGGGGATCTGCGTCCGCGAGGGTTGTCGGTGGCCGCCGTGATCATGGCGGGTTGTGACGCACGATCATGACACGGCGGCCTCGGCCACGATAGCGCCCGAGCGGTGGCGGGACCGGCTCAGGGACTTGATGGGCCGGGTGGCCGGATGCTTCCCGCGGCGCGAGACCCGGGGGACGTTCCGCGAGCTGGCCGAGGGCCTGCTCATGGAACTGGAGGACGTGAACTGCTGGACCCTGGCGGAGGCGGTCGGGCACAGCGGGCCGCACCGGTTCCAGCACCTGCTCTCCCGCGCGAGCTGGGACGACCGGGCCGTGCTGGACCAGGCGGCCGCCTGGGCGGTCGAGGCCCTGGACGACGGTGAAGGGATACTGATCGCCGACGAGACCGGCGACGCGAAGTCCTCCACCGACGCGGTCGGCGCCGGCAACCAGTACTCCGGGTCCCTCGGCGGTGTCGGGGTGTGCCAGGTCGCGGTCCACCTCTCCTTCGCCAGCAGCCTTGGGCACACGATCATCGACCGGGCCCTGTACCTGCCCTCGGACTGGGCCGCGGACGAGGAACGCCGTGACCTGGCCGGCGTCCCCGACGAGGTGCTCTTCGCCACCAAGCCCGCCATGGCCGCCGCGATGCTCACCCGGGCCGTGACCGAGAACCAGGTCAAGGCCGGGTTCTTCGCCGCCGACGAGGTCTACGGCAGCCGCCACGTGCGGCGCACCTGCCGCACGCTCGGGCTCGGGTACGCGATCGCGGTCCGCTCCAACCACAAGGTCACCACCCCCGGTGGGGCCATGACCTGCAAGGACGCGTTACGGCTGATCCCGAAACGGGCCTGGCAGCGGATGCGGACCGGCACCGGGACCAAGGGCGCCCGCGACTACGACTGGGCCATGCTGGAGGTGGTCGCCGACGACACTCCCGACGGCCAGGACGACGCCGGGGTCTCGGTCCTGCTGGCCCGCCGGCACCGCTACACCGGCACCGTCTCGTTCTTCCGCTGCTGGTCACCGGCCCCCGTGCCACTGGCGAAACTCGTGCGGATGGTGTGCTGCAGGTGGCGGATCGAGGAGGACTTCCAGACCGCGAAGACCACCACCGGCCTGGACAAGGGCCAGGTCACCACCTGGACCTCCTGGCACCGGTGGAGCACCACGGCCCTGGTCGCCTACGCCTTCCTCGCCGTCACCACCGCCCTCGAACGCGGTGCTCCCATCGACGACCAGCCCGTCGAACTCGTCCCCGTCACCTGCCACGAACTCCTGCGCCTGCTCAGACTGCTGATCCTGGCCGCACCTCGACGCGACGCCGACCACATCCTGCACTGGTCCACCTGGCGCAGACGCCACCAGCACCGAGCCCGCCAAGCCCACAGACGATGGCACACCTACGCGGACACAGCGCCATGACCAGCAGGAACACCATCAGCATCACGATCTACAGCTGCCGTGTCATAGCTCGCTGGTCTCGGTGACCGGCCGGATCCGCTCCCGCGGATCCAGGGTCCCCTTCACCCCGACGACGGACAGGAACAGCCGCCACCCTTCCCCAGACACTTCACCGGTGTTGCTTATGAGCTCGACGACCGCCCGGAGCAACTTTCTACTGTGAAGAAAATTTACTTAAAGTGACGACTCCGAGGATCTGCGGCCCGATCGCTCAGGTGCCATCGGAAGCGATGTTCGCCGGAGGACGATGTCCCGACGGGCGGCGACCCAGGCATCCTCGAAAGCCATAGGGGTCAGAGCCTCGGGGCTGTGGCCCTGCCATTCCGAGATCGGAATCTGTGCGGTGAGGCCGAACTCGGACTCGTAGTCGGCGAGCCGACCGGTGGCCTGGGCTTCCAGCCACTCTGCGAGCGATGCAGCAGCGATGGGGATCAGCTCTGGCCCTTGGAGCTCGATCTGCCTGGTGACTTGCCCGTTGCCGTCAAGTTCGAAGAAGAACCAGACGTCTTCTTCCTTCCAGTGGCAGCGAATCCAGGTCGTCATGTGGTGGGTCGGTTCTGCAGTGCCCGGCGGCTCGCCTGGAGTCGCGCGCCCGGGGAGGTGAGCTCCAAAGCCCGGTTGTCGCAACCGCTGGCCATGTGATCGAGCCAGCGCTCGTACCAGGTCAGGAAGTCGCTGGCCGAAGAAACGTCGGGGCCCCAGAAGCCGTCGCTGTTTCCAGTGAGGATCCGCCCCGCGAGCGGCCCGGTGATCCCGATCAGGACCAGATCACTGCAGCCGGCTTCGATGATGTTCAGGAAGAGGTCGCCCGCGGCGGTTCTTCGGTTGGCTGCCGTGAAACCCCGTGGAGCGCCAAGGTCCCCCTGGGGGTCCATGGTGAACAGGTCGCACCTGTCCAAGGGCAGCAGTCCGTAGAAGGGTGCGGCCCCGCTGCCACCAAGTTCGGTGAGGAACGCGCGGTAGGGAGCGGGGAGCTCAATCTGGACATCTGCCTCGAACCTGGATACTCGGGACGCCGATAGAGGGGCGGTGAGCCGGAACTGATGGCGTCCCGCCGAGTGGTGTAGCAGGGATCTTGGAATGACCCCTGGTCATGGGGCGGCCACCGCGCAACTCTCCGAGTAGCGAAGCTCGTTG
>NZ_JBGCCS010000094.1:0-3040 GCF_041262645.1 Streptacidiphilus sp. EB129
CAACCTAACCAAGCGCATAACGGACGAAACCACACCAAGCTGGCGAGGAACCTACTAAGACATAAAGGGCAATCCGCCTACCTCAAACGCCCTCTCAGGCGCCCGTCCGAATGCGCTCCCGGACAGCGGCGCGGTCGATGCCGAGCTGTGCCATGAGCTCTGCCGCGGGATCAGGCTGCTCACAGTCGAGCAGGGCCAGCAGGAGGTGCTCTGGTGTGATGCGCCGGCTGCTGGCCTTCCTCGTCTCAGCCAGGGCGCGCGGGAGGACGGCACGGGCGCCGGAGGTGAAGGGGGTGCGCTTGCGCGAGGCGGGAATCGACGGCCGCTCGATCCCCTGGATGTCGATGCCGACCGCGGCCAGCGCGGACCGGTCGAGGGCATCAAGAGCAGCACGCGCGGTTTCCAGGTCGGTTCCGAGGGCCCGGACTGAGCCCGGCTCGTGGAGCACTCCCAGGAGGAGGTGCTCGGTGCCGATGCGGCGATCGCCACGCAGTGTGGCTTCGCTCAGTGCCGAAGTGACGACCTCACGGGCACCTGCTGCGAACTGTTCGAACATGGTCGTCTCACTTCCCGTACTTGGCGTGCACGGATTGCCGGGAGACGCCGAGGGCGTCGCCGATCTGTTCCCAGGACCATCCCTGCTCCCTGGCGCGTGCGACTGCTGCCGCTTCGACCTGCTCGGCCAGCCGATGCAAGGCGCCCACGGCCCGCAGCCCCACCGCGGGGTCATGCGACCTGAGGCGTTCTGAGAGATCTCCCGCTTCCATGCCTGTCAGTCTGGCTTGACATCCGCTCGATTGTCAATCCAGACTGACGTCAGGTCGCACTGTCAGTCCAGGCTGACATGCGGTGCGGCTGGATGCTTCCTGCCCGGCGAACTGAGGGAGAGTTCTGATGACTGCTGACGTCACCATCGTCGGCGGCGGCCCGAACGGGCTGCTGCTGGCCTGCGAACTACGGCTCGCGGGCGTGCGACCGCTGCTCCTGGAGCGGCTGCACGCCCGCAGCGAGACTCCCAGGGCCAACGGGCTCGTCGGCCGCGTGGTCCAGGCGCTGGAGTTGCGCGGCCTGTACGAGCCCCTCACCGGTCGTTCCGGACCTGCCCAGCCGTTGCCCTTCTACCAGTTCAGCGGCCTGCCACTGGACCTGCGCGACCTGCCCGACAACCCGTTGCACGCCCTCCAGGTCCCGCAAGCGCGTATCGAGCAGGTACTCGAAGAGCGCGCCCGGGAACTCGGCGTCGAGATCCGCCGCGGGCACGAACTGACCGCCCTGCGCCAGGACGACGACGCCGTCACGCTCGACATCCGAGCCCCACAGGGCGCCTACCGGGTCCGCACCCGGTACCTGGTCGGAGCGGACGGCGGCCACAGCACGGTCCGAAAGCAGGCCGGCATCGCCTTTCCCGGCACCACCGACGACAGCTTCGCCTCCCGGGCGGGACACACCGTCATCCCCGACGCGCTGCTTGATCCCGCCACCGGGGAACTCGTCCTGCCCGAGCCGGGCATGCGCCTTCGGCCGTACGCCCACAACCGCCTGCCCAACGGCGTGCTCACCTTCGCGATGATGCAACCCGGATCGGGCATCCACCTCGTAGCCACCTTCGAGTGGGACCAGCCGCCGGTCGACGACAGCACACCGATGACCTTCGACGAGCTCCGGGCCAGCGCCCGTCGCGTTCTTGGCACAGACCTGCCACTGACCCCACCCACCACCCCCGGACCGCACCTGCTGCGCCGCGTCACCAGCATCAACTCGCGGCAGGCCGACACCTACCGCGCAGGCCGCGTCCTGCTGCTCGGAGACGCCGCGCACGTACACTCTGCCGTCGGCGGGCCAGGGCTGAACCTGGGCATGCAGGACGCCATCAACCTCGGCTGGAAACTCGCCGCCCAGATCCACGGCTGGGCGCCCCCCGGACTACTGGACACCTACCACAGCGAGCGAGCTGCGGTCAGTCGGCGAGTCCTCATGCAGACCCGCGCCCAGATGGCCCTGATGCGTCCGGCAGCCGACATCACTGCGGCCCGCGACCTGCTGGCGGAACTGCTCGACGACCCACGCAACCGCGCGCGCATCGCAGCCCTCCTGTCCGGAACCGACATCCGGTACGACATGGGCCGCGCCACCGGGCATCCACTGGTCGGACGATGGCTTCCCGACCTCCGGACGCACATCACCGACAGCTGGGAACAGATCGCCGAACGGCTCCGCGCAGCCCGCCCCGTGCTCGTGGACCTCACCGGACACTCAGCGACGGCCAAGGCCGCCGACGCCTGGACGGACCGGGTGGACGTCATCACTGCCCGGTCCGCAGACCGGTCCCGGCCAGCCTCCGCCATCCTCGTCCGTCCCGACGGATACCTGGCGTGGGCCACAGATGAGGCGGCGAGCCAGTCAATGCGCCACCACATGCGCGAGGCGCTGACCGCGTGGTTCGGCACGGCGACCTGAATCGCGCCGACAAGTCACCGCCTCCAACCCCGGTGGGTGGAGCGGGAAGTGCCTGCAAACCGCACAGGTCAGCCACCAGTGCGTGAACCTGGTGGCGAAGAACCAGTTCCGAACCGAGTACGCGCTCTCGGCGGTCGCCACCTGGGGTGCCACCAGCAGCGACATCGAGTACAGCGGTGCCTCGACGATGTACTGCGGCTAGTACTCCAGCAGGACTTCGGGGCTTGACCTGGGACGATGCAGGCGGACTGGAGTGTAGCCGGGCTGGTGGAGGTCAGGGGCGGCTTCCCGTGGGCCGCCCCTCGATCGTGTGACAACGCCTTCGGTAGTGGCAGCGGCGGGCCACGGCTTGTCGTCGTCGGCGCCAGTTCGACCAGTTCAGCGCGTGGCTGCGGGTGCGTGGGTGCGTGGCGCGGGGAGCACATGCTGCCATGAGTTTCCGAACCTCCGCCACGGTGAGGTCGATGACTGTGCTGGTGAAATCGTTTGGGTGTAGCTCGAATGCGGTGAGATCGCTGACCTTGTCCTCTTGCTGATAGGCGGTCAGCTGCTGGATCGTCGTTGTTGGGCGGGCGGCGACGGT
>NZ_JBGCCS010000095.1:0-2718 GCF_041262645.1 Streptacidiphilus sp. EB129
CGGTGTTCCGAGACCTGTATGGAAACCGCTGGGACTTGATCCAACTGAATCGGCGCAGTTGAGACGGCCGCCGACAGGGTGGTGCGGAAAGCGGGTCGGTGGCCCGTCAGGCCGCCAGGACGGGGCGTCGGCCCAGCGGGTCGCGGCGACGGGCAGTGACGGGAGCAGCCTCGACGGGCGGCATTCCCGACGGGAATCCGACACGGCCGATGGGAGCCTCCCCGCGCACCCCGGGGCGCCTGCAGCCGACCAGGACGGCCCAGGACGACCCGTGGAACCCCCGCTGTGGCGATCGGCGCAGCCCGGCGTCGTCCGCCTGGTGATCAAGGCCCTGCTGGCACAGGCCTTCAGCTGCCGTCCTGGTGCCAGGGGTAGACGCGCACAGGGTCCAGGTGGAGTTCGTTGGGGCCTATGCAGTCGGCAGCCCAGGCAGCCAGACGAGAGCCACAGACGCAGGCCAAGTTGGGACCGTGCGCGCCAGTCGGGCCGCAGCATCCGAGCCAGTTGTCCCCGAGAGTGAAGGGTTCGAGGCGGGGCAAGACGTCGTCCGGGTGGACGACGACGCTGTCACGCCAGCCACCGGAGACGGTGTTCCCAGTGCCGGTTCGCAGCAACGCGCGGCCTGTCCGCGGGGCAGGCGGGCGGGGCGCGCAGGTGGCTGCGACGAACGGGGCGCCCCATGGGTCGGAGTCGATGGCGTAGCGCCCGCGCGGGACGGTAGAGCGGGCCCGGCCGGTCTTCTTCTCCCGGCCGTGGTCTGGATCCTCGACGTCAGGGACGGCCGCCAGTGCCACCAGGTCCCCGGTGAGCGCGGTCCCGCACTTGGCGCAGTAGAAGACGGTCACACGCCGGGTTCTACCGTGCGGCGGGCAGGACTGTCATGCGGATTCGGGCGGCTGGCGGGCGCCACTCCCGGTTCGGCCGACCCGCTACGGCTCCGGATCCGCAGGCGGGGAATCGAGGCGAACAGGACGGCGAGGGCCGGACGGCGGCGGGAGCGGTGGCTGTGTCGGTGACAACAGAACTGACTCCACTGCCCCGGGGAGTTCAGTGCTCGCCGGCGAAAATCTCGCGGGCCTCGCGGACCGCGTAGAACAGGATCAAGTACCCGCTGATCGGATCGGCCCACCACCAGCCAAGGGCGAAGTTCAGCGTCAGGCCGAGCAGCACGGCGGCGGCCAGCACGCCGTCGATGAAGGTGACCCGGCCCTCGGTCTTCAGCACCGGGTTGTCCAGGGCCGCACCGGTGCGGGCCTTGGCCGCCGCGAGAGCGAACATCACCGCGGCGGTGATCGCGGTCCACACGATGCCCGGCACCGAGTGGTGCGGGTGGTAGTCGGCGACCAGCACCAGGGTGGACTGCACCGCCAGATACACCGCCAGCAGCGCGAACGCCCCGCCGATCACGCGCAGTGCCCGGCGTTGGCGCTCCTCGCCGGCCCCCGACAGCTCCCAGATGACCACCGTCGAGGCACCGATCTCGATCAGCGAGTCCAGGCCGAACCCGGCCAGCGCCACCGACCGGGCCGCCAGGGCCGTCACGGCAAGCACCACGATGCCGACCACGTTCCAGGCGAGCGTGGCGTACTCCAGGGCAAAGCCACGGCGGAGCAAAGACGCACGGGCGATCTCGTTCGAGGTGTTCACCCCGGAAGTCTCCCAGGCCCAACGGTCAGTCTCAGAGCAGGGCGGCCAGCCCTTCCAGCGACCCCTGGAGTCGAAACAACACTCACCGACAACGCCAGAGCGGGGAGCTGGGCGGGCGAACGCAGGACGGCCCGGCCCCCGCGTGCGGGACCGGGCCGAGGATGCGGCGGTGGGGTTGTCAGGTCGCGGCGGCCAGCAGGTGCGTGAGCGAGGCGGCGACCTCCTGCGCGACCCGCGCCCGCAGCGACTGGTGCGCCGCGGCCGGGGCCAGGTGCTGGGCGTAGCCGTTGGTCGCCGAGCCGTCGCGCCTGCGCGCCGCCTCCGCGTACAGCCGGTCAGCGGCAGGTGGCCAGGGTCCAGCCGGAACCGGTGTGGAGTAAAGAGCCAGGGCGGCGGCGGGCGGGGCACCGACAAAACTCGCCGATCAGCTTTGATACCCGGCGCTGGAGCGGCCTTTCCCACGCCTGAAGTGATCATTTCCCAGGTTCCGCGCCGGACGCATGGGCGTCAGCGAGGTCCCGTAGGGTCCGTTTCCATCACGATACTGATGACGTACGTGGGTGCCCGTGAGCCGAAGGGGCTGGTCACACGTACGGGCGGTATGCCGCTGGCACCAGTGAGGACAGCATGGCCCACCTCGCGAGCCAGCGTCCGGCGTGCACCAGAACGAGTGACCAACTCACGAGATACCGGCCAGGGCTTCGATCAAGCCAACGAGCGCGAACAGCAGGGGGAGACCGCAGAAGATCATGAGAAAAGCACCGACCTTGCGAGTCTTACCGAAGACGAGGAACCAGCCGACGTTCTGACCGCTGGCCGTCGCCGCCTCGACAACTGCACGGTTGCGGGCGGCATAGTGGGAGCCGATGCCTCGAATATCGGCGAACAGGACCAGACCGAGGCCGAAGCAACCCAGCATGAACAGCGCGGATACCGCGAAGAAGATCAGCACGCCAAGAGAGTTCCAGAGTCACTAGGGGCTTCACCCCGGATGGTGGACACGGGTTTGTGTGGTTATGCGGCGAGTGTCAGGGTAGCTGATTGGCGCTGCTCGTAGGCGACGGGGCTGAG
>NZ_JBGCCS010000096.1:0-2311 GCF_041262645.1 Streptacidiphilus sp. EB129
GGGTGTAGCTCGGATGCGGTGAGGTCGCGTTGTTAGACGGCGAGTTGGAATCGGTGCTGGTCGGCGTGGGGATGGACACGTTCGATCTCTCGCGTGCGGTGGAACCGCCAGTACTCGTCGAAGTCGCCGTTGCTGATGATCGCTCGCAGGGTGAGGACGGCTTCGGCGCCGGGGACGCTCCACCGTGATCCTGTGATCGCCAGGCGGTCGGCGATGAGGTGCCGGCAGGCTCCCTCGACGGCTCCGCTGGCGATGGGCCAGCCTTCGGCGAGGGCGGTGTCGTAGCCGAGGTAGTCCTTCTTGTTCTCCAGGTACCGGCAGGCGGCATCGGCGGCCGAGCGCTGGTCCTTCGTCAGGTTCCGCTGGTCGGCCTGGGTGCCGATCGCGGTGATGACGTCGCCGGCGCGGCCGTTCAGCAGGGCGGCTGCGTGGGTGGCGACCCAGGTCTCGGCTGCGGGGTCGGTGGCGGTGTGGAAGCAGCGGGACGCCGCCCACAGCTTCTCGAGCACGTGGACGATGTCGAGGACGATGTGGACGCTCACGCCGCGCCGGGCGGCTTCGGCGTGGATGAGGTCGAGTTGGTGGCAGGCGCCGTCCACCAGGACGATCCAGGGGCGGGCGTGCAGGGGGTCGCGGGATTCGGCCTGGTCGAAGGCGGCAGCCACGACGTCGGCGGCGTCCTGCGCGAGGGAGGCGGTCAACCATTTCCTGCTCGCCTTGGGTCCCGGGCGCGGGACACGCTGTCCGGTGCGGCCGCCGGGCGGGGCGATCACATCGTGCGGGCGGCGCACCGATGGCGCCGCGTCGTAGACCACGGCGACGGTGGCCATGCGTTTGCGGTTCGCCTTCTCGCCGCCGGCCAGGCGGGTGCGGAAGGTGTGCCGGGCCTTCTCGGCGGCCTTGCGGGTGTGCTCGCGCAGGTCCTCGGGCCGCATCACGACCCCTTTCCCGTCCACGGAGAGCACCAGCAGCACCCCGGGGGCCGCGGGTTCGGGCAGGCGGGAGGTGTAGAACGCGGCGGTGTCCACGGCGGCGGCCCGGACCAGGGCTTCGAGCTGGCGTTTCCCGCAGACCTGGCCGCAGGTGCGGGTGACAGCCTCCAGGGCCTGGTCGAAGGAGCCGCGCACCGCCTCGATGACGGCCAGTTTGCGCAGGCCCAGGCTGCAGCGCTCCCCAGGTAGTGCGAGGGCGGCGTCGGCCGGGTGCAGCGCGGTGCGTCCCGGGGCGCGCAGCGCGCACCGGGTCACCGTGACCGTGCCGACGACGGTCGCCAGCAGACGCCGGTGTCCGGTCTCCAGGCGGCTGTGCCCCTCGAAGGCGTCGGCGCGCCGGGCGGGGGCGAGCGCGCCAAGGGTCGCGGCTTCCCGCTGTTCACGCAGGTCGAGGAAGCCCTGCAGGAGCAGGCGCTGCATCTCCCGGCCGCGGGTCGCGATCATGTCCTCCAGGGTGTCGTGGCAGGCGGTGAGTGTTTCGGGCCTGGTGAGGTCGGCGATGAGGGAAGTGAAGGAAGAAAACGCGGCTGCAAACGGGTCAGCCGACGCGCAGGGGTCGTAGTGTTCCATCGGGCTCTCGCTTCCGGCGGATTCATGGACGTCGCACTCCCGAATCTAGGAAGCGGGGCCCCTCTTACCGACCCGCGCTCGGTGGCACGGCCCCGGCCGGCATGTGCGCGGGTGTGCGCCCCCGCCCCGGCCAGGAGCGATCGCAGGCGAACAGGCCCGGCCCGTCCTCGGTGATCCAGCAGCGCTCGGTCAGCCGCTTGAGCTTCGAGCGCAGTCCTTCCACCTTCGAGGCGTCCGGCGGCAGGCCCAGCCCGGCCGCGATGTGCTTGGCCCGCATCGGACGCACCGCGTCCGTCAGCAGTTCGACGATGTCCCGGTAGGACTGCGGCAGCTCCGACAGCGCCCGTCCCTCTCTCCACCGGGGAACCAGCAGCACCCCGACCGGCGAACCCCGCCCCGCATCGGGACCCTCGGCGTCCTCCGCCGGCCCCGGAGCACCACCAGCCCCCGGCCCCGGCCGCTCACCAGCGGTAGAGAAGATCTCCGTCATCGTCTCCCGGGTGACCTCCAGCCGCGACAGCCGCCGCTGGTGTCCGACCAACTCATCGTGCAGTGCCGCGAGTTCGGCCTCGATCTCCGCGATCCGCTCCCGCGCCGCCCGCTCCCGCCACTCGATCTCCTCCAGCCACGATGCCACCGCTCTCACCCCGCAAGACCGTCGCCGCCCGCCCAACAACGACGATCCAGCAGCTGACCGCCTATCAGCAAGAGGACAAGGTCAGCGATCTCACCGCATTCGAGCTACACCC
>NZ_JBGCCS010000097.1:0-2231 GCF_041262645.1 Streptacidiphilus sp. EB129
CCGCACCCAGTTCCCGTCGCCCGGTCCGGCCCCGCAGCACCAGGGGGCCGGGCCGCAGTGCGTTCACCCCAACCGTACCGGTCCGCGCCACAGCCCCAGCCGCCACCCGCCGAGCTCCACGGCCGAGCCGCCGGGCTGTGTCGAGCTCCACGGCTGAGCTCCACGGCTGGGCTCTACGGTGGAGCCGCGCCGCCGGGCTGGTCCGCTTCGCTGCTGCGTTCCCCGGGCTGTGGGGGAGCACGCGTGTTCGTTGGGGTGGCAGTAGCTGTGGGTGGTGCCGAATAGTGTGCGGGGTATGGCTACTCGCAAGGAACCCACACCTCCCAGACCCATCGTGCCGGGTGATGTCGTCGCGGCGTTCTGCGAGCATCTCGGTGAGTGGACAGCGGCGCAGATCACCAGTCTGGACCCGGGCCACCAGCTCGCGGGGGTCCTGCACCTCGACTGGTCCGGCCCGGAGCCGATGTCGGTGGCGGAGCTTGGCGATGTCGTGCCGGTTTCGCGCACGCGGGGTTCTTTCACGGGGCAGCTGGCGCACTGCCACTACCAGTGGGTGCTCCCTCGGAGCTGCAAGGTCATCGGCACCCTGCCGCTGCTGCACGACCGGCCGGCGAACAGCTACGCGTTCGGGTGGGGCATGGGGCTCGATCTTGCCCTGGAGCGGCGCCGAGCGCGGGGCGAGGAGTCGATGTGGTCCGACCCGTGGGCGAAAAGCATCACCGGCACCGAATGGAACGACTCTCTGGCCGGGCCCGCGGATCCTGACGGGCAGACGCGTCGGCTGACGGTTCGGGCTGTGGAATCGCTGGACTGTGCGCGGCTCGTCGAGCGGTATCCGACGCTGACCGGCCTTACCCTCATCGGGCCGGTGACCTTGTCATCGGCATCGAGCCTCAACGAGCTGGCTGCGCTCAAGCGCCTCAGGCTCTCCGACGTCTTCGGGATGGCCGCGGCGGACTGCCTCCTGCCGCGGCGCCTTCCGGCGCTGGAGTCGTTGGAACTGGTCAGTGTCCCCGCGCCGTACGCGACGGCGATGAGGAGGCTCTGGCGGCCCGAGGAGCCCCAGGGCGTCTACCTCAGGATCGCCAAGCCCCGCAAGCCCGAGTGGCTCGCCGAGAACCTGAACAATCCGCTCCGGGACTGGGAGGGCCGCGAGCAGATCAGTGCCGCGATCTACAAGAAGGCGCTGGCGCAGTACAAAGCGACGCGGCGCGCGGTGCTGGCGGTGCTGGCGTCGGGGGATTCGGCGCACGTCCTGACGCCGAGGCTTGTCGGGCTCGGGGAGCAGTTCGGCGAAGCCTTCAACGAGCTCGACGAGCACACCGGATTCATCCAGACCATTGAGCGCGAAGAGCTCTACGACGCGCTCGACGCCATCATCACCGACGCCGAAGCCGAGTCGGGAGCCGACCTGGCCTGGGCCGGCAAGGGCTTGACCGAGGGCTGCGAATCCGTCCGCGACTGGTAGGGCGCTCGCGTCCACTGCGGGCCCGGGCCGGATCCCGGGCCCGCAGCGCTGCGACTCAGGCCGACGCGATGCGCCGCACCGGTAGACCGCGTACCCCAGCCCGGCCCAGGCCTCGGCGAAAGCGATCGCGCCGGACACGGGCACGGGCGTAGCGTCCGCACTTGGCCGGCCGCAGCACCCCGGAGGGCCGCCGCGCGAACGCGCTTGCGGTTCCGTCAGGTCGGCGCCGCCGCCTCAGCACCGGCCCCGGCCAGCCGGGCCCCGGCCCGCGCTACCGCCCGCCCGGGGCTGCTTCCGTCTCCGTGCCCGCCGCAGCTGCGGCATGCCGCCGCCGGGGCCCGCCGTCGTCCCGGTCGGCCGCAGCACGCCCAGCACGTCGCCGCCGAGCCCCGCTGCCAGGGCCTGGCGGCGCCTCCCCGGGGCCCGCCGAGGCGAACCCGCGTCGCGCCGCTGCCTGTTGGCCGTGCGGGCCCGCTCCCGTCGGCCGCGCCGCACCCCGGTCCGGGATGCCGCCCGCCGAGGCTGCGCCCGTCGCCCGCCGCCGCCCCGTCGCCCGCCGCCGCCCCGTCGCCCGCCGCCCGCCGCCGTCCCGCTGCCCGCTGCCGTCCCGCCGGCCGCTGCCGTGCCCTTGCCGCTGGCTGGGCTGCCCCGGGGGTGGGCGGGTTTTGGGCTCTTCTGCTCCATCTGTGGGTCGGCTCGGAGCGCCTGACGCAGTACACGCCGTCCCCCGTGCAGATCTTGAGGTGCTGAAGCCTGAGATCGA
>NZ_JBGCCS010000098.1:0-2142 GCF_041262645.1 Streptacidiphilus sp. EB129
ACCAACGCATCCACCCGATCCGCATCCAACCCCCCCGACGCCGTCGTCAACGAGGAAGAACCGACCTTGACCACGATCCGACGCGCATTCAGCACATCGGCGCGGAGCGGTTCCGCGCCGGGGGCCTGATGAACCGTCATTCCGTCGCTCCCGGGTCAGCGGATCTCTGCGGTCGAACGGACGGCCCGGCCGTTCAGGTCGGGCAGTGGGCGGCGGATCTCGCGGATCAGCGTCACCACCGCGTCCACCACGTATCCGGGCTGTTCGTAGGGAAGGTCGTGGCCGATGCGCGGGACGACCTGGAGCACCGCCCCGGGGATCTCCCGGGCCAGGCTGCGTGCCTGGTCGATCGGGGTGCACCGGTCCATGGCCCCGACCAGGACGCGGGTCGGCACGTCGGCCAGCGCGCCGAGGAGCCCGGTGCAGTGGTGCGCGGCCAGGGCGGCGTAGAAGTCGCAGATCCAGTGGACCGGCGTGTAGCGGAAGTCGCGGGCGCTGACCCGGGCCATCTCGGCGTCCGGTCCGGGACCGAGGGCCGCCTTCCACAGCGGTGCGGTCCGGGGGTGCGACAGCGGGCCGGTGAGCAGCCGGTGCACGGGCCGGGCGATCTGCGGGGACCGCAGCAGGGTTTCGATCACCGCCCGCTGCACCTGGGCCCGCTGGCGCTCCAGGTAGCCGGCCACCGGGCCGCCGGCGGTCGGACCGACCTCGCTGACCGAGGTGGAGACCAGGATCGTTCCGATGATGTCGTCCCCGAACAGTTCCGGTCGCTGGACCGCGAGTTGCTGGATGGACATGCCGCCCATCGAGTGGCCGACCAGGATCACCGGACCCGCGCCGTGCCGGACCGTCCAGGCCAGCACCCGGGCCAGGTCCTGGCCCAGCAGTTCGGTGCTCAGCGGGGCGTCGCCGCGGGTGGACTGGCCGTGGCCGCGCTGGTCGAAGCTGACCACCCGCAGCGGCGGGAGGTCGTGCTGCGGGCGGGTCAG
The DNA here is from genome assembly GCF_041262645.1 of Streptacidiphilus sp. EB129. Lineage (NCBI taxonomy): Bacteria > Bacillati > Actinomycetota > Actinomycetes > Kitasatosporales > Streptomycetaceae > Streptacidiphilus > Streptacidiphilus sp. EB129. The sequence continues at coordinate 990 of NZ_JBGCCS010000098.1, forward strand.
CCCCTCGACGTGCGGCCGCCAGTCCTCCGCCGCCATGGTCCAGCCGTGGACCAGCAGGACGGTGACGGGGGAGTGCTGGTCGCCGTGCGCGTAGACGGCGAGTTCCGCGCCGTCGTCGGTGGTCAGCCGGGGCCGCAACCGGGGGGTGCGGGTGCGCAGCGTGGCCGTGCTCATGACGCCTGGTCCTGTGCGTCGCCGGCACGCGTCCAGTCGCCGTCCGCGCTGTCGCAGAGCGCGGCGTACTCGGCCTGCTGGCAGGCGTGCCGGACCTGACTGATGGTCAGCCCCAGGGCGGTGGCGATGTTCGGCTGGGCCCAGCCGCGGATCCGCAGCGCCCAGACCAGGGAGACCCGGTCCACCGGCCGCGGCCGGACCTGGGCGCCGTTCTCCAGCCGTACCAGCAGCTCCGGGTTGACCTGGCCCAGCGTCTGCGAGACCCGCCGCAGCTCGCGGCGTTCCTTGACGTTGAGCCCGCCCCAGACCCCGACGTTCTCCTCGTAGACCAGGGCGTCCCGCAGGCAGGACATGGCCACCGGGCAGCGGGCGCAGTAGGACTTGGCGGTGGCCTCCCGTTTGACGTCCTCGGGGCCCTGGCCGTGCGGGAAGAAGGTCTCCGGGTCGGCGCCCCGGCAGGCGGCCTGGCCGGTCCAGGGCGCCTGCCGGCGCCGCCGCGCGGCCAGCGCGCGGGCCCGGGCACGGGGGCTGACCGGCTCGGCGGCGGGCGCCGGGGTGGCCGGCGCCCCGGGCACCGCGGGCCGCGCGTCGGGCACCGGCGTGGGTGGTGCGGTGCTGTCGCTGGGCTCGATCCGGATGCCGGCGGCGGGCTCGTCGGACGTGAGCGGGGTGTGGGCGAGGCGCATGTCGGTCGACCCTTTCTTGGCGTGGTGGACACGCCCGCCGAGAGCGGAACGGCAGGCGTGGTGGTGGCCGCGGCTGGTCGAGATTCGGGGGTGATCGGCCGTCAGTCGTCAGCTGTCGAAGTGCGGGTGTCTCCAGTGCTCTCGTGGCGTTGCAGCCCGTCGCGGGTGCCGTGTCAGCCGGTGGGCGTGGGTGTCTGCTCGACGGTCCAGGTGTCGGTTCCGGTGAGGAGGGTGGTGAGGTTGCCGGGTCCTTGGTGGGTGGTGGCGTGGTGGAGCTGGTCGGCCATCTGGGT
>NZ_JBGCCS010000099.1:0-2050 GCF_041262645.1 Streptacidiphilus sp. EB129
TCACCCTCCTCGTCAACCAGATCAACGGCACCAACCCCACCCCCAAAGAACTCCTCCACGAACCCGAACTCGTCGTCCGCGGAACCACCGCCCCCAGGGCTGACGCCTTCTCGGACCTGAACCTCCGCGATCTCCGTCAGAAGCCGGCGTAGCGGAGGTCCTCGAAGGGGGAGAGGAGCGATGTGCTGGGGTGTCCTCGGGCTGGACGGCCTCGGGTCGAGGCATAGTGCGAGGAGCGATCCCTGTGTCGGCGCGGCAGGCGACAGAGGGAGGCGTGTCGATGTCGCCGGATGACGGAAGGGCCGGGCCCATGCACCCTGGCAGACGTGTGGCCGTCCGCTTCGCGCTGGGCAGGCTCTGGCGCGAGGGCGTCGAGATGGAGCTGATGCACCGGGCCATGGGTTTCGGGGCACTGTGCTTCGTCACGCTGGTCCCCCTGCTGATCGTCGTCGCGGCCGCGGCCCCCGCCGGGCACCGGGGATTCGCCCAGTGGGTGATCGACGGGATGGGCCTGCCGTCCGGCCCCGCGCAGGCGGTACAGCGGCTGTTCACGGCGCGGCACGTGCTCAGCACCACCAGCGCGTTCAGCCTGGCGGCGGCCGCCGCCTTCGGTCTGACCTTCGCCTCCGCGGTCCAGACCGGCTACGAGCGGGTGTGGAGCGTGCCCGCCGGGCCGTGGCACCACGCCTGGCGCCGCGGCGTCTGGCTCGCGGCCCTGACCGGCTATCTGCTGGCCGAGGTGGAGAGCGGTGTCGCCCTGCACCACGGGCCGCTGGAGAGTGCGGCCCGGATCGCCCTGACCATCCTGTTCGGGATGCTCTTCTTCTGGTGGGGGCAGTCCTTCCTGCTCGGGGAGCGGGTCCCGTGGCGGCGATTGCTTCCCGGCGCCGTGGCCACCATGGTCGGGCTGGTCGGGCTGCGCGGTTTCTCCTCCCTCGTCTTCTCCCCACTGATCGTCACCAACGCGGTGTCCTACGGCCCGGTGGGGGCGGCGCTCATCGTGCAGTCCTGGCTGATCGGCGTCGGCTTCGTCATCTACGGCGGTCCCCTCCTCGGCCGCCATCTGCACGACAGCCGGCACGGAGGAGCGGTTCCGAACGGCGGGCCCGGCCAGGGCCGGCCGGAGGCGACCGAGTAGTCCCTCCCTCCCGCACGCCCGCCTCGGGACGGGCTCAGGGGTACGACCGCATCGCGGGGGAGTGAGGGCGGTCGGCTGCCGACGCTGCTGCGCGCTACCCTCGCCGTGTGACGACCGAGCCCCCTTCGCCGACCGATGAGCACGCGGACCTGTGGCTCGCGCCGGACCAGCTGGCCTCGTGGATGTCGGTGGTCCGCCTGATCACCCGGCTGCCCTGGGCCATCGACGCCCAGCTCCAGCGCGACGCGGAGCTGAGCATGCTGGAGTACATGACCCTGGCGATGCTCGCCGAGGCGCCCGAGCGCACACTGCGGATGAGTACCCTCGCCGAGCACACCAGCTCGTCGCTGTCGCGCCTGTCCCATCTGGTCAAGCGGCTCGAATCGCGCGGGTACGTCAGGCGCGAGCCGGACCCGGCAGACGGGCGTTTCACCCATGCCATCCTGCTGCGGGAGGGCATGGACAAGCTCGCCTCGGCCGCGCCCGGACACGTCTCCCACGTGCGCCACCTGGTCGTGGACAACCTCTCCGCCGAACGCCTGCGCCGGCTCGGGCAGGATGCCGAGCGCATCCTGCAGCGCATCGACTCACCCGCACGCTGAGCGCCCCCGCGTCACCCGACGAGGCCGGATGCCGCCGCTGCGCCTGACTGAAGGCGTGGTGCAGGGTCCTGCGGCGGCGACCGCCGCGCGGAGACCCTGCACCGCGTCCCGCACGAGTCCCTGCGGTCACAGGGCGTAGACCCGGGCGATGATCCGGCTGCGCGCGACCTGATCCGGTCCGGGATGGCTCACCGTCACCGCCACACCGCTCGGATCGCGGTCATGTCCCTTGGAGTGGTGTAACGGTCGCATGCCAACGGTTATGCGGTGGGCGGTAGTTCGTCGGGGGTGTGCGGGTCGGGGTAGATCT
>NZ_JBGCCS010000100.1:0-2038 GCF_041262645.1 Streptacidiphilus sp. EB129
GGCGCCGGCGTCCAGGGCACCGACCCCGGCAAGGTCCTCGGCGACCTGCAGTCCTTCGCCAACAGCGGCAACTAGTACCCAGTCCGCACCTCCGGGGGCCGACCCACCCGACCACATCACCGGTCGCGTTGGGCCGGCCCGCGGTGCGCACCGATGGAGTAGACCCATGACGCAAACGACTCCCGCCGACAGGGTGGACGCGGCGCCCGGCCCCCGGCACCCACCCGTGGTGCGGCACCGTGGCGGGCGGATGTGGCGCACCGCGCGGGCGTTGGCGCCGCTGCCGTGGATTTTGCCGGCCACCGTGCTGATCGCCTTCGTGGTGATCTGGCCGGTGGTGGCGATGTTCCAGACCTCCTTCCAGCACTACTCCTCCCTCGGGTTCGACATGGGCTCGGCGGGCTGGAGGAACTACACCCGGCTGTTCGCCGAGAGCGACCTGGGTGGGGTCATGGTGCGCACCGTGGTGTGGGTGGTCGCCGTGGTCGCCATCACGATGCTGGTGTCCCTGGCGGTGGCGAACCTGTTCAACAAGCAGTTCCCCGGCCGCCGGGTCGCGCGCTGGGCGCTGATCGCACCGTGGGCCGCGTCGGTGGTGATGACCACCATCGTGTTCCGCTGGATGCTGGACCCCAACAACGGCGTGATCAACGTCTTCCTGCACCAGATCGGCGTGGTCACCCAGTTCAACACCCCCGCCGCAGCGTGGCTCGCCTCCCCCACCTCGGCGTTTGGCTGGGAGGTGTTCGTGGCGGTGTTCGTCTCCATCCCGTTCACCACCTACGCCCTGCTGGCCGGCCTGCAAGCAGTCCCCGCCGAGGTCTACGAAGCCGCGAAACTCGACGGCGCCTCCCCGGCCCGGACGTACTGGTCGGTCACGCTGCCGCTGCTGCGCCCCGCGCTGCTGGTCGCCGCGCTGATCAACGTGATGAACGTCTTCAACTCCTTCCCCATCATCTGGGAACTGACCGGCGGCGGACCGGCCAACCAGACCGCCACCACCACCATCTTCATGTACACCACCAAACAGGTCAGCATCGGCGAGGCCGCCGCCATGTCCGTGGTCAACTTCGGCTTCATCATCGTGATCGTCCTGCTGTTCCTGCGGGCGTCCAAGTGGAACACCGCGGAGGACTGACACACCATGACCACCACCACCCCCGCACCCCTCCCCGCCCCCGCCACCCCCGCCAAACGCCCCGCCACCCCCACCGCCCGGCGCACCCCGCCGCGGCTGCGCACCGTGGCGATCGCCGGATCCGCGTACCTGATCGCCATCGTCTTCCTGCTGCCCTACCTGGAAATGGTGATCACCGCGCTGCGCCCGGCCGGTGAGCTGACCGACCGCAACTACCTGCCGCACCACTTCGCGTTCGGCAACTTCCTCAACATCTGGTCCACCGGGCTTGGCACCAACCTGAAGGTCAGCCTGGAGATCGCGGTCGGCTCCACGCTGCTGGTGCTGCTGGTGGCCATCCCCGCCGCCTACTACACCGCGCGCCGCAACTTCCGCGGCAAGGGCCTGTTCCTGCTGCTGGTCCTGATCACCCAGATGTTCCAGCCCACCGCGATGATCGTCGGGATCTACCGCGAGTTCCTGACCTTCAACATGATCGACTCGGTCTGGGCGCTGGTCCTGGTCAACGCCGGCTTCAACATGGCCTTCGCCGTCTGGATCCTCAACGCCTACTTCAGCGCCATCCCCAAAGAGATCGAAGAAGCCGCGATCGTCGACGGCTGCAGCCGCATCGGCGCCATGTTCCGCGTCATCATCCCCCTGGCCATGCCCGGCATCGTCACCGCCCTGATCTTCACCTTCATCGCCGCCTGGAACGAATTCATCGTCGCCCTGACCCTGACCACCTCCGACACCAACCACCCCCTGACCGTCAAAGCCTCCAGCTACATCGGCCAGTACTCCATCGACTGGCAACACCTCTTCGCCGGCTCCGTCATCGCCACCATCCCCGTCATCATCCTGTTCGCCCTCATCGAAGGCAAAGTCGTCTCCGGCCTCACCGCAGGCTCCGTCAAATAA
>NZ_JBGCCS010000101.1:0-1944 GCF_041262645.1 Streptacidiphilus sp. EB129
TGGACGACCGCGTTGCAATAGGTAACCCGGGGTGGGGTCCGAACTGGTGGACGGTATCGAGTGTCTGATGGTGATCTTGTCGGGGCCGATCCGGACTTCCTTGACCACTGCTCGCAGGACACGCTGGCGTTCCAGGACCGAGGTGGTGTGCGCGCTTTCGCGTAGCCGAGCGAGGAAGGTCTCGAGGTTCTCGGCGAGTTTGAGGTAGGCATGCTGGTCGACGAGTTGGGCGGCCAGGGCTTGGAGCTGGCCATGCAGGCCGTGACGTTGAGCCCGCAGCCCGGGCACCCGCTCGCGCAGTTCCTCCAGCGTGACCAGTTCCTCCTGGTAGGCGCCCACCAGGCGGTTGATCGCCGCGTCGACGGAAGCGATCTCCTGGTTCAGGCGCCCCTGGCGGGTTTGGACCGGGTCGGCGTCGCGCATCCTCGCGAGTCGGCGCTCCAGCTCGCCGCGTACCAGTGCCGGGTCGGCGAGCAGGGCCAGGACCTGCTGCCAGACCAGTTCGTCGAGGTCGTCGGCCCTCAGCGGGCGGCTGCTGCAGACCCGGACGCCTCCGGGCAGCTGCCATCCGTTGGTTCCCGGGCAGCGGTAGTAGCGGTACTTCTTCGGCCCCGGCCCCTGCGAGGTCCGACTGTAGGCGAAGCCGCAGACGTCGCACACCAGCAGCCCCTGTAGGAGGACCGTGACCTTGGTGTTGCGCGGGGAGAACTTCGCGTTCTCCGCCAGACGTCGCTGCACCAGGGCGAAGACGTCCTCGCGGACCAGCGCAGGAACGGGGATCTCGATCCATTCCTCGCGCGGTCGGGCGGTGACCCCGGCTTGCGGTGAGATGCTGCGTCCCGCAAGTCGTGAGGTCCGGTTGGGGCGTGAGGGACCGGGCGCGGTCCGGGTCTTCCCGAAACAGGCCCGCCCCGTATAGGCGGGATTGCGCAGTAACCGGCCCAGCGTGCCGGCGTCCCACTGAGGGTTGCCCTGCGGGGAGGGAATGTGGTCGTTCGTCAGTTCCCGGGCCAGTGCCTGCATCGAGATCCCGCCGACCGCGTATCGCTGGAAGATCCGGACCACCACCGGAGCCTCGGTCGGGGCGACCGCGTATGCAGCGGCCCCGTACTCGGCCCGGGACAGGTACCGGTAGCCGTAGGGGGCCCGGCCCAGGACGCTGGTCTCCCCGTTCCGGGCCCGGTGCAGCTTTCCCCGGCGGGTGCGCTCGGAGGTCTGGGCCCGCTCGTACTCCGCGATCATGCCCTGGAACTGCACCATCAGGGCCTGCTCGGGAGTGGTGGCCACGGGGTTGTGGATGAAGACCACCTCGGTGCCGTTCCTCGTCAACTCCTCGACCAGCACCACCTGATAGGCGTAGTTGCGGGCCAGTCGGTCCGGGGACAGGCACACCACCCGCTCAACCAGCCGCTGGGCACTGAAGTCCCTCAGCCGCTCCAGGGCCGGCCGCACCAGGGTCGACCCCGACCATCCCTCGTCGGTGAACACCCACTCCGGGGGAATCTCCCAGCCCCGTGTCCGCGCGTGCTCGCGCAGGGCCTCGATCTGGCTGTCGATCGTCTCGTGCTGCTTCTGCCGCACCGAGGACACTCGGGCGTAAAGAGCTGTGTAGATCACGGCTATCACCTCGTGGACCTGGGCGAACAGCTCGCCCCCGGACGGGGACGAGGACCTGGTAGGCGGCGATGAGCTCTACTGCGCCAAGCCGGTCGAAGACGAACTCGACCGCGACCTCGGGGAGGTCCATCACGACTCCAAGCCGGCGGCGATCTCACCGCACACGGCTGGATTCCGGTGGGACACCGTCGCGACCACTACCTGCACCCCGACCGTATCCCCGGACGTCTCAACCGCGTCCACCCAAGGGCGAGCGAGTTCTGAGGTCCGCCGTCAGACCCGCGGTGACCTGGAACTCGAAGTTACCTTTTGCGTTGTAGGAGTCTG
>NZ_JBGCCS010000102.1:0-1695 GCF_041262645.1 Streptacidiphilus sp. EB129
AGACGCCGTTTTCGTACCGAACTTGATCGACTGTTTTCGCAGGTCAGGTATGGCGTTGTCGTTTGTGCGGAAGAGCTGAGCCATCGGGGATTCTCGTCGGTGGAGGTGCTGGGTGGCGTCGGTCGTTGGTCTGCTGGAGGCTCGGGAGCTGGCCGCGCGAGAGCGTGTGGAGGGATTGCGGGAGGCGGCGGACCGGATCCTGGCCGAGCTTGCCGCTGCGGAGACGGACTGGCAGGGCTGGGTGATCGCCCGGCAGCGGGTCGGTGAGGTCCTGACCGACCTGCCGGAGCCGGAGTGTCCGCCGCGGGCAGGGGCGGCCGGGCCGGTACCGGCGGGCGAGTTGCCGGCACCGGTGGCTGCCTCGCAGGTGGTATCACCGTCTTCAGCAGGGCCGGCCCGGCGGGGCTCGATCGTGCCGGTGTGGCGGCCCGGGTTGAAGTCGGGCGTGCTCGCGGTTGAGTACCAGCGCATTCTCGCTCTGCTGGCCGAGGGGTCCTCGCGGGGGCAGGGAGTGATGTCGTGTCAGGAGCTTGCGGCCGGGCTGGGACTGGAGCTGACGTCGGCGAATGTCGAGGGCAGGGTGCGGTCGCGGGCCAAGCGGTTGGCGGACCGGGGCTGGCTGGCCGAGCCTGCGCCGGGCGGGTTCACGCTCGCTTCCGGGCCCGCCGCCGACTCATGAGCATGGTCATCGACCACAGCACCATCGCTTCGTGGACTTCGGGCAGCGTCTCGTAGTCGCGCACCAGGCGTCGCGAACGCATCAGCCAGCTCAAGGTCCGCTCCACCACCCAGCGCCTGGGCAGCACCACGAACCCCGAGGTGTCATCGCTCCGCTTGACGATCTGCAGGGTGACCCGGAGCTTCTCCGCGGCCCAGCCCACCAGCCGACCGGCATAGCCGCCGTCGGCCCAGACCAGGGTGATCTTCCGGTAGCGCTCGCGCAAGCGCTCCAGCAGCGGCTGGGCCGCGTGGCGGTCCTGGACGCTCGCGGCGGTGACCATCACGGCCAGCAGTAGTCCCAGGCTGTCCACGACGATGTGCCGCTTGCGCCCGCCCACCCGTTTTCCGCCGTCCCAGCCGGAGGTGGAGCGCGGAACACTGGGCGCGGCCCGTAGCGACTGCGCGTCGATGACGGCGGCTGTCGGCTCCGGGTCCCGGCCGGCGTCCTCGCGGACCAGCGCGCGCAGTCGGTCGTGGAGTTCTACCAGCAGGCCCTTCAGGCGCCAGCGGCGGGCGAATGCGTAGACCCGGCCCCAGGGCGGGAAGTCGGCCGGCATGGACCGCCAGGTGATGCCGCCCGCGACCAGGTAACGGACTGCGTCCAACATCTGCCGGTGGCAGTAGCCCTCCGGCTGACCGCCCCGGCCGTTCATCCACGCCGGAACCGGGAACGCCGCGCGCACCACGGCCCACTCCGTGTCGCTCATGTCCGAGGGATACCTCGGTCGCCTGTCCGGTCGGTCTCCCGCGTTCCCGAACCTGTGCGCGAGACAGTCACACGACCGGGCAACCGAGTTGGACCCTGCGGGCACCGAAAGGGAAGACTGCACCGTAGGGCCTCCTGATTGCTCTGGACTCGACACCCACGAGCTGTGCAGGAGGCCCTACTTGCATGCCTCGACCACCGGAAGTTCAGTCCACCGAGTCGACGCAATCGAACCCGCGCTCACCATGACCGATACGAAGACGGCGTCT
>NZ_JBGCCS010000103.1:0-1686 GCF_041262645.1 Streptacidiphilus sp. EB129
TGTCGCTGGCTGCGAAGTTCGGTGCACTCCTGCCGCATCTGGACGAGCGGCAGCGGCGTCTGCTGCTGGGAGCCGAGGCGCGGACCCTTGGGCATGGCGGGATCAGGCGGGTGGCCAGGGCAGCCGGGGTGCGCGAGGGGACCGTCTCACGGGGTGTGAGTGAACTCGACTCCGGCCAGGAGCCGTTGGGGCGGGTGCGCCGAGAAGGCGGGGGCCGCAAGCGCCTGACCGACCTGAACCCGCAGTTACGAACTGCACTGCTGGCCCTGGTCGAGCCCGAGACGCGCGGCGATCCGATGTCACCGCTGCGGTGGACGACGAAGTCAACCCGCAACCTGGCCCGCGAACTGACCGCCCAGGGCCACCGCGTCTCCGCCGACACGGTCGCCGCACTGCTGCGCGAGGAGGGCTTCAGCCTCCAGGGCAACGCCAAGACCCTGGAAGGCAAACAGAACCCCGACCGAGACGCGCAGTTCCGCTACATCAACGAGCAGGTCAAGACACATCAGAGCGTCGGCGACCCGGTCATCAGCGTCGATACCAAAAAGAAGGAACTGGTCGGCCCCTACAAGAACGGCGGCCGCGAGTGGGAGCCCGGCGGCGAGCCGGTCCAGGTCGACACCCACGACTTCCCCGACCGCGTCCTGGGCAAAGTGGTGCCGTACGGCATCTACGACATGGCCACGAACACCGGCTGGGTCAACGTCGGCACCGACCACGACACCGCCGCCTTCGCCGTCGAGTCGATCCGCCGCTGGTGGAACAGCGTGGGAAGCACCACCTACGGTGGCGCGCGGCGGCTGCTGATCACCGCCGACGCCGGCGGGTCCAACGGCTACCGCACCCGCACCTGGAAGACCCAGCTCGCCCAACTCGCCACCGAGACCGGACTGCAGATCACCGTCTCGCACCTACCGCCGGGCACATCCAAGTGGAACCGGATCGAGCACCGGCTCTTCTCCCACATCACCATGAACTGGCGCGGCAGGCCCTTGACCAGCCACGACGTCGTCATCCAGAGCATCGCGGCGACTACCACTCGCACCGGCCTGACCGTGCACGCCCAGCTGGACACCGACACCTACCCCACCGGAATCCAGGTCAGCGACGAAGAAATCGCCGCCCTCCCCCTCACCCGGCACCGCTTCCACGGCGACTGGAACTACACCCTCGCCCCCCGACCGACCCAGGACTCGACCCCCACCGACGACAACACAAGCGAACCGCACCAAGCCGAACCACATCAGCTGACACCACACTCACTGCAGGACCCCGAGCTGACCGGCATGACCCACCAGGAGCTCAGCGAACTGATCGACGCGCTGACTCCCGCGCTGGCGGCGCAACGCGAGACCACGCTCCGCACGCACCGCGGCCACGAACGCCTCGCCGCCCCCGGTACCGGTGCCAAAGCCAAACTCACCCCGGCCGACCGGATCCTCGCGACAGTGCTCTACCTGCGAAAACTCGCCACCACGGACCTCCTCGGCCAACTCTTCGGAGTCACCGCCATGACCATCAGCCGCGTGACCCGGGAAGTCCGCCCGCTCCTGGAAGCACACGGCCAACACATCACCCCTTCCACCGCCCGCTTCCGCACACCCACCGACATCGCGGCGTTCCTCAACCCTGACGCCGCCCAAAACAAGATCCAACAAGCGTGTTAATTACCTGCAAGCCCTAACT
>NZ_JBGCCS010000104.1:0-1656 GCF_041262645.1 Streptacidiphilus sp. EB129
CCCGCCCCTCACCCGGCACCAACTGCACACAATCCGCCGGCAACCCCGCACCCCCCACCGCATCCCGCACCACCTCCACCAACTTCGCATTCGAGCAGTACGCCGACGACGACCCCCGCAACAACACCGCGTTCCCCGACTTCAGACACAACGCCGCCGCATCCACCGTCACATTCGGCCGCGCCTCGTAGATGATCCCGACCACCCCCAACGGCACCCGCACCTGCCGCAGATCCAACCCGTTCGGCAACCTCGAACCCCGCACCACCTCACCCACCGGATCCGGCAACCCCGCCACACCCCGCACATCAGCCGCCATCGCCGCCACCCGCTCCCGCGTCAACGTCAACCGGTCCACCACCGAATCACTCGCCCCCGCCTCCCGCGCCCGCCCCACATCCACCGCGTTCGCCTCAACGATCTCCCGCGTCCGCACCACCAACGCATCCGCAACCGCCAGCAACGCCTCGTCCTTCGGACCCCGCGCCAACGGCCCCAACTCCGCCGCAGCAGCCCGCGCCCGATACGCCACCCGCAACACCGCCGACGAAGGCAACGGCGAGGGCAGGTCCGGCGAGGGGAACGGGGTCAGCGGGACATCGTTCGACGAGGCGGAGTTCGACGAGGCGGAGTCGGAGAGGCTGCTCATGGCGCAAAGGGTAACCGGCCGGGGCCGGGCAAGCGCTCCGACTTCCGCGTGCTGAGACCTGTGACCGGTCAGGTCAGTACGGGTGGACACCGCCAAGGAAGGCCGGTGACTCTCCGTAGCCCTCGGCGATGCGCTTGTGGTACGTCGGACGGTCCACCACCTCCAGGCCGACGATCTCCCAGGGCGGCAGCTGGGCGGTGGCCTTGTGCTCGCCCCAGAGCCGCAGGGCCATGGCCGCCGCGTCATGGAGGTCCTCGGCCTGCTCCCAGTAGCGGATCTCGCCGTGGTCGGTGGCGTAGCGGGCGGTGAGGAAGGGGGTGTGGTCGTGCGCTAACTGCTCCAGGCCCCGTTTGAGCTCGGTGAGGGGCGTGGCCCGGCCGGCGACGCTGAGCACCACGTGCCACAGCCGGGTGCGTCCCCCGTCGTCGGGGTGGTCGGTCGGGTCGGGGTTGTGTGGAGTCTTCCGGGGGGCGCCTGTCGTGCGCGAAGCGCCCCCGTCGATGCTGGTGAGCACCGATTCCGCCGAACCCACGGGTCGCGCACCCTGGCGCCTGCGTCCCACCGGCGGCCTCCCTGTCGGTGATGTCGTCTCAGGCCGAACGGCCCCTGCCACCCCCGTGCGGTCCGTCCGGATCCGGGCAGACCGCCGACTCGGCTGCGCCGAGTGCCGTGGCGACCACCACGAGGTCGTCGCGGTGCACCACCTCGCGCTCGTACGCCGGACCGAGCTCCCGCGCCAGGTCCCGCGACGAGCGTCCCAGCAGTCGGGGAAGCTCCCTTACATCAAAGTTGACCAGCCCACGGGCGACGATGTTGCCGTTTTCGTCAATCAGGTCCACTGGATCGCCCGCAGCGAAATCTCCCTCAACTCCGGTGATCCCGGCGGCGAGCAGCGAGCTGTGGCGCTCGACGACGGCGCGGACGGCGCCGGAGTCCAGGCGCAGGGCGCCGCGCGGTGAGCTGGCGTGCTCCAGCCACAGCAGCCGGTCCGCCGAACGGCGTCCGGT
>NZ_JBGCCS010000105.1:0-1538 GCF_041262645.1 Streptacidiphilus sp. EB129
CCACTCTCTTGAAAATCACCTGAGCTTGTGCGCGGTGGTGCAGCTCAGGTGGGTTCGATGTGTGGGGTGACGGTGACATCGAGGCCGAGGGCGGAGAGTTGGGCGAGTAGGCGGCGGGTCTGTCGTTCCCTGCCGAGTCGGCTGGTGAAGTAGTCGGGCCCAAGATCGCGGTAGGGGACGAGGTCGTGCAGGATGTGCCAGGCAGCCACCAAGATGGAGTGCCCGACCGCCAGTGTTGCGCGTTTGCTGCCGCGGTGCGGAACCAGTCGGCGAAACTGCGCGCCCAGATAGGTGCCTTTGCTGCGAGCGGCGGTGGAGCCCGCGACGAAGAGCGCGGTCTTGAGCCAGGTGTCGCCGTGGCGGGTGCGGCCCGACAGTCGCTTGCCCGCGGACTCCTTGTTGCCCGGGCAGACCCCGGCCCAGGAGGCGAGGTGCCCCGCCGTGGTGAAGCGGTCCATGTCCACACCGATCTCGGCGATCAGGACCTGGGCCAGGGTCAGGCTGATCCCGGGGATGGTGATCAGCAGGTCGACCTGCTGCCGCAGCGGCTGGAGTTGGCGGCTGATCTCTTCACTCAGGCGCGCGATCCGGTCGTTGGCCTCGTCGATGGCCCGCAGCATCGAAGCGACCATGAACGCGTGATGCTCGCTGAAGCTCCCGGTCAGGGCGCGGGTCAACAGGGGAACCTTGCCCTGCAGGCTGCCCAGGGCGAGGTCGGCCAGGACACGCGGGTCACGTTCCCCTGCCACCAGCGCGTCCAGCATGGCCCGCGCCGAGCGGCCGGTGATGTCGGAGACGACCGAGGACAGCTTGATCCCGGTGTCCTCCAGGAACATCGAGAGACGGTTGACGTCGCGGGTGCGGTCCCGGGTGGTCTCGGTGCGATACCGGGTCAAGTCCCGCAGCTGACGGATGTCGCGCGGGGGCACGAAGCTCGGGCGGACCAGGCCGTGCTCGACCAGCCGGCAGATCCACTCGCAGTCCTTCACGTCGGTCTTGCGCCCCGGCACGGTCTTGATGTGCTGGGCGTTCAGTAGCCAGGGCTCGATCCCCTCCGTGGCCTCCAGCAGGTAGAACAACGGCTTCCAGTAGGACGCTGTCGCCTCCATGCCGATCCGGGTGATGTCGTTCTCCACCAACCAGTCCCGCAGCTCCAGCAGGCCATCGCTCATCGTCGAGAACGTGCGCACCTCGTAGCGCGCCCGCCTTCCGGTGCCCGGTACCCGGACACACACCTTGACGTCCGCCTTGCCCAGATCAGCGCCCGCGCACCGATCCTCCATCACATCCATAGCCACCCCTGCCCCTGGTTCCGCACGCCGCCGACGGTGCCCGCCCATCTGGGGCCACAGGATTCAAAGACGCTCTCTTGCGTGCTCGTGGCAACATCACTGGACTCCTGCGCTCGGCCCCCGCGTCCGACTACAAAACGGGCTCCACGTTCGGCACCAAGTGGCATCGACGTCCTCCGGACGGGCACCACCCCCGATTTTCCCGGCCTCGGGCGGGACCGCAAGGGCCCGGGAAGACTACAAACG
>NZ_JBGCCS010000106.1:0-1415 GCF_041262645.1 Streptacidiphilus sp. EB129
CTGAGACCTGATGCCGAGCCGATTGTGGTGAAGTGGATGATCCTATGCTGTCGAGAAAAGCCTCTAGCGAGTTTCATGGCGGCCCGTACCCCAAACCGACTCAGGTGGTCAGGTAGAGAATACCGAGGCGTTCGGGTGAACTATGGTTAAGGAACTCGGCAAAATGCCCCCGTAACTTCGGGAGAAGGGGGGCCGGAACTGGTGACGAGTCTTGCACTCCGAGCTGGGGCCGGCCGCAGAGACCAGCGAGAAGCGACTGTTTACTAAAAACACAGGTCCGTGCGAAGCCGTAAGGCGATGTATACGGACTGACGCCTGCCCGGTGCTGGAACGTTAAGGGGACCGGTTAGCTCTGTTTCGACGGGGCGAGGCTGAGAACTTAAGCGCCAGTAAACGGCGGTGGTAACTATAACCATCCTAAGGTAGCGAAATTCCTTGTCGGGTAAGTTCCGACCTGCACGAATGGCGTAACGACTTCTCGACTGTCTCAACCATAGGCCCGGTGAAATTGCATTACGAGTAAAGATGCTCGTTTCGCGCAGCAGGACGGAAAGACCCCGGGACCTTTACTATAGCTTGATATTGGTGTTCGGTTCGGCTTGTGTAGGATAGGTGGGAGACTGTGAAGCGGCCACGCCAGTGGTTGTGGAGTCGTCGTTGAAATACCACTCTGGTCGTGCTGGATGTCTAACCTGGGTCCGTGATCCGGATCAGGGACAGTGTCTGGTGGGTAGTTTAACTGGGGCGGTTGCCTCCTAAAATGTAACGGAGGCGCCCAAAGGTTCCCTCAGCCTGGTTGGCAATCAGGTGTTGAGTGTAAGTGCACAAGGGAGCTTGACTGTGAGACCGACGGGTCGAGCAGGTGCGAAAGCAGGGACTAGTGATCCGGCGGTGGCTTGTGGAAGCGCCGTCGCTCAACGGATAAAAGGTACCCCGGGGATAACAGGCTGATCTTCCCCAAGAGTCCATATCGACGGGATGGTTTGGCACCTCGATGTCGGCTCGTCGCATCCTGGGGCTGGAGTAGGTCCCAAGGGTTGGGCTGTTCGCCCATTAAAGCGGTACGCGAGCTGGGTTTAGAACGTCGTGAGACAGTTCGGTCCCTATCCGCTGCGCGCGCAGGAGTCTTGAGAAGGGCTGTCCCTAGTACGAGAGGACCGGGACGGACGAACCTCTGGTGTGCCAGTTGTCCTGCCAAGGGCATGGCTGGTTGGCTACGTTCGGGAGGGATAACCGCTGAAAGCATCTAAGCGGGAAGCCTGCTTCGAGATGAGGACTCCCACCACCATCGAGTGGGTAAGGCTCCCAGTAGACGACTGGGTTGATAGGCCGGATGTGGAAGCCCTGTAAGGGGTGGAGCTGACCGGTACTAATAGGCCGAGGGCTTGTCCATAGTTGCTACGCGTCCACTGTGT
>NZ_JBGCCS010000107.1:0-1404 GCF_041262645.1 Streptacidiphilus sp. EB129
GGCTCTTCTGCTCCATCTGTGGGTCGGCTCGGAGCGCCTGACGCAGTACACGCCGTCCCCCGTGCAGATCTTGAGGTGCTGAAGCCTGAGATCGAACGCGCGGGGAGAACGGCGTGCGGTTCACCACGGTATTGAGGAACCTGGTCGGATGCGAGGAGGCGGTGCCGGAGGACGCCTGGTTCGATGAGGAAGCGCAGGTCATGGTGGTCGCGGTGCGGCCGAGGGCCCGGGCGCGTCGCCGGTGCGGGATCTGTGGCAGCCGCTGCCCGCGGTTCGATGCCGGGGCCGGACGCAGGCGCTGGCGGCACCTGGACGCCGCCGGGCTCCCGCTGTACCCGGAGGCCGACGCGCCACGGGTGTCCTGCCGGCGCCACGGCGTGGTGGTGGCCGCGGTGCCCTGGGCGCGCCACGACGCCGGACACACCTACGACTTCGACCAGCAGGTCGCCTGGCTGGCCACCGAGTGCTCGAAGTCGGCGACCGCGCAGCTGATGCGGATCGCCTGGCGCACCGTCGGCTCCATCCTCACCCGCTACCAACGCGACGCCGATGCCGGGATCGACCGCCTCGCCGGCCTGTGCCGGATCGGGATCGACGAGATCAGCTATCGCAAGGGCCAGAAGTACATGACCGTCGTCGTCGACCACGACACCCGGCACGTCGTGTGGATGTCCGACGGCCACGGCAAGGATGTCCCGCGCTCCTTCTTCGACGCGCTCGGCCAGCAGCGGGCCCACCGGCTCACGCATATCAGCGCGGACGGCGCGGAGTGGATCGCGGATGTCGTGGCCGAGCGTGCCCCGAACGCGATCCGCGCGATGGACCCCTTCCACGTCGTGGCCTGGGCCACCGACGCGCTGGACGAGGAACGCCGCGCCTCGTGGAACCGGGCCCGGCGCGGGGCCGCAGACCCCGAGCTGGCCCGCAGGCTCAAGCACTCGCGTCACGCGCTGTGGAAGAACCCCGAGGACCTCACCGAACGGCAGAACGCGAAACTGGCCTGGATCGCCGCCAACGACCCCCGCCTGCACCGCGCCTACCTGCTCAAGGAGGGCCTGCGGACGATCTACCGGATCGCGAGGACCGAGGGGCTGGCCGCCGCTGTCGCCGCGCTGGACCGCTGGCTCGCTTGGGCCCAGCGCTGCCGCATCCCCGCCTTCCTGGACCTGCGGAGGAAGATCAAGCGGCACTACGACGCCATCGTGGCCGCCGTCGCCGAGCAGTTGAGCAACGGCCTGATCGAGTCGACCAACACCAAGACCCGCCTGATCATCCGCCGCCGCTTCGGCTTCCGCAGCGCCGACGCCGTCATCGCGCTCGTCATACTCTGCCTCGGCGGCAACAGACCCACCCTGCCCCGCCGCCAACCCGCATGATCACACCCACAGGTCCAGCAGAAGAGCC
>NZ_JBGCCS010000108.1:0-1358 GCF_041262645.1 Streptacidiphilus sp. EB129
GGGGCTTCACCCCGGATGGTGGACACGGGTTTGTGTGGTTATGCGGCGAGTGTCAGGGTAGCTGATTGGCGCTGCTCGTAGGCGACGGGGCTGAGCTGGCCGTTGGCCGAGTGCCTGCGCCAGGTGTTGTACCTGTTCAGCCAGCGGAAGACAGCCGCCCGGCTGGCCCGGGCCCCGGGCCAGCGGCGCGCGCCCTTGAGGAGTTCGCGTTTCAGTGAGGCATGGAAGCTCTCGCAGGCCGCGTTGTCGGCGCTGGTGCCGACGGCTCCCATGGACTGGGTCACACCCAACTCCGCGCACAGAGAGGCGAATTGGCGACTCGTGTACTGGGCCCCGTGGTCGGAGTGGAAGATCGCGCCGTCCAGGGTGCCGCGGGTCGCGGCGGCCATCGTGAGGGCGTCGGCGATCAGGTCGGTGCGCATGTGGTCGGCTATCGACCAGCCGACGACGCGCTTGCTGAAGCAGTCCAGCACGGTCGCCAGATACAGGAACTGCCCGTCCCCGACCGGTAGATAGGTGATGTCGCCCATGTACTTGAGGTTCGGCGCGGGAGCAGAGAAGTCGCGGCCGAACAGGTCCGGCACCGGGGTCGCCGAGGGCTCCGGGACAGTGGTGCGGACCTTCTTGCGCAGGTGGGTGCCGACGATGCCGAACTTCCGCATCACCCGGGCGACTCTCTTCTCGTTCACCACGTGCCCGTCCTCGCGCAGGTCGGCGGTGATGCGCGGGGAACCGTACGCCTCGTCGGACTCGGCGTGCACCCGCCTGATCCGTGTCGCCAGAGCGGTGTCGGCCCGCTCGCGCTCCGCGCGGGCCCGTGCGCCGGCGCGCCACTTGTAGTAGCTGGAGCGCTGGACCTCCATCACCTGGCACAGCCGCTTGACCTCGTAGGTCTCACTGTGGTCGTCAACGAACTGGAAGCGGCTCACCAGTTCGTCTCTGCGGCGAAATACTTCGTGGCCTTCCGCAGGATGTCACGCTCGACCGCGAGGATCTCCCGGTCCTTGCGAAGGCCGGTGTTCTCCGTCCGCAGGGCCGCGTTCTCGGCCTCCAGGCGCGCGATGCGCTCCTCGGGCGTCGTCGGCGCCGCAGCGGCCCCGGGGCCGGTGCCACCAGGGAGGAGGCCGTCCGGCCCAGGCGCGGCGCCCGCCGCCCGCACCCACTGCCGCAGCGACTCCGCGTGCATGCCCAGATCCCGCGCGACCTGCGCATACGTCAACGACGGATCGGAGCAGTACAGCGCTACAGCATCAGCGCGAAACTCCGCTGAGTAGTACTTGTGCACCATCGGTGCCATCTCTTCCTCTGAATCCACGAGATCCAGTGTCCGTGATGTCCACCGATTGGGGGGAAGCCCC
>NZ_JBGCCS010000109.1:0-1336 GCF_041262645.1 Streptacidiphilus sp. EB129
CCCTCGTGTTTCGCACTTTTTGGATCACCGATGTGATGAACTGGTGTTCGGTCCGTAGCTGGATCGGGTGGTGAAAGCCCTTGCTGGGTAGGGCTGGTGGCGGATTCAAAGAAGCATCGGCGGTGTCTGTTTCACCCTGGTGAGAGTGATCCGCCGATGCTTCCTGAAAAGACGATACCGCCGTCGCTGTCCGCTCTTCTGCTGGTCTGTCGTTCCTGCTTCACCGCGCCGACGTTCCGGACCTTCTGTGTGCTGCTGACCGGGATGATCGCGCAGACCCGGCGCCGCACGGTCTGCGGGATGCTCCTGGGCTCCGGGCTGGAGCGGCTGTGGCATCACACCCGGGCCCACCGCTTGTTCTCCAGTGCCCGCTGGTCGGTCGACGAGGTCGGCCTGGCCCTGGCCGGCCTGGTCGTCGAACGCCTTCTGCCACCGGGGGCAGCGCTGGTGGTCGCGGTGGACGACACGTTGTTCAAGCGTTCCGGGCGCAAGGTGTTCGGTGCGGCCTGGCAGCACGACGGTGCCGCCAAGGGGCCCCGGCCGGCCGGGTTCGGGAACTGCTGGGTGGTGGCCGGCCTGGTGGTCACGGTCCCGTTCCTGACCCGCCCGGTGTGCCTGCCGGTGCTGGCCAGGCTGTGGCGGCCACGCCGCACCGGGAAGATCGCCCTGGCCCGCGAGATGACCGAGCTCATCGCCGCCCGCTTCCCCGACCGCACCGTTCATGCGGTCGGTGATGCGGCGTACGCGGGCGAGCACCTGCGCGGCCTGGCGCCGGCTATCACCTGGACCAGCCGCCTGAAGACCACCTCCGTCCTGCACGAACTCCCGCCACCGCGCACGGGCCGCAAGGGACGCCCCCGCACCCGTGGGTCGCGCCTGGGCACCCCGGCGGAGCTGTCGCAACTCCTGGACTGGCGACGCGTCAAAGTCCAGCGCTACGGACGCACCGACACCGTCCTGATCGCCGACCGCGTCTGCCTGTGGTACGGCTCCTTCCACAGCCAGCCCGTGCGCGTCGTGCTCGTCTGGGACGAGAACTGCGGCCCCGGGACGGCGCTGGACCGCGGCTACGGCGCGGCCCTGGTCACCACCGACCTGATCAGCCCGCCCGAGCAGATCGTGGAACGCTACGCGGCACGCTGGTCGATCGAGACCGCGTTCCACGACGCCCGCCAGACCCTGGGCGTCGGCGAAGCCCGAAACCGCACCCCAAGCGCGGTGGAGCGCACCGTCCCCTTCGGCCTGCTCGCCTACACCGTGGTGATCGCCTGGTACACGCTGACCGGCCACCACCCCGCCGACACCGACGAACACCGAACCCGGGCCCGCTGGTACA
>NZ_JBGCCS010000110.1:0-1320 GCF_041262645.1 Streptacidiphilus sp. EB129
CCCATCCACAGTCACCAACCGCGTTCCGGCGCCCAGGCCCACAACCACCTCAGACGCATCAGCCCCCTCCGTCGCCACGACCAGCCAATCCCCGGTACGAGCGGAGGCTGCGCTCGCGGCGATCGGCTCCCAGGTCTCGCGGTACTGCCAGCCCGTCACTGCGTTCCGCGTCACCATGCGCTCGTGCCAAGCCGACAGGGCCGGCACCACTCGCTCCAAGGCTTCGCCATCCACTCCGGATTCCGCGCTCAGCTCTGCCAGACCACGGCTCTTCACCAGCTCCCAGAAGCCGCTGTCGTCGACGGACGCTTCCCTCTTGGCCGCCGTCGGCCAGTACCGCTCGTGCTGGAAGGCATACGTCGGCAGTTCCACCCGCCGACCGCCACCGATCACCGCAGCCCAGTCCACCCGAACCCCGGACACATACAGCCGCGCCAACGCCTCCAACGCGGCCCGCTCACCCTCACGCTCACGTCGGGCAACCGGAACTGCAGTTCCCACCGACAGGTCAGCCACCAACGCCGACAGCACTCCGTCCGGGCCGACCTCCACGAAGTGGGTGACCCCCCGGTCCGCCAGTTCCCGTACGCCATCGGCGAAGCGTACCGCACCGCGCACCTGCGCCAGCCAGTAGGCGGGCGACGTGAGTTCCTCGACCGTGGCGAGACGGCCCGTCACATTCGACACGATTTCAATCTGCGGACGCGAGAACTCAACGCCCTCAAGCACCGCACGGAAGTCGTCCAGCATCGCGTCCATCCGGGACGAGTGGAACGCATGACTCACCCGCAGACGCCGAGTACGACGACCCGCCCCGGTGAAGTGCGCGGCGATACGGTCGACCTCGTCCTCGTCACCCGAAACCACCACCGAGGTGGGACCGTTGACCGCCGCAATACTCACGCCATCGGTCAGCAGCGGCAGTACCTCGTCCTCGGTCGCCTCAACCGCGACCATCGCACCACCCGCAGGCAACGCCTGCATCAACCGACCCCGCGCAGCCACCACCCGACAGGCGTCGGGCAGCGACCACACCCCCGCCACATGGGCTGCCGCCAACTCACCGATCGAATGACCCAGAAGATAGTCGGCCTCCACGCCCCACGACTCGACCAGACGGTACGCAGCCACCTCGAACGCAAACAACGCCGGCTGCGTCCACCCCGTCTCATCCAAACCCACCCCACCGAACATCACCTCACGCAGGCCAGGGCCGAACTCCGCGCACACCTCATCCAACACAGCCGCGAACACCGGAAACGCGGCATACAACTCACGCCCCATCCCCGCCCACTGCGCACCCTGACCCGTGAACAACAC
>NZ_JBGCCS010000111.1:0-1271 GCF_041262645.1 Streptacidiphilus sp. EB129
GGTGTGGGTGATGTGGCGTGGTCGTTGGTGGGGTCGCGGGCGTTGTTGGGTGAGCGTGCGGTGGTGGTGGGTTCGGGTGTGGGTGGGTTGGTGGGTGGGTTGGGTGTGTTGGCGGGTGGTGGTGTGGGTGTCGGTGGTGGTGTGGGTGTCGGTGGTAATGGTGGTGTGAGTGGCGTTGTGGGTGGTGGTGTGGTGCGTGGGGTGGCGGATGTGGGTGGTCGGGTGGCGTTTGTGTTTCCGGGTCAGGGGGCGCAGTGGGTGGGGATGGCGGTGGGTTTGTTGGAGTCGTCGGGGGTGTTTGCGGGGTTGTTGGGTGAGTGTGAGCGGGCGTTGGAGCCGTTTGTGGGGTGGTCGTTGTTGGGTGTGTTGCGGGGTGAGGTGGGGGCGCCGTCGTTGGATCGGGTGGATGTGGTGCAGCCGGTGTCGTGGGCGGTGATGGTGGGGTTGGCGGGTTTGTGGCGGGCGTGTGGTGTGGTGCCGGATGTGGTGGTGGGGCATTCGCAGGGGGAGATTGCGGCGGCGTGTGTGGCGGGGGTGTTGTCGTTGGAGGATGGGGCGCGGGTGGTGGCGTTGCGTTCGCGGGCGTTGGTGGGGTTGGCGGGTTCGGGGGCGATGGTGTCGGTGGGGGCGTCGGTGGGTGTGGTGGAGGGGTGGTTGGGTCGGTGGGGTGGTCGGTTGGTGGTGGCGGCGGTGAATGGTGTGTCGTCGGTGGTGGTGTCGGGGGATGTGGGGGCGGCTGGGGAGTTTGTGGAGTGGGTGGGTGGGTTGGGGGTGCGGGTGCGGCGGGTGGAGGTGGATTATGCGTCGCATTCGGTGCATGTGGAGGGGTTGCGTGGGGAGTTGTTGGGGGTGTTGGGGGGTGTGCGTCCGCGGGTGGGGGTGGTGGAGTGGCGTTCGTCGGTGGGTGGTGGTGTGGGTGGTGTTGAGGTGGGTGGTGGTGAGTATTGGTTTAGGAATTTGCGGGAGCGGGTGGAGTTTGCGTCGGTGGTGGAGGGGTTGGTGGCGGATGGGGTTCGGGTGTTTGTGGAGTGCAGTGCGCATCCGGTGTTGACGGTGGGTGTGCAGGAGGTGGTGGAGGCGTCGTGTGAGGTGCCGTCGGTGGTGGTGGGGTCGTTGCGGCGTGGTGAGGGGGGGATGGAGCGGTTTGTGAGGTCGTTGGCGGAGGTGTTTGTGCGTGGGGTGGAGGTGGACTGGAAGGCGGTGATCGGTTCGGGTCGTCGGATGGTGGACCTGCCGACCTACGCCTTCCAACGCACCCGCTACTGGCTCGA
>NZ_JBGCCS010000112.1:0-1255 GCF_041262645.1 Streptacidiphilus sp. EB129
CCAATGCCGGGAAGTTTGACGGGTCAACCAGCTGTCAAATCGGGCTTGTTGGGTTCAGGATGATGGAGATCTTGATGTCCAACATCGGCAGGTCCTTCCTGGTGGGGCTGTATGCGTAGTTGGAGATGGTGCGTTTGACCCGGCGCGGGAGAATGCGGGCGCGACGGCGTTTCGGTCCGAGTTCGCGTGGATGCAGGATCGCTGCGCGGATCTGCGGGGTCGGCGGTCTGCCGGGATCAGCGTGGGCCCCCGTTGCGTTGACCACTGTGTGGCGTGCAGTACGGAGGGTGACGGTCAGTGAGATCCGATCGGGGTCGATACCCGCATCCATAGCGGTGTCTGCGGCGATGCGGCGGGCGGCCTGGTAGATCACGAGCAGTCCGTAGAGCTCCTGTCGGACGCCATCGACGCTATGGGATCGGAGTACCCGTCCCGATCCGCGAAGGGTGACCTTTAGCCCGAAATAGGAAGTTTCGACCTCCCATCTTTGATGATAAAGAACCGCGAGCTCGCCGGCCGGATAGAGCTCGTGGTCCAGGAGCGTGGTGATCAGTCTCAGTTCGCTGGTCTTCATGCGGCCGTCTCGGGCGCGGACAAGAACGGTAGCTTCGATTACACGTATAGTCACGCCTTCGACCTGCGGCGGGACCCCACGACGGTGACGAGCCCAGCGCGCCAGGCGAGCCCGCTCGTTTGGCGCGGTGGCCATGGATAGGTAGGTGCCGTCCGGCAGTGGCCACAGCACCGGCGGCACTCGGTCCGAACTGATCCGCCACAGCAGGTGCGCGCCCGTCGCGGCCGTCGTGCGGGTCAACTCGAAGCCCTTGCTAGCCCGATCGGCCATCAGCAGCATCCCCGGCCGCAGTGCCCGGCACAGGACCCGCGCCTGCTCCTGTTCGGGCTGCTTCCACGGTCCAGCGACAGCATCGATCAGGGCCCTGGTCCCGCACTCGACCAGAGCGGACAATCGAATCAGCGGGAACCCGCCTGTCCCGTTGGTACCCACGACCCGACCGCAGTAGGCGGCGTTCGCCGCACTGTCCGCGACGTGGATCGCCGTCCCGTCCCAGGCCACCGTCCGCAGGCCGCGCCACCACGCTCCTACTGCGTCGGGACCGGCAACAACACCCTTGAGCTGGTCGAACAGCTCCACCAGTGGGGCTGAACCGACCCGGCGACGTGCATGGCGCAACGCAGCAGCGGACGGGTCGACATCGGCTATGTCCGGTCCTGCTACCAGTGACGCCCACACACC
>NZ_JBGCCS010000113.1:0-1227 GCF_041262645.1 Streptacidiphilus sp. EB129
CCGTCGAGAGACGCTCCGGATCAGGACACCTCTTCCCGACCTAAGGGTTGAGGCCAAGTGGCTGCGCAGGCGGGCCAGGCGATGAAGCCGGGCCTCGCGCTACGCCGTGGAGTGCCAAAGCTCTGACGAGTTGGGGTGTGCCGGGATCGAGGCCCGGCGTAACCCCCTGCCGCTCGGGCGCACGGCTGCGCCCCCAACGGAGGGAGGCGAGATATGGACTGCAGTAGTCCGGGCCACAAACGGCCCCGCACCCGCTTGTCCTCGCCTTCTTCCGGCATGCGGTAACCATCTTCTTCCACGCTCCTCAGCAGGAGCGTTTCCACCTGCAACGCGCTTGCGCTGCAGGGTTGTTGGATGCTGCATGCCCTCCGCACGGCCCCGTCAGGGGCAGGGAGGGAACCCATCATGACCACCACGATCGACTCCGGCGCCGCGGTCCGCGCCGCCGTCCTGGACGACGCCCACGTCGGTGACATCAAGGGCGCGCTGGGCACCATCCGGCTGGACGACCACGCCCCGCGGCACGGGCTGTCCGCCAAGGTCAAGACGCTGCTGGCGATCGTGGGCCCCGGCCTGATCGTCATGGTCGGCGACAACGACGCCGGCGCCTTCGCCACCTACGGCCAGGCCGGCCAGAACTACGGCACCCACCTGCTGTGGACCCTGCTGCTGCTGGTCCCCGTCCTCTACATCAACCAGGAAATGGTGCTGCGCCTCGGCGCGGTCACCGGCGTCGGCCACGCCCGCCTGATCCTGGAACGCTTCGGCAGGTTCTGGGGCGCCTTCAGCGTCATCGACCTGTTCCTGCTCAACGCGCTCACCCTGGTCACCGAGTTCATCGGGATCACCCTGGCCTCCGGCTACCTCGGCCTGCCCAAGGCCGCCTCCGTGGTCCTGGCCGCCGCCATCATCATCGCCTCCGGCTTCACCGGCTCCTTCCGCCGCTTCGAACGCATCGCCATCGCCCTGTGCGCCGGATCCCTGCTGCTGATCCCGATCTACTTCATGGTCCACCCCGCCGCCAGCCAGATGGCCCACGACTTCGCGGTCCCCACCATGCCCGGCGGCTCCGGCCAGCTCTCCACCGTGATGCTCCTGATCATCGGCATCGTCGGCACCACCGTCGCCCCCTGGCAGCTGTTCTTCCAGCAGTCCTACGTCATCGACAAGCGGATCACCCCCCGCTTCATGAAGTACGAGAAGGCCGACCTGTGGATCGGCATCGCC
>NZ_JBGCCS010000114.1:0-1218 GCF_041262645.1 Streptacidiphilus sp. EB129
GGTGAACTCAACCGGTCAGCGCAACACCCCAGGTAGGAGAGGGTGTGGCGTATGGCAAGGATGGGTCGTCCGGGGATGTCGGATGCACAGAAGCGCGAGTTGTGGGACCGCTGGAAGGCCGGCGAGTCGATCAGTGAGATCTCCCGGGCCCTGGGTCGGCCACCCGGCTCGGTCTTCACGATCCTCAAGTCGAACGGCGGCTACGTCCCGCCGGTCCGCTCGCGTCGGCCCGGGTTCCTGACCGACAGCGAACGCGAGCTGATCTCCCGGGGTCTGGCCCGCGGGGACTCGATGCGCGCGATCGCCCGGTCCCTGGGACGAGCCGCCTCCACCATCAGCCGGGAGATCGGCCGCAACAAGGGCACTGAGCGCTACCGGGCCGTCGACGCGGAGGACCGGGCATGGCAACGCGCCCGGCGGCCCAAGCTCTGCCTGCTGGCCCTGAACGAGCCCCTGCGGGACGTGGTCGCCGCTCGCCTGGCCGACGACTGGTCGCCCGAGCAGATAGCCGGCCACCTGGCGAAGGCGCATCCCGACGACCCCGGGATGCGGATCAGTCACGAGACCATCTACAAATCCCTGTTCATGCAGGCCCGTGGCGTACTGGCCAAGTCCCTTCAGCAGCACCTGCGTTCGGGACGCCCGACCCGCCGCAACATCCACAACACCGTCACCGGCCAGTGGCGCTCGCAGATCAAGGAGGCGACCCCTATCCACGAGCGGCCCGCTGAAGTGCGCGACCGCCTCGTCCCCGGGCACTGGGAGGGAGACCTGGTCATGGGCAGCGGAGTCACCCAGATTGCCACCCTCGTCGAGCGGACCACCCGCTTCACCCTGCTCGTCCAACTGGACGGTCGGGACACCGCCACCGTCACCGCCCGGGTCTCCGCCGCGATGCTGACCCTGCCTGTCCACCTGCGCAAGACCCTGACCTGGGACCGCGGCATGGAACTGGCCGCACACAAGAACATCACCGCAGCCACCGGCCTGGCCGTCTACTTCGCCGACCCGCAGAGCCCCTGGCAGCGCGGCACCAACGAGAACACCAACCGCCTCCTGCGCCAGTACTTCCCCAAGCGCACCACGATGGCCGGCCACACCCAGCAGGACCTCGACCGTATAGCCGAACGCCTCAACCGACGACCTCGGAAAACACTCGACTACGACACCCCAGCCGATAGGATCACAGCACTGTTGCGCTGACCGGTTGAGTTCACC
>NZ_JBGCCS010000116.1:0-1147 GCF_041262645.1 Streptacidiphilus sp. EB129
GATCTCGCTCGGAATGCCGTCCACGCCGCTCAAGCCGCTCGCCGTGCGGCGGAAGAGCCGTCAGATCATGGTCGGGAGTGTCCCGGTGGGTGGGGACGCGCCGATTTCGGTGCAGTCCATGACCACGACGGTGACTTCGGACATCAATGCGACCCTGCAGCAGATCGCGGAGCTGACCGCGTCCGGGTGTCAGATCGTGCGGGTGGCGTGCCCGTCGCAGGACGATGCGGACGCGTTGGCGACGATCGCGAGGAAGTCGCAGATCCCGGTGATCGCGGATATTCACTTCCAGCCGAAGTACGTGTTCGCGGCGATCGATGCGGGGTGTGCGGCGGTGCGGGTGAACCCCGGGAACATCCGCCAGTTCGACGATCAGGTCAAGGAGATCGCGAAGGCGGCCTCGGATGCCGGGGTGCCGATCCGGATCGGGGTGAACGCGGGGTCGTTGGACCGGCGTCTGCTGGAGAAGTACGGGCGGGCGACGCCGGAGGCTTTGGTGGAGTCGGCGTTGTGGGAGTGCTCGCTGTTCGAGGAGCACGGTTTTCGGGACATCAAGATCTCGGTGAAGCACAACGATCCGGTGGTGATGATCGCGGCGTACCGGCAGTTGGCGGCGGCGTGTGACTATCCGTTGCATCTGGGGGTGACCGAGGCGGGTCCGGCGTTCCAGGGGACGATCAAGTCGGCGGTGGCGTTCGGTGCGTTGTTGTCGGAGGGGATCGGGGACACGATCCGGGTGTCGTTGTCGGCTCCGCCGGCGGAGGAGATCAAGGTTGGTAACCAGATTCTGGAGTCGTTGAATCTGCGTCGGCGGGGTCTGGAGATCGTGTCGTGTCCGTCGTGTGGTCGGGCGCAGGTGGATGTGTACAAGCTGGCGGAGGAGGTCACGGCGGGGCTTGAGGGGATGGAGGTGCCGTTGCGGGTGGCGGTGATGGGGTGTGTGGTGAATGGTCCCGGTGAGGCGCGTGAGGCGGATCTGGGGGTGGCGTCGGGCAATGGCAAGGGTCAGATCTTTGTGAAGGGCGAGGTGATCAAGACCGTGCCGGAGTCGAAGATCGTGGAGACGCTGATCGAGGAGGCGTTGAAGCTGGCCGAGCAGATGCAGCAGGACGGTGTGCCCTCCGGCGAACCCACCGTCGCCGTCAGC
>NZ_JBGCCS010000117.1:0-1100 GCF_041262645.1 Streptacidiphilus sp. EB129
AGTGGGCGTTTTGGTATCTCTGATCCCATAAATGGCTTATGGTCGCGTCGCTTTGATTACGCTATGCCCGATAGATGAACAACATCCATCCTTCGATCAGACGATCGGCTACCCGTCTTAGCCGTATATGTTCCCTGAAGTCCGTCTGGTTTGAAGAAGTCATAGAAACGCCGATCTGGCAGTGGAACGGGATCCTCCGCCCCATCGGTGCTGACGCTGTGTCATGACCGAGCGCAAGCCGTACCCGAGCGATCTGTCCGACGCCCGATGGGCCCTGATCGAGCCGAAACTGACGGCCTGGAGAAAGGCCCGGCTCGACCGACGGCCGACCAGCCAGCCGGCAAAGGTCGAACTGCGCGACGTGTTCAACGCGATCCTCTACGTCAACCGCACCGGAATCCCCTGGAAGTACCTCCCGCACGACTTCCCGAACCACGGCACCGTCTACGCCTACTACGCTGTCTGGCGTGACGAGGGGCTCTTCGCCCAACTCAACTACGACCTCACCGGATTGGCCCGAGTAAAGGAAGGACGCAAGCCCGAGCCGACCGCCTCCGTGATCGACACCCAGAGCGTGAAGACCTCCACCAACGTGCCCTTGACCAGCCAGGGAACCGACGCCGCGAAGAAAATCGTCGGCCGCAAGCGAGGCATCCTCACTGACACCATCGGGCTCATCCTCGCCGTGACCGTCACCGCCGCGAGCCTGTCCGAGAACGCCCTGGGAATACGCCTCCTCAACCAGGCCAAGAAGACCTACCCCAGCATCTCCAAGAGCTGGGTCGACACCGGCTTCAAGAACGCCATGATCGAGCACGGCGCCACCCTGGGCATCGACGTCGAAGTCGTCCACCGGAAGTCCGACATCCCCGGATTCCACGTGGTGAAAAGACGGTGGGTAGTCGAACGAAGCCTGGGGTGGATCATGCAGCGCCGCCGCCTCACCCGCGACTACGAGACCCTCCCGGCCAGCTCCGAAGCCATGATCCACATTGCCTCGATCGACAACCTAACCAAGCGCATAACGGACGAAACCACACCAAGCTGGCGAGGAACCTACTAAGACATAAAGGGCAATCCGCCTACCTCAAACGCCCTCT
>NZ_JBGCCS010000118.1:0-1095 GCF_041262645.1 Streptacidiphilus sp. EB129
GGTTCGACGTTGGCGCTTCAAAGCGGGTACGGGAATATCAACCCGTTGTCCATCGACTACGCCTGTCGGCCTCGCCTTAGGTCCCGACTTACCCTGGGCAGATCAGCTTGACCCAGGAACCCTTGGTCAATCGGCGCAAGAGTTTCCCACTCTTGTATCGCTACTCATGCCTGCATTCTCACTCGTGAACCGTCCACGACTGGCTTCCGCCGCCGCTTCACCCGGCACACGACGCTCCCCTACCCATCACAGCCCCCGTTGGGGGTTAAGCTGCAATGACACGGCTTCGGCGGTGTACTTGAGCCCCGCTACATTGTCGGCGCGGAATCACTTGACCAGTGAGCTATTACGCACTCTTTAAAGGGTGGCTGCTTCTAAGCCAACCTCCTGGTTGTCTCTGCGACTCCACATCCTTTCCCACTTAGCACACGCTTAGGGGCCTTAGCCGGTGTTCTGGGCTGTTTCCCTCTCGACCATGGAGCTTATCCCCCACAGTCTCACTGCCGCGCTCTCACTTACCGGCATTCGGAGTTTGGCTAAGGTCAGTAACCCGGTGGGGCCCATCGCCTATCCAGTGCTCTACCTCCGGCAAGAAACACACGACGCTGCACCTAAATGCATTTCGGGGAGAACCAGCTATCACGGAGTTTGATTGGCCTTTCACCCCTAACCACAGGTCATCCCCCAGGTTTTCAACCCTGGTGGGTTCGGTCCTCCACACGGTCTTACCCGCGCTTCAACCTGCCCATGGCTAGATCACTCCGCTTCGGGTCTTGGGCGCGCTACTCAACCGCCCTATTCGGACTCGCTTTCGCTACGGCTACCCCACACGGGTTAACCTCGCAACACACCGCAAACTCGCAGGCTCATTCTTCAAAAGGCACGCAGTCACGACAGCTGTGTGCAAGCACACGCTGCGACGCTCCCACGGCTTGTAGGCACACGGTTTCAGGTACTATTTCACTCCGCTCCCGCGGTACTTTTCACCATTCCCTCACGGTACTGTCCGCTATCGGTCACTAGGGAATATTTAGGCTTAGCGGGTGGTCCCGCCAGATTCACACGGAATTTCTCGGGCTCCGTGCTACTTGGGAA
>NZ_JBGCCS010000119.1:0-1055 GCF_041262645.1 Streptacidiphilus sp. EB129
GGGACGGCGGGGACGGCGAACTCGTCGCAGACGTATTGGCAGGGGATCGCGGACGCGTTCCATGCGGCGCATCCGGGTATCACGGTGCAGGTGCAGACGATCGCGTGGACGAACTGGGACCAGGTCGGCACGATGATCCAGAACAAGCAGTACCCGGACATCCTGCTGGGTGACGCGCCGCAGGAGCTGGCCGCGAACGGGCTGCTGTACCCGCTGACCGATGTGATGTCGGCCGGCACGATCAGCAACCTGATCCCGGTGTTCGCCAAGCAGGAGCAGAGCGACGGGGTGGCCTACGGGGCGCCGTTCACCACCAGCGCGCGGGCGATGTTCTACAACAAGAAGCTGTTCGCGGCCGCGAAGATCGCCGCCGCGCCGACCACCTGGGCCGACCTGCAGACCGACGCCGCCAAGATCAAGGCGCTGGGCGGCGGTGACATCGGCTACGGGCTGCCGCTGGGCGCGGAGGAGGCGCAGGCGGAGTCGTTCATGTGGATGCTGGGCAACGGCGGCGGGTACGTGGACGATGCGGGCAAGTACGCGTTGAACTCGGCGTCGAACATCGACACGTTCAACTTCCTGACCTCTCTGGTCAAGGCCGGTGACACCCAGCCGGGTCCGGCCACCACCGACCGCAAGACCATCTGGTCGGACTTCGCGGCCGGCCAGGTCGGCATGGCGGGTGGGTCCGGGGCGCTGATCCCGATCATCACCGCGGCGGGCAAGCTGCAGACCTCCGACTGGGGGGTGGCCACGATGCCGGGCAAGACCGGTCCGCTGACCAAGGCCCTTGCGGTGCACGACGACATCACCGCGTTCAAGAACGGCGGGCACGCGGACCAGATCAAGCAGTTCCTGGACTTCGCCTACGCCGACCAGTACCAGATCCAGTTCGACAACGAGTACAACCTGCTGCCGGCCACCACCTCGGCCTCGACCGCGCTGTCGGCCAAGGACCCGGTCGCGGCCGGGTTCCTGGCCACCGTCCCCAACTCGGTGGTCTACCCGACCAACGCCAACTGGAACACCCTGAAGTCCAAGATCCAGCAGGGCAT
>NZ_JBGCCS010000120.1:0-1010 GCF_041262645.1 Streptacidiphilus sp. EB129
ACTGGATCGCCGACCACGATCTCGGCACGCCGACCGTCCTGGTCACCGTCGACGCCCGCGGCCTGGCGAAGGTCGGCACCGTGACGTTCTCGCCGGAGTGCACCGCGGCCGGCCTGGTCGCAAGCTGTCCCGAGCAGATGACGCTGAACCCCAGCAGCTCCTGGGAAACCAGTCTCTTCACCGTCACCGCGTTCACGACCGCGAAGCTGGGCGTCACCGGCCGGTACACGGTGTCCGGCACGCTGGCCGGAGCGGTCGTCAAGGGCGGTTCGGGCGTCATCACCGTCGGCGGCCCCGAGTACCAACTCGACCCGCTCGGCCGGTACCCGAACCTCAAGGTGGGCGCCACCTTCAGTCAGCCGGTCAGCTTCGGCAACATCGGCACGCGTCCCGCCGCCGGCACCGACGTGGTGCTGCAGCTGTCCCCGGGGCTGCGGTTCACCCAGCACTACCGGAACTGCCTGTACCAGACCACCGTCCGCGGGGGCGTCCGGTACGACCTCCAGGCGGTGTGCCGGTTCACGGACATGATGCGGATCGGCGAGAAGGTCGCGCTCGCCCAGCCGGTCCGGCTCCAGGTCACCCCGCAGGCGCTGTGGACGTACCTGGACGTGTCCGCCGAGCCGGCCGGCGACGCCTCTCTCACCGGCGGCGGCTGGCACCGCGGCACCGACCCGGCGCTGGGCCTGAAGCGCCTGGTCGCCGGAAAGCCGAGCACTGTCCCACCCGGGACCGTCCAACTGGTCGACTACCCGGGCTCCGGGTCCGCCATAGTGACCGCCCGGAACGGGGCCGACTACGGCGTCACCGGCGGCAGCGCGAAGGCAGTGGCGGGCGGGGACGCGACCATCAGGGTGCTGATGCAGAACCACGGTCCCGCGGTGCTCTTCGACCGCAGCGGCGGTGAGGCGACTCCCTTCGTCAAGGTCACCGCGCCACCGGGGGCCACCGTTGTCCCCGGGCCGGACTGCAACACCGTCAGCAGCACCGTCGAATACTGCTCGGCAGGC
>NZ_JBGCCS010000121.1:0-1003 GCF_041262645.1 Streptacidiphilus sp. EB129
CGAAGGATGGATGTTGTTCATCTATCGGGCATAGCGTAATCAAAGCGACGCGACCATAAGCCATTTATGGGATCAGAGATACCAAAACGCCCACTGAGAGGGCATTTGAGGTGAGTGTGTTGCCCTTTATGTCCTAGTAGGTTCCTCGCCAGGTTGGTGTGGTCTCGTCCGTTATGCGCTTGGCGAGGTGTCGATCGAGGCGATGTAGATCATGGCTTCGGAGCTGGCCTGGAGGGTCTCGCAGTCGCGGGCGAGACGCCGGCGCAGCATAATCCATCCGAGGCTTCGTTCGACTACCCAGCGCCTTTTGACGACGTGAAAGCCGCGGACGTCGGACTTCCTGTTGACCACTTCGACGTCGATTCCGAGGTTGGCTCCGTGCTCGATGACGGCGTTCTTGAAGCCGGTGTCGACCCAGCTCTTTGAGATGGTGGGGTAGGTCTTCTTGGCCTGATTGAGGAGTCGTATTCCCAGGGCGTTCTCCGACAGACTGGCGGCAGTGACGGTTACGGTGAGGAGGAGTCCGACGGTGTCTGTGAGGATGCCCCGCTTCCGGCCGACGATCTTCTTCGCGGCGTCGGCTCCCTGGCTACTCAGGGGCACGTTGGTGGAGGTCTTTACGCTCTGGGTGTCGATCACCGAGGCGGTCGGCTCGGGCCTGCGGCCTTCCTTTACCCGGGCCAGTCCGCTGAGGTCGTAGTTGAGTTGGACGAAGATTCCCTCGTCGCGCCAGGCCGAATAGTAGTAGTAGACGGAGGCGTGAGTCGGGAAGTCGTGCGGGAGGTACTTCCAGGGGATTCCGGTGCGGTTGACGTAGAGGATCGCGTTGAATATGTCGCGTAGTTCGACTTTCGCCGGCTGGCCGGTGGGCCCGCGGTCGAGCCGGGCTTTCCGCCAGGCCGCCAGTGTCGGATGGCGTCCCGCCGAGTGGTGTAGCAGGGATCTTGGAATGACCCCTGGTCATGGGGCGGCCACCGCGCAACTCTCCGAGTAGCGAAGCTCG